>NZ_AGIK01000001.1:629603-944404 GCF_000230675.1 Synechococcus sp. WH 8016 | reverse complement strand
GGCTCGCAGGATCCACTGTTTGGCTATCGCCAAATCCACAACCGGAGCTCTGCCACTCCCCAACTGGCGTTCCAAACGCCCGGTCCGGTTCGTAATGTCCTGCGGGGAAGAGCCTGCGATCGCCGCGACTGTGGCAAAGCCTGCGTGCATCAATAGGGCCGCGTCGGCTGGCGCAAGTTCCAAACAACACACCAAATCAGCGATGCCGCGGAGACGTTTGAGGTTTCGTGCTGTGGATCGTCCAGTGGCGACAAGACGGCTCAGCTTTTGATCTGTCAGATCGCTTAGCTGTCCCCAGTTGGTAATGCCAGCTTGTGTTAGATCCCGTTGTTCATCGCGAAAACCTTGCGGTAATCCACGGAGAGGGGCAGTTGCGCTCATCCCTGGCTGAAGTCCCGTTTGGTTTCCCCAAGCACCACGGGTCTTGAGCTGCCCTTGCTCTCGGTTTGAAGTTGCCGAAGTCGAACACGGACCTCCATGTTGCGACCTCCGGGGCGGAGGTTCGCAGCGATTTGGTTCAGGGTGGGGGTGATGGCTTCTTGTGCAAAGCCACTGGAAGCCTGTGCCACGACGAGGTCGGTGCCGTTATCAAACACAATCGGCACCTGCACAGCACCTTCAATGCGCACCGGGGGCGAATAACTGATCGAAAAAGCCCAGCAGCTCACGGCTAACAAGAACGTGAAACTACTGACGCCTACAAGCCGAAAACGCAGCCCCCAACGGGTTACGAAGGCAACCACGGTAAGAACGGAGAGGCCCAGGCCACTCCAGGCCAGCCATTTGCTGGATACCTCCAATAATTCCGGAAGCGGCATGGGCTGGTTAGGGACAAATCTCCTCTCTATATTGCGTCGACCTTGGCTGGGATGACGGTCATCAATGCGGAGCACAGGCAAAGGCGCGATGGCTCCACGAGTGGTGATCTCTGGACTGGGGCTCACAGTTGTGGCTGCTGCCGTTTGGTTCAGTGCTGACCGCTTGATTGCACGAGCCATCAATGGCTTGCGTCCCTCCCTGGAACAGCAATTTTCCGTCCCTCTGGGGCATCCGATTGAGATTGGCCCTTATCGCGGACTTGGGCTCGATGGAATCGGAATTGGACCGATCACGATTCTTCCTGGAACGAAGGATGCGTCGACCCTGCGTGTGCAGAAACTCACCCTGGGGATTGATCCCCTCTCCAGCATTCGCCACTTGCGGCTGGTGGTCGTCGCCCGACTGAAGGGGACAAAACTCAATCTCAACCGCAACCAACAAGGACAGTTTTGGGTGCCAGGCCCTCGGGCAAATAATGAGTTCCTTCATCGCGTCGACCTTCGTGTGCGGCTCATCGATCCAGCCAACATTCGTGTTGAGCCCTCTGACCTTCAGCTCTCCTTGGCGGGAGCCGCGCGTCTTCGTCTCAATGAGAAATGGGCCGATGGTGCCTTTCAAATCGCTCTGCCCGATCGAGGCACGGTGAAGCTAAAGGGGCGTGCTCACTGGGATCGTCCTGAATTTCTGCTCACCACGCAACTGAAGCGGATTCGCCTTAACCGCTTGCAAGGGTTGCTTCCGATGGCGCAGCCCATCGAGCTGGGGGGCCAGGTGGGTGGTGATCTCAGTTTTGATTGGAATCGAGGGCAAATCAGCTGTGGGGGTGGCCTCTCTGTTGTGGGCTTGACCGTTAGCGGCAAGCCGCTTCAGCACGCACTTGCATCGCAACAATTGCGTCTTAATTGTGATCGAGATCGACTCACGATTCCACGCAGTCAGTGGCGTTACGGCTCCTACAGGGCCGACCTGGGCGGTCGGGTTCACCTCAATAAGCGCTTTGATTTAAGCGCCACCTTGAAGGAGCTGAACCAGGACAATCAGTTGGCTCTAAGCCTTGATGGTGACTGGTCTCAGCCCCGTTTCAAACTTGCAGGAAAATGGAGACTTCCAGAGGCCAAGGTCCTGGATCAACCCGTTGCCATTGATCTGCAGGTGCGCGGAGATGGGCGTCGCCCGAAAGCATGGAAAGCCAGGCTTGAAAACCTTTCTCTAGAAGCATCCGGTGCCTCAATCAAGGCACAGGGTTCCTTGTTTCCGCTGCTGGATGTCAAGACAAAGCAGCTGCAAGTGGTCGGGAAAGCCTGGAAGGGCCTGCCCTTGATTCCTGAGCTGTTGGGCACGAAGGCTCCTTTAAAGGGGGAGTTGCGCCTGTTTGGCCCCAGCCTCTCGCCTCAACTTCAGTTGGCGCTCAACCAGGAGAGCAATCCCTTGCTTGACCATTGGTCGCTCAAGGCCGGTTGGTCTTCAGAGCAGGGTTTGTTGACTCTGAACCGCTTCACGAGCCCTCAGTTCAATGCTGATGCTGTCTTGCCCCTTCAACTCGGGAAAGGTGGGCTGCAAGTTGGCGCGTTGGAATCCAATCTGCGCTTACAGGCCTATCCGCTCAGCAGGATCGGTTCTCTGATTGGGACGGAGATGGATGGCACGATTGCGGCCGAAGGGGAGGTCCGTGGTCCTCTTCAGTCGTTACAGCCTGATCTTCAGATCGAAGTTCATAGCCCTCGTGCGGGAGCTATTCGTCTTGTTGAACGTTGGCAAGGCCGCTTTGAAGGACGACCTGGTGGTGGCGGTCAGCTCCAGATGGCCTCCGTTGGAGCCGTGATTCCTGGCTCATTGGATGCTCAACTTGGGCGCAATTGGTTGCCAGAAACCGTGCGCCTGCAGCGCAGGAAAGGTGAGCTGCAGATCAGCGGTAGTCCTGCCCTCTATCGCTGGACAGCGAACGATCTGAGTGTGGATGGTTTGGAGTTGGTGTTGCCTCCAAAACAGCGTTGGGAAGGGGTGTATGGCCGTTTGAGTGGTTCCGGTGATTTGAGTTTGCAGCCCTGGAGCATGTCGGCCGACCTGAAGCTTGCCCAACCGGGATTGCTGGGGATCCAGTTACGCCAGGCCCTGATGACGGTTCAGTACAAAAATGATCGCTATGACATCAGCGGGGAACTGTTGCCGCGCGATAGCGGACAGATCACGTTTGAGGCTGATGGATATCGGAATGCTGGACTCAACGCCGAGATTCAGGCGCGTGGTCTCAGTGCACGCTGGCTAACGGCCAGTGCGCTCAGCCTCCCCCAGCTGTCCCAGTCACTTCCTGCTGATCAGGGCGATGCCACGGATTTAGGCACCTTGCTGGTCAACACCTTTGGTGGCTCTCTGGATGGGCAGTTGAAGGCGCTTAGGCGATCCCAACGGGCCCTTGATGATGCCCGTCGAGATCGCAGGGAGAAAGAAGCGTTTCATCCTGAAGATCTAAGGGGGCAAGTGGATGCTGTGATTGATCTTCAGGGGCCAAACCTCAATAGCCTCGACATTGATCTCACCGCGCGTGGTCATCTTTGGATCGATGGTGAAGATGAAGACATCGCTCTGCAGGTGAAACCGTTCATCGCTGAGCTCAAGGGGCCTCTTTCTTCAGGCGAGGGCAGCTTTTCATTGGTTCATCTGCCGTTCAGCCTTCTTGCACTGGTGGCTCCGGTTCCCTCTGCTCTGCAAGGGGCTCTTGGGCTTACGGGTAGCTATCGCTTGGGGGAAGGCTCACCAGTACTGACAACCGAGCTTGTGCTTGAGAAGGCACGCGTAGGTCAGGAACCGATTGCCCTTGATCGCGGTCAGATTTTGTTCTCCAACGAGACGTTGCAGCTTGATTTGGCTTTGCGGGCAGAGGGGGCTGATGAGCCACTGACAGTGATTGGGCAAGTTCCCTTAACGCCTGATCGCCCCTTAGACGTTCGGGTGGAAAGTCATGGTGATGGTCTTCACTTCCTGGCTGGATTTTCGAGAGATGTGGTGGCTTGGAATCAGGGAGATACTGATCTGAGACTGTTAATTGGAGGCAGTCTTCGGGCCCCTGAGGCCAATGGATTCATCGTGATGAAAGACGGGAAATTTGTTGTTCAGGACCAAATTGTCAGCAAGGTCAATACTTCTGTTGTCTTCGATTTTGATCGCCTTGAGGTACAAGAACTCAAGGGGAAAATTGGTTCCTCTGGCATCCTTCAGGCCAGTGGTGCTCTGGCGTTGTTTAAGCCTGCGCCTGAAGACGTTCCTTTGGCCATCACCATTGAAAAGGCCCGAATCAAGGTGCCCACGGCTGACCTAGCGATTGCTGCTGATCTTCGCGTGAGTGGTGCATTGGTGAGTCCTGATTTCCAAGGGAATCTTCAGTTGAGTGAAGGGGCGATTACTCCGCAACAATCAATGTTCTCTAGATTAAGATTAAATAATGGTAACAGTGGTCAGAAAGAAGATCAGGTGGTCTCTGGACCTTTGGTTTCAGTAAATGATCTGCTTGAAGAAGATTGGAATTTCAAGGAGCCTCTTGTATTGCTTGGTCCAAATATTGAGGAAGACCCAAGCAGAAGCGTTAAAGCATCGGTGCCTGATTTGCCCTTCGTTAACTTTAATGATTTCAGGGTAAAGTTTGGCCCTCGCTTAAAGGTTCAAGTGCAACCTATAGCTAACTTTACGACGGCGGGATTGATCACAGTGAATGGTCCTTTGGATTCAGATATTGAGTTGCGAGGCGTCTTGCAATTGCTTTCAGGGCGGGTTTCGATGTTTACCAGTACCTTTAATTTGGATCGCAAAGCTCCGAATGTGGCAGTCTTTACTCCTTCGCAGGGGCTGATCCCTTATGTGGACATTGCAATGGAGACTAGTGTCTCAGATAGCGTTAATCTGGGTGTTGGCAATAATCCCTCAACCACAACTGTTTTTGATACCAATGGCACAGGTGCCCTTGGTGCTGGAGGTCAATTACGTTTAGTGAAAGTGAATCTTCAAGCTGAAGGTCCAGCCAATCTTCTCTCTAATAGTATTCGTCTAAGAAGTTCTCCTCCAATGTCGCAGACCCAGTTGCTTGGTTTGATTGGCGGTAACTCGTTAGCTGGGCTTACTGGTGCAGGTGCAGGGACTGCTTTAGCCGCGGTGCTTGGTCAATCTTTGCTTTCACCATTATTGGGAACGTTTACTGATGCTTTTAATCAGAGGCTTCAATTTGCTCTTTATCCTACTTATGTTACGCCTGTAGTTGATAACGATGGCGAGCGAGTGTCAGGGCGTGTTCCACCACAAATGGCAATTGTGACCGATTTTGGAGTGAATGTTTCTGATCGTTTTGACTTGTCCATATTGGCTGCGCCTAATCGCAATGATATTCCTCCTCAGGGAAGCCTTAGTTATCAAATAGACCAAAAATTAAGCATTTCAGGTTCTGTTGATACGCAAGGTACTTGGCAAAGCCAATTGCAGCTTTTCTTCCGCTTTTAAATGATGAATCCTCCTGAAGTGATTGGAATCGATTTGGGTGGAACGGCCATTAAGTTAGGTCGCTTCTCAATCGATGGTCATCTTCTTGAGGATCAGCAGCTGCAGACCCCTCAGCCGGCTACGCCAGGTGCTGTTTGTGTTGCCTTGGTAGAGGCGATTGAAGCCTTGGATCCTGATCGTCGCGCCTCGATCGTTGGGATTGGGTTGCCGGGTCCGATGGATGTGGAGGCCCGTGTGGCGAGGGTTTGCATCAACTTGCCTGGCTGGGAGGAGGTTCCGCTTGCCGATTGGCTTGAGCCTCGTCTCCAGCGTCGGGTCACTCTCGCCAACGATGGCAACTGTGCATTGGTCGGAGAGGCATGGAAGGGGGCGGCCAAGGGGTATTCCGATGTGGTGATGCTCACTCTCGGAACTGGTGTGGGCGGAGGGGTCATGCTATTCGGCCAGCTATTCACGGGACACAATGGGGCCGCGGCCGAGCCGGGTCTGATCGGTCTCGATCCCGAGGGGCCACCCTGCAACAGCGGCAATCGAGGCAGTCTCGAACAATTCGCCAGCATCTCGGCGTTGAGGAGGTTGTGGGATGGAGATCCAGTCGAATTGGCAGCTTTGGCCGCGAATGGTGATGCGGAAGCCCAAGCGGTGTGGTCCCGTTATGGGAGCACTCTTGGCGTAGGGATCAGCTCGTTGGTTTACATGTTCACGCCAGAACTGGTGCTGGTGGGTGGCGGGATTTCTGGCGCTGCGACCCATTTCCTGCCTTCCGTGCGCAAGGAGGTTGCTCAAAGGGTTCAGGCCATGAGTCGTCAAGGTCTGCGTATTGACGTCTGTGCGCTCGGTAACGGTGCAGGCCGACTTGGCGCAGCCCGATTAGCAATCGAACGCTTGACGTGACGTGAAACGAGATGATGAAGCAAAGAACACGCGCGCGACGATGAACAGTCAGGGTGTGCCAGAACCATCAGCTGATCTTTTGCGCTTGGCTACAGCCGTTCGGCGTGCCGCTGTTGGTTTGGGTCAGAGTTCCAACCAACAGCGTCAACAGGCGCTGATGGCGATGGCCGCGTCTCTGGAGGCCCAAGCCGATCTCATCGTTGCTGCCAATGCGGACGATCTCGCTCAGGCTTCCGCGGATGGTTTGGCTCCTGCGTTGGTGGCTCGTCTCAAATTGGACGCGGGCAAACTGGCTGGAGCCATTGATGGCGTTCGTCAATTGTCGGAACTGCATGACCCTCTGGGGGCCAGGCAATTGCATCGCGAGCTTGCCGATGGGTTGGTGTTGGAGCGCGTCACGGTGCCCCTTGGAGTTTTAGGGGTGATTTTTGAGGCCAGGCCTGATGCGGTGATCCAAATCGCTGCCCTTGCCATTCGCTCAGGCAATGGCGCAATCCTGAAGGGTGGCAGCGAGGCCAAGTGCACGAATCAAGCTGTGATGCAGGCGTTGAAAGAGGGCTTGGCTGGCACATCGGTGTCTGCTGATGCGTTGGATTTACTCACAACCCGAGCGGAGAGCTTGGCTTTGCTTCGCCTCGATGGTCTTGTGGATTTGATTATTCCCCGGGGTAGCAACGAGCTGGTTCGTTTCATTCAGGACAACACCCGAATTCCGGTTCTTGGCCATGCCGATGGTGTTTGCCATCTATATGTGGACAAAGAGGTTGATTGCGCACAGGCCTTGCGCATTGCGATCGACAGCAAAACCCAGTATCCGGCGGCTTGTAATGCGATCGAGACGCTCCTGGTGCATCAGAAAATTGCGCCGAGCTTTCTGAAAGAGGCTGTTCCTGCTTTTAAAAATGCTGGTGTCTGCTTGCGTGGCGATGAGACCAGTCGAGGCTTTGGGGTGGAGCAGGCTGCAACCAGCGAAGATTGGAGTGAGGAGTATCTGGATCTCGTGCTTGCTGTGCGAGTGGTGAAGGATTTCGACGAGGCCCTCGAACACATTCAGAGGTATGGCTCACGCCATACGGAGGCGATTGCGACGGTCAATCAAGACACCGCAGAACGGTTCTTGCGGGCCGTGGATAGCGCTGGTGTCTATCACAATTGCTCAACCCGTTTTGCGGATGGTTTCCGCTATGGCTTTGGCGCAGAAGTTGGCATCAGCACCCAGACCTTGCCCCCGCGCGGACCTGTCGGGTTGGAAGGGTTGGTGACCTATCGCTACCGATTGCGTGGTGAGGGGCACCTTGCTGCGGATTTTGCTGGTGGGCGCGCACAGTTCAGCCACCGCGATTTACCAACCGCTACAACCTGATAGCTATGGATTTGATCCATATCCGAGATCTCCGCCTCTGGGCTCATGTTGGAGTGCTGGACCATGAACGACGGGATGGTCAATGGTTTCAGCTCGATATCTCGTTGGGTTTAGATCTCAGTGAATCGGCGAGGTCGGACGATCTCAGCGCGACCGCTGATTACAGCCTGGCAGTGCTGGCACTTCAGGAGTTGGCCAGAGATTTGTGTTGCCTCACCATCGAGCGTTTCAGTGAGGAGATCTTTGAGGTTCTAGAACGTCTTTATGGTCCCTTGCCTATGCACCTGGTCCTCCAGAAGTGCCAGCCTCCGATTGCTGGTTTTACAGGTGCTGTCGCGCTGGAGCGTCGGCGCAACTGGTCAGCTGAGCAGGGCCATTGATGCCATCTGAAGCTTCCAGCCGGCCTCTCGTTTTAGTGCACGGTCTTCTTGATACGCCTCGGCTGTTCTCTCGTCTGGAGCGTCGTCTTGAAGGTCAAGATCGTCCGGTGATGTCTCCCCATTTGCCCCATCGCTTTGGTGCGACCCCTCTTCGCCAGCTCGCTCAGCAGCTGGATGGCCTGATTCAAGAACGGTGGGGACTGGAGACGTCGATTGACATTCTTGGTTTTTCCATGGGTGGGGTGATTGCTCGGACTTGGCTCCAAGAGTTGGGAGGTGCCAAGCGAACGCATCGGTTCCTTAGCGTCGGTAGCCCCCAACAGGGAACACTCACCGCCCAGTGCGTTCCAGCCTGGTTGTTCGCTGGTTTGGCAGACATGAAGCGTGGTAGTCCCCTGCTGCGCTCTTTGAATGGGAATTATTTCGACTTGCAGGCTGTGGAGTGCATCAGCTTCTTTTGCCGTTGGGATCTCATGGTGTGCCCTGGGTGGCAAGCCGTGCTTCCAATTGGGAAGAGCTCAGCTGTGCCCGTCTGGACGCATCAGCAGTTGATGTCACATCCCAGATCGCTTGATCTACTAATCGAAGCACTTCTTCATTGATTGACTGACAACTCTGGCGTATGTGGACAAGCTTGGTCGTTCGTTGATTTTGCTTAAAACTCATGTGCTTCTCGGCTTCTGCGAGTTTCACGGCGTCTGCGGTCCTCATGCCCTTAGGGCTGTATTCCCATCACCTTGCCTCTAAGGCTGAACAACCTGGATATAAACGATTAGCACTCGTGCCTTTCTTTTTTGGTGTTCAGCAATTTGTAGAGGGTCTGGAGTGGACTGGAATCGTCGGTGGAAAGATTGAACCGTTGACATCTATAGCTGGTCTTGGATTTTTATTCTTTGCTTATTGTTTTTGGATGATTTGGATTCCATGGAGCGCTTGGTCTATTAGTCGAACGACAGATTCAGTTGGTCTACAAAGACGTTTGAAATGGGTGGCCATTGTTGCAACCGTTTTGGGTATCTTTTTCTATGTTCCTTTGTTGCTCAATCCCCCAGCTCTTCAGCCGTCCGTATTTAGTAACGGTCGATTGATGTATGACGTTTCGAATCTGCAAAGTATCTTCCATAATTTTGTGAATACAGAGCCTGTTGGTGAGCTTGTTTACTGGGGCTTTATTGTTCTCCCCCTGGTCGCGGTTAGTGATCGAGCTGTGAAATTATTTGGCGTGCTGATTTTTGTCTCGATCTTCCTTACCTGGATTACCTATAGCGCAACATTTAATTCTGTTTGGTGTTTCTACTGTGCCGTCCTTTCCATCATGGTGGTGTGGATTGTAAATCGTCCTCAAGTTCAGCGTTCTCAAGTTCAGCGTTCCTGAGCTGATGATTCAGCAACTTAACGAGCAGTTGGTTTCGATGGGCCAGATTCTTCTGGCCCTTGACACAGGTGTGGGCCTTCTTGTGGCTGTCGGCTTTTCAATGTCTGCGTCCCATCTGTTCTCTCTGCTTGCCAATCGACTGACGCCCAGGCAAATCTTTTTTCACATGGTGGTGGATGCGCTCGTTCTTAGCCTGGCTCTTTTGCTATGCCTTATTTGTCATTGTTTGATGCTGGCTTTGATGGAAGGGGTCCCCTTACAGCCCATTGCTTTTGGGAATCGGATGGCTGTGGCACTCTGGCCTGGCCTTTTTTATGTACTGGTTGCAGCTCCTTACGTGAGTGATCTGATTGCCGTCACACTTCTTGCTTGGATGCATCTCAATATGGTGGTTTTAATTAATGCCATGTACGGAATTCCTTTTCTTCACGCCCTATTTGTTTGCCTTCCTGGTTATGTGATTGCTTTGATGCTTGTAGGGGCTTTGTTCTCGCAAAGATGGCGATCGAGTTATGACACATTGGCGAAAGAAGTTGCTCTCCAAATCCAGCGATGACTAAAAGCAACGCCGTTGTCCACGCTCATAGGCACAGCATTCGTCTTGGGGCTCGTGTCCTGATTGCTGTGTTGATCTTGGTGGGCATCTTGATGCTGATCGGTGTTGGTGTGGTGCGGAGGGATGCAGCTTCTCTTCTGCAATCAGGGTCTCTCTTAGAGCTTCTAGGTGTGTCGGGAGGAGTGATTGTTGTTGTCTTGGCTTTGGTGGGTGTGTATTCGGTGATGGTTGATTTTGTGTTCTGGGAAGGGTGGATGCAAAGTTTTCCAGATGCCAGCGGTTTGTTTGTTGGGAATGAAGAGAAGCGGTCGGTGCATCGCCATTTCTTGGTGTATCTCGATGGCATTCATCAAAGCGAAGAGAGTCATCCGCCGAGAGTTCAGGAGTTTCTCAATTGCTTAGAATCTGAAATTGCCAATGATTCCCTGTTAGTGAAAGGGATTGAGGCTTATACCATCACGGATGTTGGTCTTCGTGCTGCTTCTTACTCCCGGTGGTTTTGGCAGCGATTGTTTGCTCTTCAAGAGCATCATGCCAACGCTTTTGTTCGGTTTATTTGTGCGTTTTGTATTCAGGCAAATAATGTTATTAAGGTCGGTATTTCGTCTGATCGTCGTTATGGGCCTGTCATGAATTATGAATTGGCTCTGAAAATTGCACGACGATTAGAGCGGTTAGATTTTCATCCTTCGCACGCATCTCGCGTGGTTTTGGTTGGTTACAGTGGCGGAGCTGAAATGGCTATTGGCACTGCTGAAATCTTGCAAAAGCTTTGCTGCAGTCCTGTTCAAGTGATTACTGTCTGTGGGGTGTTTAGCGGCAATGCTGCTCTGGAAAGTATTCAGGATGTGGCGATGGTTGTTGGAAGCAAAGATCCTGTTGCTGCTTTCGGTCGTCTCGCCTATCCCGGACGCTTGAGTTTATTGCCCCTTACAAATTGGAATCGTTGGCAGCGATCGCATTCCTTGCATCGTTACCAAATTGATCGTATGAGTCATAACGGTTCGTCAGGACCTTTTAGTGTGGCGTTTCGCCATAAGGTTGTTGCTGCAATTTGTCGTGAACTTGAACGCAGTTTGGTTGGCGCCCCTTCAGGTTGAGATGTTGGATGAGTAAGAACGGTGATTGCGTCGGTTGACTCGCAAGAAGGCGTCTCTTGGCATCTTTTCGGGTCTCTGAATTGTGATAAACGTCTTGAGGCATCTCTTCTAGGGCCCGTTTGTAGCGATCTACCGCATCATCATTCGGCTGCATGTTCTGCTCGAGTAAGTGATGCAGCTGTGCTCTGAGCCGTTCTCGCCATAACCCTCCGAGCGTGAGTGGAAACAGGTTGGTCCTCCCTGTCAGCGCCTGTTCCAGCAGCGCGGTGGAGTCGATGCAGAAGCCAATCGCTCCGTATCCGCCGAGATGGAGGTTCTCCATGCTGGCCTCGCTGTTGTGAATGGCGCCCATCAGTTCGCAGAGATCAATGGCGTCGGAAAGTTGTTGATCGCGAAAGACGGTTGGGCCGTATCGGACGGTGCCGTTGGAGCGTCCGTTTTGCCATGGTCGATCCAAGTCATTCATGGCGGCCCAGCCATTTAGACCCTCTGTGCCTTGGTAGTACTGCAGCAGAACTGCCTCACCCTCTGGCGGTTGTAATTCCATTTCGAGGCAGGCGTGGGGGAGCAAGGCATGGATCTCTGTTTGGTCGATCTCTTGCAAGCCCGTTCGGTAAGGAACCGCAAGAGGGATTTGATCCCAATGCTTGTCGTCAGCACTGGGTGCACTCGCTCCCAGCCCGAAGCTGGCCACGCTGGTGCGCACTCTCGCCTGGCATGTCCATCCTTTGGCTTGAAGGCAATGAATGAGGTCCTTCCCGCAGGACTGACCTTCGAATTGATAGATCTCGACGTTGCCACCCTGTTGATCCGGCAGGTGGCTCCCAAGAACGTTGCTTCCAAGAACGTTGAATACTTGCGCCATTTGCTGGTTCCGATGTCTGGCCTCGATGGACTGCAGATAGGAGAGTCCCTGATTGCACCAGGCAATCTCACCCCCGAGTGAGGTCACTGCCGCTAGCCCTAATCGAGGCTTTGCTTGGCTTGGTTTGGTTTGCGACTGGAGGAATGCAGCGGCTTGCGATTTCCATGTGTCCAGTCCATCGGGCAGTGACCATGGGCTGCGGCCAGGATCGTTGCAAGAGCGCTGGCACCAACGATCTAAGGCTGAGCGGCTTGGGCTTTTGCTCGGAGGTAGCAAGTGCTGTAAGTCATCAGCGAATGCAGCAAGGAGTAGCGGACTGATCAGGCCCTCTCCAAGCAAGAGTCCTAGGCCTCTCAGCTGTTCCGGCAGTGAGGCAGGTTCCTGCCTCCAGCGCCGAGGCAGCATGGCGAGTAGAGGGAGCAAGCGTTGATGCTGAATGTCATGAAGGATCAACGCAAGAAAATCTCGACGGCTAATCCCTTTTTTCAAACTGCCGCGCTCAAGGGCCTCTTCCAGCGATATCAGCCGCACATGGGCCGATTGAGAGAGGTTCCAGCTGGAACTCAGCGCAAGCAGGTCATGCTCCATGCCTGCAAGCTCAACGACCTGCTACTGCCAAGCCGGAGTGGCGAATTAATGCCTCAGTGCTGGCTGTTCGCCCCCTGAAAGACTTGTAGACATCCGCTGGTCTTTGACTGCCACCGAGGCTCAAAACCGTGTTTCGGAAGCGTTGACCGGTGGCTTGGATGTCCTCTTCCTGATCGAGTCCCACTTCCTCAAAAGCGGCAAAAGCATCGGCACTTAAGACCTCTGCCCACTTGTAGGAGTAGTAACCAGCGGAGTAACCACCAGCAAAAATATGGCCAAAGGCGCAAAGGAATCGGTCTTCCGGAATCGGTGGCAACACGGTTGTGGTCTCTGCGATCGACCGTCTGAAGGCATCCGGGGATTGACCAAGCTCGGGGCTCCAAACGCTGTGAAGACGTAGATCAGTCAAGGCGAAATGAACCTGGCGGAGCGTTCCGCATCCCTGCATGAAGGTGCGGCTGTTGCGCAGTTTGTTGTAGTCCTCTTCAGGCAATGGCTCCCCTGTTTTCCAATGACGGGCCATTCCCATCAAGGTTTGGCGATCAAGGCACCAGTTCTCCATGAACTGACTGGGTAGTTCCACCGCGTCCCATTCCACATTGTTGATGCCTGCGGCTTGGGGATGTTCCACCGTGGTGAGCATGTGTTGAAGGCCGTGGCCAAACTCATGGAAGAGGGTCTCTACCTCTTCAAAACTCATCAGGCTTGGAATGTCTCCGGCGGGAGGGGTCTGATTGCAAATCAGATAGGCCACAGGGTGGGTGATCTCACCTTCAGAATTGCGAGACCGGTTCAGACATTCATCCATCCAGGCTCCACCTCGTTTGCTGGCGGGTCTGCTGAAGGGATCGAGATAAAAGGCTGCGAGTGGCTTCCCCTCTTGATCGCTCACTCGGAAAAAGCGCACATCCTGATGCCAGATCGGTGCTTCGCCATCAGCAGCTTCAATCTGGATGGAGAACAAACGTTCGCAAAGATGGAACAGGCCATCGAGCACTTGTGGCAGTGGGAACCATGGACGCAACGCTTCTTGATTGAGATTGAATCGCTCTTGACGAAGTTTCTCTGCCCAGTAGCTCACATCCCAGGCGCTGAAAGCATCAGCTTCTGTTGCGCCATGACGACGGGCACAGTCCCTCAATTCTTCAATCTCTCGTTCCGCGACGGGCAGGGCGGCAACGCGAAGTTCTTCGAGAAGCCTTTCAACGGCTTCGACGTTGTCAGCCATTTTTGAAGCCAGGCTTTTCTCAGCCCAGTTTTGATAGCCCAGCCGTGCTGCTTGATGGGACCTCAGGTCCAGGATTTCCTCGATGAGAGGAGTGTTGTCGAGTTCTCCAGAGCTCGCCCGACTCACCTGAGCCCTGTAAACCGTTTCTCTCAGATGGCGGTTGTCGGCATGGGTCAGTACGGGGAGGTATCGGGGCATATCGAGGCCCAGACGCCAAGGCCCTTCCAAGGCTGTGGGCTCTTGTCCATCGCGATGTTGATCTCCAGCAGCTTTGGCGGCAGCCGCCAAAGCTTGCAGGGCCCGTTCTGGTATGCCCTTGAGTTGGTCAGCGTCATGCACCAAAAGGGTCCAGCCTTGGGTGGCATCGAGAACGTGATTGCTGAATCGGGTGGACAGGGATGCGAGTTGTTCGCTGGCTTCATTGAAGGACTTTTGGGCAGCTCCGTTCAAACCCACTCCTCGATGGCGCATCGACAGCAGCTCGGCATCAAGGATCCGGGTTTGGGTGGAGTCCAACGGATGACTGGGGTTCTGTTGAAGCCTTTCCAGTGCTTGGTGGATGACTTGGCTCTGCCCAGCGCGGTTGCTGAAACGCACGACATCGGGTTGCTGCGCCGCATGGGCTTCGCGCAGCTCAGGACTGTTGCAGACGCCGTTGAGATGGCTCACCACCCCCCAGCTCCAGCGCAAGCGTTCCCCAAGCAGGTGAAGGGGTGTCATCACCTCATCCCAGCTCAGCGGTGTGTTGTCAGACAAGCGTTGCTGAAGAGTGGATTCCAGCATGCTCAGCTGATCTTCCAATTCCTGGATCAGGGCTGGGATATGCGCTTTTACCTGGGATGCATCGATGGCCTCGAAGCGCGGTAAGCCATGTCCGCGCAAGAGTTCTGGTTTGGTCATCGCTGTCAGCCCGCCGGCAGCAGGGTCGTGAGTGCAATCAGGCTATGAGTGCCGAGATCACTGGCGAGAGCATCGGTGGCTGCTTCGTAGAAATCCATGGCGATACGGGGCCAAACGCCAATCACCAATGTGGGAACCATCAGGGTGAGCCCGATTACCAGTTCTCTAGGCCGCATGTCATCGATGAAGGCCAAAGCTGGGATTCGTGGCCCGAAGAACACGCGCCTGCACATGGAGAGCAGATACATCGGGGTGAGCACCAGACCAATCGCTGCAATGGCCACGGTGGTGACGCGGAACAAGGTGGTGAAATTTTCCTGATTGGTGACGCCCAAGAAGATGGTGATTTCACTGATGAATCCGCTCATGCCTGGAAGGGCAAGGGATGCCAGGGAGCTGGCGAGAAAAAAGGCAAAGGTGATTGGCAGCACCTTGGCAAGTCCGCCCATGTTGGGGATAGACAGGGTTTTGGTGCGTTCGTAAAAACAGCCGGTCACGAAGAACATGGCCGCTGCAATCAGTCCGTGACTGATCATTTGGAGCATGGCACCACTCAGACCGAGGGCATCCACGGCACCGATTCCAAGCAGCACAAAGCCCATATGGCTAACGGAGCTGCAGGCGATGCGCCGTTTGACATTGTCTTGAGCGAAGGCGTTCAACGCTCCATAAATGATGTTGACGATGCCGAGAACGATGAGTGCTGGCGCAAGAACAAGATGCGCTTCCGGAAGCATTTGAACGTTGAAGCGCAACAGGGCATATCCGCCCATTTTCAACAACACACCAGCGAGCAGCATCGATACAGGAGCATTGGCTTCTCCGTGGGCGTCAGGGAGCCAGGTGTGAAGAGGAAACATCGGTAACTTCACCCCGAAGCCAATCAAGAATCCGAGGTAACAGAGCAGTCCGAATGTTCCACCAGGGGAACGCGCAGCAAGTTCAGACAGGTTGAGCGTGAACGTGTCTCCGGAGAGGGCCAGGGCAAGACCGCTTATCAGGATCAGCAGGGACGCGACAGCGGTGTAGAGGATGAATTTTGTGGCTGCATATTGACGATTGCTTCCTCCCCAGATCGCAATCAGGAGATACACAGGGACGAGTTCCAGCTCCCAAGCGAGGAAGAACAGCAGGAAATCCTGCGAGAGGAAGACCAGTCCTTGGGCTGAGGCTTGGACGAGCAAAAGACCGAAGTACAACTTGGTCTTGTGTTGAACGTTCCAGCTGGCGGCTACGGATAAAAGCGTGACAAGTCCGCTGAGCACCACAAGTGGCGCTGAAAGTCCATCGGCTCCGAGGGACCATTCCAAACCGATCGATGGAACCCAGCTCACGCGTTCCACGAGTTGGAGACTGCTATCGCTGGGGTCGAAATGGCGGCTAAAGACCACCAGCATTAGGACGAGATCGACGAGGAGGACGCCGATGGCCAGATTTCGCGGCAAAGGAGATTGCTGCGAGTCGTCTCCTGGAAGCAATGGCATCAAGAGAGCCATCGCTGCAGGAAGCAAAACGATGAGTGAGAGCCAGGGGAACGCTGCCTGGGACGCAGCCGTCAGCGGCAAATTGGCGTCCATGGCATTCGCAAGATTGTGATTGAACTTATCAGCCCCAGGGGCTGTGCTGAGTAATTTTACCCAGCCTCTTTGGGCTGCCAGTGGCTCCCAGCCGTTTGAAGGTTAAGCAGTGGAGCGCGACTAGCGACGCCCGCCGCTTCCCAAGCCTTCACCATGGCATGACTCACGGCTGGTCCTCTCTCTTCTGCGCACAGCGCCAAGATGCTTGGCCCTGCGCCGCTGATGGCACATCCCCAGGCTCCAGCTGCTATGGCAGCTTCTTTGACTTCCTGCCCGCCTTTGATGAGCCTCCAGCGATAGGGCTCATGCAACCGATCATGCATTCCGTCTGAGATCAAATCGCCGTTTCCGGTCCTTAGACCTTGCAGCAGCAGGGTGAGGGCACCAAGGTTGACCACTGCATCTCCGATGGGGACCGATTTGGGCATGGCCCGTCTCGCTTCGCTGGTGCTGAGACGAATGGCGGGGATCGCAACGACTGCCTTGATGCTGTGCATCCATTCGCAACGCACCACGCGCCAGCGTTGAGACGCAGCCTTGGCTGTCATGCACAGTCCTCCCAGAAGCGAAGGCACAACGTTGTCTGGGTGTCCTTCGATATCAATGGCGAGCTCCAGCAGTTTTTCTCGACTGAGAGGTTCTCCAACCAAGGCATTGGCACCCACAAGTCCCGCCACGATGGCTGTGGCGCTGCTGCCTAGCCCCCTGGCTGGAGGAACGGCTAAACGCACGCGAGCCTCAATGGCGATGGGCTCCTGGCCGGCTGCTTTCCAGACCCGCTGAGCGGCTCGATACACGAGGTTGTCTGGTCCTCCCCGTAGATGAGACCCCTCCTGTCCCTCGATAATCAGTTCAAATCGCTCTCCATCGCCATCAATGCGGCGCATGGTGAAACGGTTGTTGAGATCCAGAGCAGCGCCTAGACAGTCGAATCCTGGGCCAATGTTGGCGGTGGTAGCGGGAACGTCCACCACCACTGTTTGGCCGATACGCGGCTGCGCCATCCCTGCGTTTCCACTCAAGTCAGTGTCCCACTCGACTCAGCCAGTTCTCGTGCTCTGCAGGCAGCACTAAACAGACCAGCGCCAGGATCAATGACAGCACGCACTGTCAAACCTTCCAAAAACGGCTTAAACCGCCCTTTCTGGCGCAGGGAATTTAAGAAATGAATGGACTTCAAACCAGCTTGGTTTTTTTCGGCTGTGCCCCCACCGATCCAGAGCCCACCCGTGCACAATTCTTGGAGCGCCAGGTCCCCGGCCGCTGCTCCGTAGGCACTGAGCCATAGCGTCATCGCCGCGTTCGCGATGCTGTCGCCGGCTTGGGCGTATTGGCATGTGGAAGCGGGGAGATCGTGATAGCCGGGTTGGTCTGGTGTGTTGTATCTCCACGCCTTGGCTTTCTCTTGAAGCGGGTGCGTTGCGTTCTCAGCCTGCTGGAGCATCCAGTTCATGACATGGCCCAAACCGGTTCCGCTGACAACTCTCTCCACGGAGATTCGCTCGAGGGAGAGATCGCGCTTGAGCCATTGCACAAGGGCCCATTCATCGTTGCAACGGGGAGCGAACTCTCTGTGTCCCCCCTCGCTGGGTAACGCAATCAAGCCTGTCTTGCTCGGAAGTCCCCGAGCCATCCCCAAGCCTGTTCCCGCTCCAAGAATGGCGACGGGACCTCGCTCGGCTTGGCTGCCTTCTGAATCCAATCCTGATCCGGCTTGAAGCGTGATCTGCTGACTGTCGCTGAAATGCGGCAGGCCGTAGATCAGAACGGCGAAATCGTTGACGAGCTCAACTCGCTCCAAACCCGCCGATTGTTGCAACGACTCCTGGCTGATGCTCCACCCCAAATTGGTGAGTTCAGCAGCGCGGTTTTTAACCGGACCTGCGACGGCAAAGCAACTGGTTTGAGGCGTGCCGTTGGTGTCTGGGCTCGTTTGCAGGAAGTGCTTGAGCATCGATTCGAGAGACGTCCATTCTGCCGACACGTAACGCTGGACATGCTCTTGTTTCAGCTTGCCGTTTTGATCGCTGTAGATCGCTAAGAGCGTTTTGGTGCCACCGAGATCCCCGGCCAGGTAGGTGGTTGCCTGCATTGGATCTGTCGGCGCATCTCAGCCCAAGGCTGATGGCTGTGCTCGAAATCGACAAGTCTTGATGCGTGTCTGGAACGCTCAGTCTCGAAAAAGGTCCAGAGGCAGCGGCCCCCAGGTCGGCCCTGACTGTGAGCCAACTTGTGCCAACTCGCTTTGATGTCCGCTGATCAAGACGCCTTCGCCCAGTCCCGCCTCCTCTCGGATGCGAATGAAACCGGTGGATTGGTTGGCTTTGAGAAAAACGCCGCTGTCAATGTCCGTTTCGTCTTCGAGTCGCATGGCAGGCCATCCCATCGCCAGTTCAAGGTCGCGAAGACAGCGCATGGCTTCCGTGGACGAGGAGGCCATGACGCCAACCGTGAACCAGGCGAAAGGCTGCATCGCAGCGATGAGTTCGCTTTTGAGATCCTTGCGCTCGCGCGCACTAAGCGCTGGGGCCGTGCGCAATCGATTGAGGTCGGCCAGAGCCGTGATGGCTGGATCGCTCATTCCCCGATGCTCCCACTGCCGGCAAAAGAGAGCGATGCCTGCCGATCTTGGTTTGCCGATTGTGCTGTTGAGATCAAACGCTCCTTGGTGATCACACCCAGGTCTCCATCGCGGCGGCTGCGCAGGCTGGCAGCGCCCTGTTCAGCTTCTTTGGCTCCAATCACAGCGAGCACTGGGATTTTCATCTGCTCACCCGTACGGATCAGCTTCCCGAGGCGGTCTCCACTGCGGTCAATGCTGGCGCGAATTCCAGCTGCTTTGAGCTGGGTTTGCAGTTCTTCCGCGTAACCCAGAACTTCATCAGTGACGGGAAGCAGCCGGATCTGTTCTGGAGCGAGCCAAAACGGGAAATCTCCCGCATAGTTTTCGGTCATGATTCCGAAAAACCGTTCCAGTGACCCGAAGATGGCCCGGTGAATCATGATCGGGCGCTGTTTGCTGCCATCAGCAGCTATGTAGTCAAGGGCGAAACGCTCAGGCAGGTTGAAATCGAGCTGAATGGTGGAGCACTGCCACATCCGCCCAATCGCATCCTCAATTTTCAGGTCGATTTTGGGTCCGTAAAAGGCTCCGCCACCCTCATCAATTTTGTAGTCCCAGCCCTTGCGCTCAAGAGCTTCGATCAGGCCTTTGGTGGCGAGTTCCCAGACAGCGTCATCGCCAATGGCTTTGTCTGGTTTGGTGGAAAGGTTGATCTCGTAGTTGCTGAAATCGAATGTCGACAGAATTCTTTCTGTGAGATTGAGGATGCGCAAAATCTCATCACTGATCTGTTCTGGTAGGCAGAAAACGTGTGCATCGTCTTGCGTGAAGCCACGCACTCGCATGAGCCCATGCATCACCCCAGGTCGCTCATAGCGGTAAACAGTTCCGAGTTCCGCCCATCGGATCGGGAGTTCTCGGTAGCTGCGCAGTTTGCTGGCGTAGGTCAAAACGTGGAACGGACAGTTCATCGGTTTGAGCTGGTACTGCCTCTCATCAACCTCCATGGGGCCAAACATGCTTTCCGCATAGAAGTCGAGGTGACCTGAGGTCTTCCAGAGACTGATGTCCGCGACGTGGGGCGTGTACAGCAGTTCGTAATCCCCTTCGAAATGCGCTTGCTTCCAGAAGTCTTCAATCAGCAGACGCATGCGTGCGCCCCGGGGATGCCAGAACACAAGTCCGGCTCCCGCTTCGTCTTCGATGGAGAACAGATCGAGATCTTTGCCGAGGCGGCGGTGATCCCGACGGAGTGCTTCTTCTTTGCGGCGTCTGTGCTCAGACAGTTGCTCGGCGGTTTCCCATGCAGTGCCGTAAATACGTTGGAGCTGAGCCTTGGTTTCGTCACCACGCCAGTAAGCACCCGCCACACTTTCGAGCTCAAAGGCTTTTGGATTCAGTTCGCTCGTGTTGGCCACATGCGGGCCAGCACAGAGATCCCACCACTGTTCCCCCAGGGTGTAGAGCGTGATTGGCTCGACCAGGCGCTCGAGAATTTCCAGTTTGTAGGGTTCGTTTTGGGCCTTGATGCGACGTTCTGCCTCATCGCGACTGACTTCAATGCGCTCTAACGGAAGCTTGCGGCCGATGATTTTTCCCATCTCCTTCTTGATCGCCTTGAGATCGGCTTCCGTGAAGGGTTCTGGATTATCGAAGTCGTAATAAAAGCCTGTTTCAGTCCAGGGACCAATGGTCACTTGGGCTTGGGGAAACAGCTTCTGAACCGCCATGGCCATCACATGGCTCATCGAGTGGCGAATCTTCAGCAGGTTCTCGCTGTCGCTGGTCTTGGGCAGAACCACAGGCGCGGTAGGGGCTGGAGTGGTTGCTGCGACGCTGCTCACCGTTTCCTGTTCAAGGCCCGCCATCCTATGGGGGTGCGTTGAACAAGCAATGAATCAGGACGCGGATGCTCTGCTCGAATCCTTGTTGGACTCTTTGCTCAACGACTTCAACCACTGGTTCAAGCGTGGCCAGGAGCTTCTAGCGTCATGCCCGGATTCCGTGATGACTCCGGACGAACGCGAAGTGATGGGGGTGCGCATTGATGAAGGGCTTCGGGCCATTACGGCCACTAGAGCCCTTGTGAATGCCACTCCGGCGGCGATGGCCATCTCGATGGAGTCGATGACTCCTTGGCATCAGCTCGTGATCGAGGTTTGGGCTCTCGCAGCCCGGGTTTCGGAGGCGAAGGCGAAGAACTCGCTCTAGGCGCCTTGACGAAGCTTCTGCAGATTTTTTGAATAGAAACTTGCTAGCTCAGCGTGAGTTTTGACGGGCTGACCGTAGGCACTGCGTCCCGAATGGGTGGGAAAGGAAGCCCATTCAGGAGCGAGGCTATTCATGGCTTCAGCTGTTAAGCCTTTCTGGTCCACCTCGTTGAGGGCTCCGCGTCTCTTGACCAGATGAAGAGCCGCTTGGTCTTGGTGTTCTGGAGAAAAACTAGGCAATTTCAAACGACCTGAAACCTCTTGCCAGGTGGTTGGCAAAAACTGATAGGCCCCTGCTGCGGCGCTGACATAACGCTTCACGACCACCTTCTCTGGATGTTTGGAGAGATCCTCAAACTGGCCGCCTCCATAGAGGGTGCGATAGCCAAGGTCTTTGCCGTCCTTCCAGGTCCCTTCCGCGTAGCGAATGGTGTTGAGCAGGGCACGTCGTTCCGGAGTGATCGAATAAGGAGTGGCTTTGTGATCCGTCTTGACGTCCTGTTGAAGTGCTGATGCCACTTCTTCTGCTTGTTCAACCCTTTCGCTGGAGCGTTCGGCATGAAGGCTGTGTCCGAGACCCAATAGCAACCCCACGCTGAGAACACCAACACCGCTGGCTTGGCGGACAGCAGGTAAGACGGCAAGAGGCAGCTTGTTGAAGGAGCTCAGCAAAAGGTGATGTTCCGTAATGGAACCGCCACCTTCGTCAGGATGGGAAGCCTTTGGCGAGGCGCTTGGGACCGGTCTTGACGAGTGAGTGCTGGTTGTGCATGAGCAGAAACACTTAATTAATCCCTGCTTGAGACTCGCGAGACACGCTGATTTGGCTGGTTATTGCTGGCATTTCTCGGGTTTGGCGTCAAGACTTCTCAGCAAGCTTTAAACATTAGATAATCTTTTCAAAGGTCCCTTCAATCATTAAGTCGCCAGGAAGCCCATGGCTTTGCGTACGCGATCCACGGTGGCTGTGGCCACGCCTTCAGCCCGGTCACGGCCTTGTTTCAGCACGTTCTCCAGCTCGGCGCGATCATTCATCAGTTCGTTGTATCGGCTTTGGATCGGCTCAAGAGCACTCACGGCGGCCTCTGCCAGGAGGGGCTTGAACGTGCCCCAGCCCATCTCTGCACATTCAGCGGCCGCGGCTGCCCGGCCTTTGCCACTCAGCAGCGCGTAGAGGCCTAGGAGGTTGTCGGTTTCCGGTCGATCAGGGTTGCTGAACTCAAGACCCATTTGAGGGTCCGTTTTGGCGCGTTTAATTTTTTTGGTGATCAGGGCAGGTGGATCAAGCAGGGTGATCCGACTGTTGTCGTTTGGATCGCTTTTGCTCATCTTGTTGCGGCCATCCGTGAGGCTCATCACCCTCGCCCCTTCGCGCATGATCAAGGGCTTGGGCACCTGTAGTAGCGGTTGATCCTCTGAGCCGAAGCGCGCGTTGATGCGTTGTTGGGCGATGTCGCGCGCCAATTCCAAATGTTGTTTCTGATCTTCGCCAACAGGCACAAGGTCTGCGTCATACAAAAGGATGTCGGCGGCCATCAGCACTGGGTAGTCAAGAAGGCCTACCGACACGTTGTCGCCTTGCTTCACGGCCTTTTCCTTGAACTGAATCATGCGCTCAAGCCAGTTGAGGGGCGTGACGCAGTTCAGAAGCCAGCACAGCTCGCTGTGAGCTTTGACATGACTTTGGACAAAGACGGTGGACTTAGCAGGATCAAGACCGCAGGCCAGGTAGAGGGCTGCAGTGCTGAGGGTGTCCCCCGCTAAGCGATCCGGTTGGTGTGGAACGGTGACGGCATGCAGATCAACGACACAAAAGAATGTGTCGTTGTCGTGCTGCAAATCCACCCAATTGCGAATGGCGCCCAACCAGTTGCCCAAATGAAGAGCCCCTGTTGGTTGAACGCCGGAGAGAACCCTCGGCCGCCCCATCGATCAGGCTCCTGTCTCAGGGTTGTCGTCAGTCGCTTGTGTGTCAGTCGCATCACTCGCGCTGGCGTCTGAAGAAGCGTCTTCTTCAGGAGCAGTCTCTGGTTCTGCTGCAGCTTCTGGCTCCGAAGCAGCTTCTGGCTCAGGTGCAGGCGGTTGGGGTTTTGCTGGTCGTGCAAAAGGATCAGGACGTGGTGTCCGATTCCGTTCCCCTCGATTGCCTTCTCCGCGTCCATCGTCGGATCGCCGTCCGCCGCCCTGGGCTTTCTGCTGAGCGACCAGCTCCGTGAGTTGTCCGTCCTCCAGCATTTGAGCAAGAGTGCGAACCGCAAACCCCAGCACCGCAACGGTTGAACGCAGATTGAAAGCCTCTTGTAGGGCTCTCACCGCACGCATTTCGTTGTCACTGAGTCGAATACGGAATCCGCCCCCTTCTCGGCTGCCGGAATTGCGGCCGCCACGGGAGCCCCCGCCGCCCTCACCTTGTCTGCCCTGTTGACGGGAATCGCGGTTGGAATCAGTCATGGCCCGAGGCCTGGAATCAGGCGCAAGTGTGACGCATCATTGAACTTCTAGAGGCCTCCTTTCTTGATCTCCTTGCTTATCCATGGGTTCCACGAAAGGTGATCACTTGCTCGGCGTAGTCCCGAGGTTCGAGATGAATGGTGCAGCGAACGGGGCCGAAGTGGGATTCCAGGCGCTCTTCGACCCGTTCCGTGATTTGATGCGCCGCAACCAGGTCATCGACATCCACCACCATGTGCATGTCAATAAAGACTTGTTGTCCCAGGATTCCTCTGCTGGCGATGTCATGGCAATTCAGGACTCCAGGGACACCCAACGCCTGCTCATTGATGGCTTCGGGTGCAATGGCTATGTGATCCACAAGCCAGGGGAGGTTGTCGCGTAAAACTTGCCAGCAGACACGGATCAGAAGCACGGCAAGTGGCATGGCAAGGGCGACGTCGAGCCAGCTGATCTTGAGCAGCCAGGCTCCTGTGAGTCCCACGAGCACAATCACAGTGGTCCAGATGTCACTCGTGGTGTGGTGGGCATCGGCTAAGAGCAATTGACTGTTTAATCGGCGTCCCTGACGTCGCTCGTAGCTTGCGAGCAGAAGGTTGAAGACGAGCACGAGCAGGAGCAGCAACAGCTCCGTTGCATTGATCCGCAGTTCGGGCAACCCCTCCGTGAGACGTTCGCCGGACGTGATCAGAATTTCGATCGCCGTGAAGAAGATGAAACCGGCCACCGCCAGAGCTCCAATTCCTTCATATTTGTGATGGCCATAGGGATGATCACGATCCGGTTTCGGATCCGAGAGCCCATTTGTGATCAGTCCGGTCAAACTTGAAAGGGCGTCGGTCGCGCTGTGCATCGCGTCTGCGATGACAGCGAGTGATCCGCTCGCTAGACCCACCACCATCTTGAGCAACGTCATGGTCACGTTGATGGTGAGGGCCACCATTAAGACCCGTTTGACCTCATGACGACGATCGCGGGCCATCGATGTCAGCTATAGACCCCCCAACCATATGAATTCCCAGCTCAGAGATCTCGCTGGAAGGGACGGAGTCGGGGCTGCCAGTTGTCATAGGTGCGCAAGTGCTGGTCCTGACTAGAAAGGTGAGCTAGGAAAGCTCAAGTTATGGATTTGCTGTGCTGATGCCGGTTCCATCAATCAGCACCATCAAGCTGATTCCATCCATCGCAGGGAAACTTGCTCTGGCTGGAGGGACCTTGGCCTTTGGTAGCTGGTTATTGAGCGACATAGTGCATCTTCCTGGAGGTGGCGCGGGATTTTTGGTGCTTGGTGCAGGCGCCTGGTGGCTGACCCGTCCTTCCAAACCCGCCTCTTTTTCAGAGCCTTCTTCCATCCCTGGCTGGATCCGTCGTTGTGAGTTGGTGCTCGCGCAGTTCAGCGAGCTTGAGTTGTCGCTGGGTCTTGAAGGTCTGCGATCACCTCGAGAACAGGAGCTTGATGGCTTGAAAGCTCAGCAGGCTCCCCTGAGTGTGGGAGTGGTGATCAGTGAGGGAGCCACCCACCCGAGCACTCCAGAGCTCCAAGCTGCTTTGCAAGGGGCCAATCCTCTTGACCTATGCATTGCCAAGCCTTTACCGGTGGTTGCCGACGCTTGGAGCTGGCCTCAGGAGCTTGAGCCGCTCGATGTGATTTTGTACGGACTTCCGATGCCCCTCCGGGCAGCTGATCTTCTGCGCTTGGAACAGTTGCCCACCGATCGCCCGGCTTGGTTGCTTATCCAGGATTCTCTTCAGGACTCGCGTGAAGCACGACAGGAAGCTTTGTCCTGTCAGTTACCCAAGCCATGGTGCGATCGACTGTTGTTCTGGAGCGGAGAGTCCGCTGATTTACGGCGGGGTTTGTCTCCAGTTCGACGTCATTTCGCTCAGCCGGCTCGGAGCCGCGAGATCACCAAGCAACGGTTGTTGACCTCTCTTCATCGCCGTTGGCAAGCAGAGCTGGAACAGTTGCGGCGTGCGCGATTCCGCTCCCTGCTTCAAAGGAGTCAGTGGATTGTGGCTGGTGTTGTGATTGCCTCCCCTGTCCCAAGCGTTGATCTTCTTGGTGTGGCTGTGGTGAACGGCTTGATGGTGAAGGAAATGGCTCAAATTTGGGGTTGCTCCTGGAGCTCTGAGGTGTTGCAGGTCGTGGCGCGCCAATTGGGGACCGCCGCTCTTGGGCAAGGGGTTGTGGAGTGGAGCGGTCAGGCGCTGCTTGGCATGGCCAAATTGGACGGTGGTACCTGGTTGGCGGCGGGGCTGCTTCAAGGCCTCAGCGCTGCCTATCTCACAAGGGTTGTTGGGGTATCCATGGCTGATTGGATGGCCCTGAATGCCGGAGTTGCCCAGCCTGATCTGGAAGAGCTCAAACGTCAGGCCCCGTTGTTGGTGGCCAAGGCGGCTGAGCGGGAACGCTTGGATCTCCCTGGTTTTGCTGATCAGGCAAAGGAATGGCTGAAGACGCAGACAGTGGCCAGTGCATGACACAACTTCATGAATGGTTCATGAAGTTGTCATGAAAAATGTTGTCGAGATGATGAGATCCGTTTGGTTTGCTTGAACTGTGGAGGCCTTTTCATCATCTTGACTTTGATCATGGATCCTTTTTTGAGGATTGTTTGATCGATCCCGTTCTTATTCTTTTCTCATGGCAACTGCCGTTCGCAGCGGTCGCTTAAGCAGCTGGCAAAACTTTTGTCAGTGGGTCACAGACACCAACAACCGCATTTATGTCGGTTGGTTTGGTGTGCTGATGATCCCTTGTCTGCTTGCCGCTACCACTTGCTTCATCGTCGCTTTTATCGCCGCCCCTCCGGTTGATATCGACGGCATTCGCGAGCCTGTCGCTGGCTCCTTGCTTTATGGCAACAACATCATCTCTGGTGCTGTTGTTCCTTCCAGCAACGCCATCGGCTTGCACTTCTACCCAATCTGGGAAGCTGCCTCACTCGACGAGTGGCTCTACAACGGCGGCACCTACCAGCTGGTTGTTTTCCACTTCCTGATCGGCATCTACGCCTACATGGGACGTGAGTGGGAACTTTCCTACCGCTTGGGCATGCGCCCTTGGATCTGTGTTGCATACAGCGCTCCGCTGTCTGCAGCCATGGCAGTTTTCCTGGTCTACCCCTTCGGTCAGGGTTCTTTCTCTGACGCCATGCCCCTGGGCATCTCTGGAACCTTCAACTACATGTTGGTCTTCCAGGCTGAGCACAACATCCTGATGCACCCCTTCCACATGCTTGGTGTGGCTGGTGTCTTCGGTGGTTCACTGTTCTCCGCCATGCACGGCTCACTGGTGACCTCTTCCTTGGTTCGTGAAACAACCGAGACCGAGTCCCAGAACTACGGCTACAAGTTCGGCCAAGAAGAAGAGACCTACAACATCGTTGCAGCTCACGGCTACTTCGGTCGCTTGATCTTCCAATACGCCTCCTTCAATAACAGCCGTAGCCTTCACTTCTTCCTGGGTGCTTGGCCTGTTGTCGGTATTTGGTTCACGTCCATGGGTGTTTCAACCATGGCCTTCAACCTGAACGGCTTCAACTTCAACCAGTCCATCCTTGATGGTCAGGGCCGCGTCCTGAACACCTGGGCCGATGTGTTGAACCGTGCCGGTCTCGGCATGGAAGTGATGCACGAGCGCAACGCTCATAACTTCCCCCTCGACCTGGCAGCTGCTGAGTCCACACCTGTGGCTCTCCAAGCACCTGCAATCGGTTGATCTGGAACCCCTTAAAAGTTCAGATCAACTGAACTAGAAAGCCCCCTCCCAAAAGGAGGGGGCTTTTTTGTGCCCGGTTTTTATGGCTGGTTTTTATGGCTGGTTTTTTAAGGAATGAGCTCAGCGCAAATCAAAGCGATCGAGCTCCATAACTTTCACCCAAGCGGCTACAAAATCTCCAATAAATCGCTTCTCACCATCGTTTTGGGCGTAAACCTCTGCAATGGCGCGCAGTTGACTGTGCGATCCAAACACCAAATCAACACGGCTTGCCGTCCAGCGTTGCTCACCAGTGCTGCGATCACAACCGATGTAGCTGTCTTGTTGGTGATTGGTTGGCGTCCAAACCGTACTCATGTCGAGCAGATTGGTGAAGAAATCTGTGCTCAAAACTCCAGGCCTGTCTGTGAAGACGCCTTGCTGGTTGCCGGCTGTGTTGGCGCCAAGCACGCGCAGGCCTGCCACCAGCACGGTCATCTCTGGGGCGCTGAGTGAGAGAAGTTGGGCTTTGTCTACCAACAGCTCCTCATCGCGCAGGGGTAAGTCGGCCCGTTTCCAATTTCTGAAGCCGTCAGCAAGAGGTTTCAGAGCATTAAACGAGGCACTGTCTGTCTCTTTTAAACCTGCATCGCTGCGGCCTGGTTGGAATGGCACCGTCACAAGGTGCACCCCATCGGCTGCTGCTTTCTCGATGGCTGTGCCCCCAGCAAGCACGATCAAGTCGGCGATGGAGACATGCTTGCCTTCAGAAGATGCACGATGGAACGAGTCCTGAAGGCTTTCGAGCTGGGTGATCACTCTCTTCAAGGTGTCTGGGTTGTTGACGTCCCAGCTGTTTTGTGGGGAGAGGCGAACGCGGCCGCCATTGGCACCTCCCCGTCGATCGGAACTCCGAAATGTGGAGGCAGAGGCCCATGCCGTTGCCACCAACTCTTGGACGCTCAGATTGGTCTCAAGGATTTGTTGCTTGAGTGAAGAGATCTCCGTGGCGTTGATCAGTGGGGCATCCACTGTTGGGATCGGGTCTTGCCAGATCAGGACCTCGGTGGGAACGTCGGGCCCTAAGTACAACGCACGCGGACCCAAGTCTCGATGGGTCAGCTTGAACCAGGCTCGGGAAAACGCATCGGCAAAGGCTTCCTGATCGTGGTGGAAGCGCCGAGCAATCGGCTCCATGATCGGGTCATGGCGTAGGGACAAATCGGCTGTCGTCATGATCGGAGCCGAAAACTTCCCGGCAACGTGTGCATCGGGAATCATGTGTTCTGGTTGGACGTCTTTTGCGACCCATTGCCAGGCACCAGCTGGACTTTTTGTGAGTTCCCATTCGTAGCTGAACATCATTTGGAAATAGCCCTGATCCCAGCGCGTGGGATGGGGTTTCCACGCCCCCTCAATTCCGCTGGTGATGGTGTGTTCCGCTTTACCTGTTTGGAAGCGATTGCTCCAGCCCAGGCCTTGGGCTTCGAGCTCGCTCCCCTCTGGTTCGACGCCCAGATGGTCGGCGGAGGCTGCTCCATGGCATTTCCCGAAGGTATGTCCGCCAGCGACGAGCGCCACGGTTTCTTCGGGATTCATCCCCATGCGTGAAAAGGTGTCGCGCACTTCTTTGCCCGATGCGATGGGATCGGGATGGCCATGTGGTCCTTCGGGATTCACATAGATCAAACCCATTTCCACAGCCGCAAGCGGCTGGTCGAGTGCCCCGGAGTCGTCGTGGCGTTCGTCGGCGAGCCACTGTGTTTCTTTCCCCCAGAACACGTCCTCTTCGGGTTCCCAAATGTCGGTGCGACCCCCTCCAAAACCAAAGGTGCGGAATCCCATCGATTCAAGAGCGATGGTCCCCGCGAGAATGATTAAATCGGCCCAAGAGATGCTGTTCCCGTACTTGCGTTTGAGCGGCCAGAGCAAACGTCGAGCTTTATCCAGGTTGGTGTTATCAGGCCAGCTGTTTAGCGGTGCAAAGCGTTGATTGCCATGGCCGGCACCGCCACGGCCGTCGCCAATGCGGTAGGTGCCTGCGCTGTGCCAAGCCATTCGGATGAATAAGGCGCCGTAGTGCCCCCAGTCGGCAGGCCACCACTCTTGGGAGTCCCTCATCAGGCTGTGGAGGTCAGCTTTCAGCGCTTCAAAATCCAATTTTGAAAACGCGGTGGCGTAGTCGAAGTCCTCTCCGAGTGGATTCGCAGATGGATGGTGTTGATGCAGGATCTTGAGATCGATCTGGTCAGGCCACCACTGTTGATTACCTGTGTGTCCAGCTGGAGTTGTAGCTCCTGTGTGGCCATGAAAGGGGCATCTCAGATCAGACATGGCAGTGGTCTTTGCTGGGTTCCTGTCTTCTGGAGACTATGCATAAATAAGGGCGTCGCCCACACCGCTCTGACGCAGCGTTTTGGGCTCAGGAGTAAGGCCCGAAGTGTGTTGCGCAGGTCGCTCCGCACTGGGCCCCAAGCTTGACGGCGTCCGTCGTTGACCATCCTGCGGCGAGTCCTGCTGTGACTCCAGCTGCAAAGCTATCGCCGCATCCGTAGGTTTCCGCAAGGGGGCCAGGCAGAGGTTCGGCTTCAAATCGTCCTCCTGGGAAAAGGAGCCCCCCCCTCTCTCCCTCCGTGGCGATCCGCAAGCATGGCGCTGGGGTGAGGGCACCCTCTTCGATGCACTCGCCTGGATCCAGATGGCTGCCGATCAAGGCATCGAGACTGACTTTCGCCTCTTGAAGAACCGGCAAGCGAAGGCGAGGGGTTGCCGTTAAAACCTTGGCGGCTCGTGCCAGCTTCAGGCCCTGCGGATCGGTCGCAGAGACGAAGACGCCAGCGCAATCGGCGAGATGCTCCCAGGGCAGTGGATCAGCAGCGATCGGCGTTAGCCGCTCTCCAATCACCGTGATCGCCCGATCGCTGCTGCGATCGACCAAGCTGATGCCTCGGCGGGTGGGTTGGTCACGCCAGGCAATGATTGGGGTGACACCCAACTCGCGCAGGCGTGCTTCGCTTCGCGCGCCGATTTCATCCTTGCCAAGGGCTGTAAAGAAGGCCACTTTTTGGCCCGTTAGCCTGGCTAATTGAACAGCGACGACAGCGCCAGCACCCGCTGGCTCCTCGAGAGAGCGATGGGCACGACTGATTTGTCCAGGCGAAGGGAGCTCATTGACGGCAAGAAAGGTGACCCATTCGAGGTGCCCTACAACAGCAAGCTTGAGATCAGCGGGCAGTGATCTCATTTAAGGAATCGGCAGGACTGATTTGGCTGCATCTCGGAGGCGCACATTGATTCGACCGCCCACCTGGGTGACGTCTACCGCTCCACCGATGGTCAGCTGATCTTCATCGGATGTCCCTACGAGGACTGGACCTTCATCCACACCTTGCACTTTGACCGGGGCGGTGACTTCGTCAACAGACACTTGTCCTTGCACCTCAAGTGATCGATTTGAGTCAATCAGGACGGGTTTAGTGACGGAAACTTGGCCTTGAACGGGAAGGGCTTCAGGAGCCTCAATGGGAAGATTTTTCGAAGCTTCAATGGCGATCGAACCTTCACTTTTCACGCTGACGGGTGCTTTGAGCTCATCAACCGTGACTCCACCGACCAGGCGGACTGGAAACGGCTGTCCGAGGGGCAGTCCGATGGGGATGGGTTGGCGGAGAATCTGAGTTGCAGCAAGAGCGACAGACCATGCCGCAATCACAACAGCGAGGGGCCATCGGCTCGCCATGGCTAGCGTGAACCAGCGCGGATCGTTGTTGTCTGGCATGCCAATCAATCTAAAAACCCATCTGGTTGTACCGGGTTTTTAAAAAAAAATTAGTGCTTGAGGTCCAGATTTTGAAAATGTCCTCGAGGTTCTATAGCTCGTAATCTTCTTCAAATTGATTGAGAAGACCTTTGTAGAGAACGAGAGTTCCTTCACTTTCTTCTGTGATGCCTTCGGCGTCATATAGCTGGGCGAGATGGGTGCATGCGGCATGCACTTGCACAAAAGCTTCCGCGTATTCGTTTTGGATGTCTTCTTCGCGAATGTCTCGAATGAGGGCGGAAATAAACTCGACTTTCTTATGGGCCGCTTTGATTTCGGCTTCCATGTCTTTGCTGAGTTTGCGCCGCTTCCGAGCCATTGGCCTGAACTGTCAGCTCCTGATCTTAGGGCCAGGGGCTGACAGACATTGGCCGATTTGATCAGAAACAGAAGGGAAGCATCTGAGCGCTACAAGTCGCGTAGCCATCCACGAGAGGGCCGAGGCCGATCTGATGGAGGATTCCCTGACCTGTGAGTCCTTCCGTGATCACTCCGATGACGAAACCGATCATGGCGGCGCGACCATTGAAGAGCTCAACCTTCTTGAGTTGATCTTCGTGAATGGAACGAGCTGCTTTTCCTTGGAACCAGGTGTCGTTTGCAGGGGTGCGATCCATGGTGATGCATCAATTGAAACGAACTGTAACAGAGGTTTGACGTGTGCTCGTGTAAGAGCTAGGGCCTTTTCCAAATCACCGGCTTTCGTCGCTTCGGATAGAGCTCGCGGCACATCGGGCAAACGGTGCCATCGCATCCACGCGCCGTGCAGTGTTCTCGCCCATAAAAAATGATTTGCAGGTGAAGCTTGTTCCAGTGTTCTGCTGGGAAGAGGGATTTCAAATCTTTTTCGGTGCGCTCCACGCTCTCTCCACTGCTGAGTCCCCAGCGCTGCGCCAAGCGATGAATGTGCGTGTCCACGGGGAAAGCCGGTACTCCGAAGGCTTGGGCCATCACCACGCTGGCGGTTTTGTGGCCGACTCCCGGTAGGGCTTCTAGTTCCTCAAAACTGCTGGGCACGGTCCCCCCGTGCACGGTGATCAAGAGCTGAGCGAGTTTGTGCACGTTGCGGGCCTTCGTTTTGGCGAGCCCGAGCTGGCGGATGTGTCCATAAATCTCTTCTTCGGTTAAGGCCGCCATGGCAGTGGGTGTGGGTCCAGCAGCAAACAGGGCTGGAGTCACTTCATTGACCTTTTTGTCAGTGCACTGTGCACTCAGGAGCACAGCGATCAACAGGCTGAAAGGGTCGCTGTGATCAAGAGGAATGGGTGGATTTGGATAGTGCTCATCCAGGCGGCAGAGCAGATGGGAAGCACGCTCTTTTCTGAGCAATGGTCATTGAGTTGCAGGACTGCCATCATGGCCGCACTGCTTTTGCGGCCATGACATCGGTTCGTCACGACGGTTCATCAGACGTCACGTCGGCCTATCAGCGTGCGATCGCTCGAGAAGAAAACGCCGTGATCCCCACTCAGCGGATCGCAGCGGTTGAGCCCCGCGTGAGCCAAGCGATCGCTGAGCCCGAAGCTGATGGAGATTCCGATCTCTACCGCCATCACAGTCGGCAGCAAACGCTCGAGGGAGCCTGAAGGCTGGGATCGTTGCCTCCATGCTGCCTGATCAAGACACGAGGGATTGGCTAGTCGGCAACCGGTTGAATCGCTTTTTTAAGGGTGTCCACTCCTTTCTGAATCGCTTCTTTGGGAGCTTCGATCATTCTTTTCTGTGTGTTTGACCAAATGGTGACGGCATACACAAGCGCACCTCCAAGAATTAACGCCGCTAAAACCAAGCCAATGCCCGTGCCGCCGCCTCCTTGCTTGATCACAACAGGTTGCTGCTGATTGCCTTCAGACATAGGAGGACCCTGCTGCTTCTATCAAAGTGATCACCCCAAGGTCTTAGCGAGGTGCAGGCTCAATGTCAGGTTGCTTCAAGAAGCTTTGAAAGAAACTCCTTGGCTGAACGAATTGAATGAACGGTTGGCCTAGCGTCGAATTGAACAAGCATTTTCATAAGGAGCTGCCGTGAACACCGCCGTGAGGGGGATTCTCTACGTTTCGGTTTGGGTTGTTGTGTGGGGTGTCGCCTCATCACTCGTGGATTGGGTGTTGTTAAGCGGAGAGGTCTACGAGATGGGGTCTTTCGGACAAGTGGCCACATTTATCGGCTACGGCGCCGCTTGTTCTGTTTTGGCTGTTCGTCTGTCTGGACGCTTTCTCAAATCAGCTGAGGATCAGGCTGACGGCTGATGGGGCTCGCGCGAAACAGCGCCTGCTGCCAAAAGGCCAGCAATGAATCCACTCGCGTGGCCAATCCAGCTCACTCCCGCGGGTGAGGCCCAGGGCAGCAATCCAGGGAGGGCGCTTCCGTAAAAAGCAACGGCAATAACGGTTAACGCAATGGCCAGCGGTCGTCGTTCGAGAAATCCGATGAGAACGAGGTAGCCAAGAAGTCCATAGACGACTCCAGACAATCCGTGGCTACCAACCGGCCAAAACAACCAGAGCGGAATTTCGAGAAGAATCACAGCAATCCAAACCGCCACGTAACCGCGCAGGCTTTTCAACAGCACCAGATAGCTGAGGGGCAAAAAAACGATGCTGTTGCCAATCAGGTGGCCAAGATCTCCATGGCTGAAGGGAGCGGTGAGCAGAGTCCACCAAGGCGTGCCAGGCCCCATCGCCAAATTCCAGCGTCCCCCCAGCAGGAGTTGGTCGATGCCTTCCTGTAGCCAGGACAGGCCTAAAAGGATCAAGGGAAGAGCAATCACTGCACTCTGAATGTCACTCCCATCACCGCAGTGATGTCTTTATCGATCGTGCTCGTGTCATAGGAGCCATAGCTCCCCATTTTGGTGGAGTTCGGAACGGTGATTTGGAAGGTTCCTGTGTCGGCATTGGTGATGGCTCCAATGCCGGAGCCAGCCTCACCTGCGATCGCAATCGCGCGTTCTCGAGCATCGGCGGTGGCTTTGGCCAACATATCGACGCGTTTTTCAGCCAGTTTTGTGTAGGTGTAAGCCGGTGGTTGAATCGCCAACGAGACACCATCGCCAATCAAGTTGCTGATGTTGTTGGATGCCTTTCGGATTAACGCCACATCTGAGCTGCCAACGTGAATGGACTGACGTGCCGTCCACTCTGTGTTGGTGAGCACGCCTGTCACACGGTTGCGAATTTCGTTGCGATCCGTTCTTAAAACAGTGAGTTGGGTGCTGCTTTCTGGAATGCCCGCATCGCGAAGGAAGGAAAGCGTGCGCTTCAAATCAGGTTGAAGATTTTGATAGGCCTGCTGTTGGCTAAGACCGCCACCACTCACCGTGACGGTCCAATCCGCATAGTCACTGCGCAGCCGTTCGGTGCTGGCACCGGTCACCGTCACGGTGTCTGTTGCGGTTCGAATTCCCTTTACCGCAACAGCTCCAGCCACAACAAGTCCGCCGCTGAGCACCAGCATTGGCAACACCAAGGGAGGTGTTCGACGCCATAGCGGCAGCTGGTTCTGGCCTGAGGACGAAGGGTCTGTCACGGACTTTGGGCTTTCAACCATTTCAACCGATTTTTGGATTGGGACGTGTTTTTCGCAATCACAGCTGTGACTGGCTATGACCCGAGCTGAGATCCCTGATAGGTGATGGATGCCAAAAAGCGCTGAGGTGATCGTGATTGGCAGCGGGATCGGTGGCTTGTGCTGTGCTGGTCTCACCGCACGGGCTGGAAAGGACGTTCTTGTTCTTGAAGCCCATCGCCAACCAGGCGGCGCTGCCCATGGCTTTGAACGTCAGGGCTATCACTTCGAATCGGGTCCCTCCCTCTGGAGTGGATTGTCACGTTGGCCAAGCAGCAACCCCCTCACTCAGATCCTGCGTGCTTTGGATCAGCCCTTGGATGTTGTGAGTTACAAGGACTGGGATGTTTTGTTCCCGGAAGGACATCTCCGCGTTGGGGTTGGAGGGGATGGGTTTGAACGCGTGGTGGAGAGACTGCGCGGACCGGAGGCTGTGGCTGAGTGGCAGCGCTTCACCGCCGTCTTGCAGCCGATTGCAGCTGCTGCAGATGCCCTGCCATTGCTGGCGTTACCCGCATCTGTGGATGGAATTGGTCCTCTTTTGAGGCGTAGTGGGCGACTGGTTCAGCATTTGCCAGCCATCCGCCATCTCAGTGGTGCTTTTGGACCTCTCGTGGACCGTCATCTACAGGATCCATTTCTGCGTCATTGGGTGGATTTGCTCTGTTTTTTGATCAGTGGCATGCCGATGGCTGATACCAATGCAGCAGCGATGGCCACTCTGTTTGGTGAGTGGTTTGACCCAGATTCGTGCCTCGACTTTCCGCGGGGAGGGAGTGCGGCTGTGGTTGATGCACTCGTGCGTGGCTTGGAGTCTCACGGCGGCAGTTTGCGGCTCGGAGCCAACGTGCGCCAGCTGCTACTCGATGGTGATCGTGTCATTGGCGTGGAGATCAGCAATGGCGAGACGCTTCACGCTGATGTTGTGGTGAGCAATGCGGATGCTTGGGGGACAGCGTCTCTGCTACCCGAGATGGCTGCGAAGGCTTGGGGTCAGGAACGGCTTTCGACTCCTGGTTGTCACTCTTTTCTGCACCTGCACTTGGGATTTGATGCGAGCGGCCTGGAGGATCTGCCGATCCATACCGTTTGGGTTGGTGACTGGGAACGGGGAATTGATGCTGAGCGCAATGCTGTGGTGGTGTCGATTCCATCGGTGCTCGATCCATCGATGGCGCCGGAGGGACATCACGTGCTGCATGCCTATACCCCGGCCAATGAACCCTGGTCAGAGTGGGCTGGTTTGCAGAGAGGAACAGCGGCCTATCAGGAGAAACGTGGACAACGCTGTCAGGTGTTTTGGGATGTGTTGGAACAACGCATTCCCGATCTCCGCAGTCGTTGCCAAGTGGTGATGGAGGGGACTCCCCTTACCCACCGTCATTACCTATCCACGCATCAAGGCAGTTATGGACCTGCGTTGTCAGCGGCGAAGGGTCTGTTCCCTGGGGTGACCACCCCCCTGCAGGGTCTGTTTCAGTGTGGTGCCAGTTGTTTTCCAGGAATTGGGATTCCACCCGTGGCTGCAAGTGGTGCGATGGCGGCCCACGCCATTACGGGACGCAAGGCTCAGAAGGAATTGCTTCGATTCCTCGAGCTGTAGGCGCTTCCGTTCTTCGATGTTCCTGAAGAGAGGTGGTTAGTCGATGCTTTTGCGCGCGACAACGGCAAAAAAGGGATCACCTTTTCCTCCTACCAGTCCCATCAAGCCACCGGCTTTGGTTTCCTCAGCAAAAACACGGATGTCGGTCCAGCCATTGGCTTGCAGCACCGTTCCGACATAGTCAAGGTGCTGCATGTCGTCGTTGTCAGTCCAAACCTGTGGCGCCTTCGTGAAAAACATCCGATTGGAAAAGGCAACGATGGCTGTGCCATTGGGCCTGGTAACGCGAAGCATTTCCGCAGCAACATTTTCTGGTTGCGTCCAGTACTGCCAAGCGGCCACAGCTAGGCAGGCATCAACCGATCCATCCTTTAACGGGATGGTTGGGTCCAAGTTCATGTCTTGGACGTAGTGGCTGTCGAGCCTTGGGTTGGCGACGAGTTCCGCCTCATTCATGCCGTGGCCAATCACGCGCTCGTAATGAATGTCCTCTGGCAAGTGACTCACCCATGACGAACCGAGATCAAGAACAATTGCCCCAGACGGAATGTGTTCTCGATAAAAACTGGTGAGGCGTGTTCTGAAGCCTTCGTCGAGGTGCTGGACGAAGCGTGGTTCAGAATAAAAGACCCGATCTGGCTCGCGGTCGAGCTTGAAACGCTGGTCTTCCGTTAAGACTTGAGTTGCCATTAACTCATTGTGGCGAAAGGAATGGCGTCGTTGCGAGTGCCGTTCATCGATACGAACATGTGACGCGCACTGGGAACAAGCAATCAGTGAAAGGGATCGTCTTGATCACTTATTCCGTCGGTGGAAGTTGTCTCCAACCGCTCGTCCAGACATCCTGATTTTTGAGCTCCGTCCAGGCGATGCGTCGTCGAATACTTGCGTCGAGGACAGCTTCGAGTTCAACCCAGCGATCCTGACCTTTTCCTCCCTGGAAAATCACCCGAAAGTGTCGATACCCTTCCTGAGGAAGCACGCTTGTCCAGGCTTTGGCTAGTTTCCAGGTCATCTTTTTGGAACAAATTCGAGGGTTGATTCGTTGGCGAATGTGAGAATATTTTAGGTGGGTTTGGTGCACCCTATGCCAAATAAAGGGGTTGCAATTTTTTGTGAATTGTGGATCAAGGCCGTAGAAGACTTAATTGATTGAGGCGCCAGCCGAAGTTGGCAGGATTGGAAAGAAACGGCATCGTTCGTTTGATATGGGGTTCATTATGCTTTCTTGTTTCATTCATTAGTCCCAAATGGACCGATTGGGGATGTTTAGACTGCCTCTTGATCAGATTTCTTGGCCTACGCCTTAAAAGAATCCTTGCAGTCTTAGCAGTCGTTTGGCGTTGTCGTTGGTTTCGATAGGTTTGCAATGTGTTTGATCATGCCCAGTTGATGCAGGTCTTTGAGCTTTTTGGGAATGATTTGTCTGGATGTGTATTTTACTTTTGTTAGTCGATAATTGTGAGTTTTCGGATTCCTGTTGCTTGGACCCAGTCCGCAAGGGTTTCAAGGTCTTTGCGATTGGGAAGGCATAGACATCCACTTCCTGGGTTGCAATTGTGAATTCCAAGGCCGCTTCGATCTGTTTCGAATTGGGGCTCTAAGTTAAGCCAAAGATCTGTTCCCCACGGTTCTGGTTGGCCCAGTGCATACGTGCCAATCGGTAGGGGTGCACCGTTGCCTGGACTCCAGAGACGGTCGGCTGTTTGCTTGCTGTTGTAACCGCTAACGGCTGGCCATTCAGCAAGCAGTTGTTCTCCTTTAAACAATTCAAGCGTCCAAGCGCCACTTGGCGTGAATCCTTTTGGGTCGTTGCGCCTTGCCTTGAGTGAAAAGCTTTCTCCTTGTTTCACTTGAAGCAAAGCTGGAGAGGGGCCCTGTTGGCCTGGAGCTTGTGTTGGTGGTGTTTGGAATGCGACGGATTCGATTGTTTCTACGACTGGAATTTGTTTGGCTGATTGTCCAGCTTCACAGCTCAGCATCAGCAGGGGGACTGTGATGCCTAGAGCTTGAAGAGGACGAATCATGGTGAGTATTTGTACTTTTTAAGGATTGAACGGCTTGATTCATCGCCTCAAGCTGGATGCTGAATCCTTTTCCCTTTCTTAGTGGGCAGACAAGAGTCTCTGGAATGCTTTTTGGGGATGTTTGCTGCGCTGGCTGTCATCCCTTCATCATAGAAGTCTTTCCCTGAGCACTCGATTAGGAGACCGGCAGTTGCTGATCTGAAGGGCTCTATCGAGTCAGAATGGATGATTGGCCCATCCGAGGGGCATGGGCAAGAGCGATGACGAGGCGTTTTGAAGCAGGTCGAGGTGGTGTTTTCGATCGACAGACCTTTTCGTCCGGCCTTTGCGATTCGCTGCCTTGCCTCCATGGATTCAAGCGGTTGTTGTCTTTGTATCAGCACGAACGACGCCTGGGATGACGGTTGGCTAGGTTTATGGAGTAGCAACCGCTACCTATTGCATCGTTCACCTCGGTTTTCCGAGGCGCAGACCGACCCAGGCCAAGGAACGGGGACCTGGGTTTTCTCGGAGAACATCATGACTACTCTTCTTTACAGAGGTCAGGCCTACGTAACGCCTAAGACGTCTGACGTCAAAGCATGCATTGAGCTGACTTATCGCCATGAGCACTACAACACGTGCCGTGAGCTTGTTAAGGCTGAGATGCAAGAGCATCCCACTTTGACCTATCGGGGAGTTTCTTACTCTAGATAAATTAGATTTTATCGATTTTAGATTGTAAATTCAATCCCTTGCCCCAGCAACCAATGGTTGTTGGGGTTTTGCATGGATTGATCGCAATGGATATTATTTGTCCCAGATGCTTTTGCACTTGGCTTTTTTATATTGTTCCTTTGCGTTTCTGTAGTTTTTAGTTTGTTCGGAGAGATCTCTGCTCGCTTGTTCGATTAGATCTTTGTCGTCTTTGCTCGAGATAACGTAGCGATTGATGCTCATTTTTGCCCCCAAATTATTCATGACTCGAGTGAGAAGTTCACACTCTGTCATCGCTTGGCTCTGCGGTGGATGCAAGCTGGAGATTGTCAGCAAGGCAATGGCTGTTAGGGATTTCATTGGTTGATCCGTTTGTCTCCCGAATGATGCTGTTTTTATGACCATTCATCTTAGTTCTCGTTTACGGTTGATTCATGCATTCTTGATTTCTGCTCGGAGAGTTGGATGAGTGACCGAACGATTGCGATTACTGGAGCTTCTGGAAAAACAGGCTTTCGTATCGCTGAAGAGTTGATGGTGCATGGAGATCGTCCGCGTTTGTTGGTGCGATCTTCGTCGGTGATTCCCGACACCCTCATGAATGCTGATCAAGTTCGACTCAGCTTGCAAGATCCAATCGCTTTGGACTCAGCCTTAAAGGGCGTAGATGCCCTTGTGATTGCAACGGGTGCGAGGCCTTCGATTGATTTGTTAGGGCCGATGCGGGTTGATGCATGGGGTGTGCGTGCTCAGGTGGAAAGCTGTCTGAGAGTTGGGGTGACCAGGGTGATTCTCGTGAGTTCTCTTTGTGCGGGGCGTTGGCGTCACCCCCTCAACCTGTTCGGTTTGATTCTTGTTTGGAAACGAATTGGGGAGCAGGCTCTGGAGAACAGCGGCTTGGATTGGACTGTGATCAGGCCAGGAGGTCTCAGTGAAAGAGAGGAAACCCTGGAGGAAGAGGGGGTGTATTGGTCAGGTCCCGATCAGCAGGAGAATGATTCCATCCCAAGGCGTCTGGTTGCTCGTTGTTGCTTAGAGGCCTTGAATACTCCTGCTTCGATCGGAAGGATCCTTGAGGTGACAAGCAGTGTGTCTCGACCAGTGATTAGTTTGCCCGATGCATTATTGAGTATTGATTCCTAGAGACCAGGTCTTGCTGATGTGCGATAAATCCACCATCGGGGTTTGATCTCTGGTCGTTGCAATCAAGTTGAAAAGATGGGCCGCCACCCATCTTTTTTAATGGCTGATGAGTCTTTCTGTTGATCCCATCCTCATCAAGCCCCCACAATACTTTTGCTGTTAATGAATTCATGGATGCCAAGCTTCCCCAGCTCTCTGCCATAGCCACTATCTTTAATTCCTCCAAAGGGAACCCGTGGATCACTTCTTACAAAATCATTGATCGCAACGCAGCCTGCTTCAATTTCTTTCACGGCAATTCTTTTGGCATTGGCGGTATTCGCTGAGAAAATGGCTGCTCCCAGTCCAAAGCGAGTATCTGAGGCAAGTTCAACCGCATGGTTGTCATTCTCAGCACGTACAAGGCTCAGCACAGGCCCAAAAATTTCGTCGTCAAATGCGGACATCCCTGGCTTTACATCTTCGAGAATCGTGATGGGATACCACCAGCCTTTTTGTTCTGGTATCATCCCTCCTTGTCGCAGGGTTGCTCCCTGTTCAACACTTTTTTGGACTTGAAGATGAACCTGTTGCCGTAGATCTAATCTTGCTAAAGGTCCAATATTGAAGGCGCGATTCATGGGATCTCCCATGACATAAGAATCCAGCTTTTTTTGTAAGAGTTTAAAGAATTCATCGTAGATATCGTTGACCACAATAAGGCGTTTGGCTGCAATACAAACTTGTCCGGTGCAAAGCATTCGACTTGCTGCACAGCGATCAGCCGCTAAATCAAGATCTGCATCGTGAAGGATCAGGTAAGGATCTTGTCCTCCAAGTTCTAAAACACATTTTTTTAAATTGGCGCCTGCAATGGATGCCACAGCTCGACCGGCCTCTTCGCTTCCTGTAAGGGTGACAGCGCGTACTTTTGGATGTGCAATAACAAGTTTTGCATCTGCCGATCGCATGGGCATATTTGTGAAGACACCTTCAGGGATGTCGCAGCTGTTAAAGATATTTTGAATGGCACTGCTACATCCCGGCACATTGGATGCACCTTTCAGAAGCAGGGTATTTCCTGCCATTAAGGTAGGGGCAATCGCCCTGAATGCTTGCCATAACGGGAAATTCCAAGGCATCACAGCAAACAGAATTCCAAGGGGTTGAGCCGTTACGGTTGCATTCCCTTCACCCAGGTCGATCGTTTCATTTTCAAGGAGTTTCTCTCCATTCTCCGCAAAATAGTTGCAAACCCAGGCACACTTTTCGACTTCTGCCTCTGATTGTTGAATGGGCTTTCCCATTTCTTGAGTAATGCCTTTTGCCAAGGCTGATTTGTTAGCTTCTAGAGCTTGGGAAACTTGATTGAGTGCTTTCTTTCTTAATGAAAACTCAGAGTTTCTCCATTGTTGGAAACCAGAATCTGCCTTCTCTATCGCTTCGATGATCTCCTCTTGTCTCATTAATGGATATGTGGCGATTTTTGATCCTGTGGCAGGATTTATCGATTCCAGGCCTTGCGCTTCTGACATCTTTCCTGTTGTACAGCACTCTCCAATTATGGCTTGTGAGTTCAGTTTTAACTATTTTATGTCCAGCGAACAGGGTCTTTGGAGAAATGGTGGAGACATGAATCGGTTTCATTCCCCAGTAAGTCCCGGCTAATCGTGAGGCAGATCGCATTGAGGGGGAGTGCAAATGTGCTTCCATCTCCATCAAATGGACCTTCAACGTAGGCGCCAATCCGTTCGGCCATTAAGAAGCCTAGGAACAGCACAACTCCCGTGATGTTGCCGACTAAAGATGCCCCATCCGTCTTGAAATTCAGCAGCAGTTGAAAACCGAAGACCCAGCTAAGCATGCGAACAAAGACGTCGTAACTAGCGGGCAATGGGGTGTTTCTAATCCTTTCCAGCCCGCCGATTGCATCGACTGTGGCGTTGGCGATATTCATTAATTGTTCCCTGCCGCGAGCATTAATTTTCTTGCTTTCGTAAAGGTTGCGAACTGCTGCTGCCCTGGCCTGCCCTAATTGCCTTAATGTTGTAGTTGGCTTCATCTCCAGATTTTCCAGGAGGTAGTCTTGGAAGCGCCTCAAATCTTGATGATAAAAGTTTCTCAACTGAAAATTCAGTTGCCAAACCATGGCCACTTGATAACGCACTAAGTTGCGTCCGTGTGCACTGACCAAATGTTCCTCTGGTAGGAGGCTTGTCAGGATGTCCGACCAATTGCGGCTGTGGTTAACAATGGCGCCCCATAGTTGCCGAGCTTCCTACCAGCGGCCAATCGCCTGCGTATTTCGAAAACCAATAAAGATGGAAACCGTGATTCCCATAATTGAAACGACGCTGCCACTTTGTTGCCAATTTGTAGGCACTGTGTCGCTTAATATCAGCGCCCCGATAACCGCTAATAACAGCAGGTCGTAGCGCATACGCCACAGCAATAACAGCAAAACAACGAAATAGTCCCGTCGCGCTGTACGCGGTGGATCTCCGTAGGGCCCAGACTTAATTGACATGGCGTTCCCTAAGAATCGCTTTGACATAAATCCGCGGCCTTTGGCGCTTCACACGCATGATCTTATTTGGTGATTCTCAGCAATCAGACGTTGATCTTGCTGTGATTGGAGCCGGTCTTGCCGGCACTGGGTTTGCTGCCTCGCTTCGCCAACGCGGTTTTGAGGGCACAATTCTGCTGTTTGAGGCCGGTCGGGGTCCGGGTGGCCGGGCGGCGACGCGGCGCCGACGTGATGATTTGCAATGGCGGCTTGACCATGGAGCCCCTTGTTTCAGCTTTAGCCAAGCACCGCAGGGGCCTCTTGCTGACCTATGGAATCCCCTTCTGGAGCAGGGGATTGTCCAGCCCGATTGTGGGCTTGTTGTTGGTTTGAACGAGACGGGTTGTCTTGTTGATCCACCGGATCATCCCCTTCTCCAGGGCCCATGCTTTCGAGGTGTTCCAACGATGGCCTCGGTGCCAGAGGCTTTGCTGAAGCTCGCAGGTGCGAACACGCGAGGGGTGTTCGGAGAACGAATCAGCAGCCTGCGCAGAGAGAACGGTTGGTGGTGTTTTTCAGGTCAGCTGCGGGCGCGCTCTTTAGTGGTCACGGGCAATCTTTTGGCCCATCCCCGTTCCCTGGCGATGTTGGGTTGGCACGATGTCCCGTTGCGCTCATCTGTTCCGCTGAATCTGGATCTCACCTTGGATGCTGCACTTGAGCGAATTCGTGAGATGCATGCATCGGTGCGCTGGAATTTAATGCTCGACTTTCATTGCTTTCCTGAAGAGCTTCCTAGGCAGATTTGGTTGACATCTGATGCTCAAGAAAAATTTGGGATTGAACGGATTGTTCTCCATCGTCAGCAGGACCGACGGCTGGGCTTAGTCGTGCACGGTTTGGACGACGGATCTCCCATCACGCCAGCCAGTCAGCCACGTTTGTTGTTGGAGCAGGAATCACGCCAACGGAAGGCTCTCGCTGAGCTCTTGCTGCCCTGGCCCGAGTTGGCTCAGGCACTCCCGATGGCCCGTTCTTTGGGGGTCATGCGCTGGGGAGCGTCTCAGCCCTTGGATGCTCCCCTGCCACCGTCCCTTCAATGGTGTCAACCCAGCGCTGTTGGTTTTTGTGGAGATTGGATCGCCGGCCCAGGTTTTGGGATGGCTGAAGGGGCTCTTCAAAGTGCGGTTGATCTGGCTGATCAATGGATCTGAGTGAAGACGGATGGGACTGAGGGTGAGTCGCCGAGGAATTAATAACAACAGTTTCAGAACCGATCACCAGAGCTGGTGATCGGTTCGTTCATGCGTCAAAACAGTCCAAAGAGGATCACGCATGCGCTCGGATTATCGCCCTGTTCAGCTCCATGCCAGCGTGCATGATGACGAGCCTTGTATGTGTTTAAGTTGCACTGATCTACTCGGTCGTTTGACATTGAATGCCACACGATCTCAATCACTGTTGCTTCATCAACGCAGTCTCCAGGCTTCGAAGACGTTGTTCGTTGACCCCAAGATCTGATTCTCCCAGTCTTGACACGGAGCGTGCCTGGAGAAGAGATCGCTCCGTATCGGCATAGAGCTCCAGATCGTCAACGAAGCCGAAGATCTCACTGCTGGCAGTTGCATGCAGGTAGTCCGTTCGCTGTTCAACGATTTCTGATCGTGGGGTTTGTTGGATGACGTCGGCGAGTTTGTTCAGGCTTGCGATCGGATCGTTACGCTCCCAATCGCTTCGAGCGCAGTGGGCGGGTGATTCGCAGGGACTGAGTTGACCTTGATGGATGCCGAGATCGGTGGGCATCGGCCCAACGAAATGAAATAGAGCCAGAAGAACGGAAAAAATGGTCAAGACCATAGGAAAGCTTTCTCAGCGTTGATCAAGGGTGTGCAGGAGCCGATGCTCCCGCACTGAACAGTCAATCTGCTCGGTACAGGGTGAATCCTCACGGTATGGATCCTGATCCGACGATCATGGCGTTAGTTGTGAAGCGTCTATGCACCCCAGCTGGAGTGAACAGTGGTGGCCAGTGGCCTATGTGCGCGATCTTGACCCAACCCGTCCCCAGCGATTCACCCTTCTCGAGCAAGATTTGGTGTTGTGGTGGGATGCTCCAGGTGAAAGCTGGAGGGCCTTTAAAGATGTGTGCCCTCATCGTTTAGTTCCTCTCAGTGAAGGGCGGATTAATAGTGCCGGTCAATTGGAATGCCCTTATCACGGTTGGAGTTTTGACGGGCAGGGCAGCTGTCGGGCCATCCCTCAATTGGGGGCAAGAGCTCGCTCGGAATCCCGGCGAACGGCCTGTGGGAGCTTGCCTACTGCCATAGGCCAGGGATTGTTGTTTGTGTGGAGTGGGACCCCTTCAGCCGCTGACTCTGCAGCGCTTCCCTTGGTGCCTGTGCTCCAGGAGCAGGGAGATGGCTGGGCGAATGGCTGGATTGTGCAGGATACCTTCCGAGATCTGCCAATGGATGCGCTCACCCTCCTTGAGAACGTCTTGGATGTGAGTCATGTCCCTTTTACCCATCACCGCACCGTGGGTAAAAGGGAGAATGCATCTCCCGTTGAGGCGGTGATCACCCGCGAGGACTCCCAAGGGTTTGAAGCGTTTTGGCAAGAAGGCCCTCGCAAGGGAAAGCTCGGTTCACAGAACACGCACTTTCGAGCTCCCCAGCTGATGTGGCATGACCTCACGGCGAAGGGTTTCGCGCGCATCTTGACGGTGGTTTACGCCGTACCGATCAGCCGGGGAAAATGTCGATTGTTTGCTCGGTTCCCCTTTCAGTTCAAGTCTGCCCTTCCCCGAGTCTTGGTGGGCTTGCGGCCCCGCTGGTTGCAGCACATTGGCAACCACAAGGTGTTGGAAGACGATCAGGTGTTTCTGCATTGGCAAGAAAGGGTCCTGGAAACAGCAGGTGGTAGTGCTGCTGCTGAACAAGCCTTTGTCCTCAAGACGTCTGCCGATGTGTATGTCAAGGCGCTGCATCGCTGGGTTAATGGCCAAGGAGGCGGCCCCTTCGCAGGCCGACCACTTCCGCCACGACAGGATGTGGAGGCCTTGATGGACCGATATCACAGTCATACCAAGCACTGTGCAAGTTGTTCGGTTGCTTTCCGGCGTATTCGCTCGCTACGGCCTTGGCTATGGGGTTCGCTGTGGTTGTCTGCGGTGTTGATTGGAGCGGGTCAGTTGAGTTGGCTGCTTTGGATGGGTGTAGGTCTCGCGGCCCTCAGCGGTCTTCTGCTCCGACAAACGTCGCGTTGGCAGCGTGGATTGCGCATCGGGGATGGCCAGCCGCCCCGAAATCAGCGAATCTGAAGGGGTCTGCTGGATTTGCATGATGATCAGCGTCACATCGCCTTGTCCTGAGAGCACGATCGTGGCGCTTGGGTTACGTGATTGGCCGATCTGGGGCTGCGACATCAGCACATTTCCCTGGACCTATGACCAGCGTGAAACCTGTTTGTTGTTAGAGGGGGATGTGACGGTGACGCCGGATGGTGGCGAGCCCGTCCGCTTTGGGGCGGGAGACCTCGTGGTGTTTCCAAGGGGGCTGAGCTGCACTTGGGAAGTTCACCAACCTGTCCGCAAGCATTATCAATTTGGCTAGGCGCTTCGAAAGAGAGATTCCGAAGCCAGCTTTGTTTGTTGTGGGAAGACACTCAGATGTCTGAATCTGCACTCCACTGAGGGGCGCAAGGTCTCCAGCCAACCCGGACGAGTTCTCGCCAAAGTTGATCAGCCGTTTGCTGGCTCAAATGGACACGTGTCTTTAAAAGGGGAGGTTCACCTGAAAGAGGTCGCCCTGAATCCACGAAGACGTGTGGATCACGGCCCCCACTTTTTTCGTCGGGGTGGAAGCGTTTCGTGTCAGTGGAGTTTGGGTCCTGGATCCAGGCCTGGCGTGGCATGTCTTTCGAGGGCTGATGACAGAGTCATGCATCCACGCTTCAGCCTGGAAGGGGGCGTAGGGCGAACTCGGAGCCAAGATTCTGTCGCTGGTACAGGTGTTCTAGTAGAGTTGTGTGTGGGCGTCAATGCCTTGCTGGTTGTTGCTGGCTACAGCTGAATCAGGCTTGCAGGATCAATCGTGGACATTTCGGTCTGGGAAGCGGGGAGTGCAACGGCATCTCTCCAAAAGGTCAAGCGAGTTCTGCTTGAGCCCGGTCAGGACGAACTAGTTTTAGAAGTCCTTCACTGCGGTCTTTGCCACAGCGACCTGTCGATGATCGACAACAGCTGGGGCATCAGCCAGTACCCGCTCGTTCCTGGGCATGAAGTTGTGGGCAGGGTCGTCTCTGTAGGACCGGGCGTGGACTCAGCCGTGATCGGGCAGATCCGTGGTTTGGGCTGGATCAGTGGCAGTTGTTTTCGCTGTAATCAATGTTTGGAGGGAACCAGCAATCTTTGTGGGTCGCTGGAGGCGACGATTGTTGGTCGCCAGGGCGGCTTTGCCAGCCACGTGAAAGCCCACCAGGATTGGACCGTGGTTCTTCCCGAAGGGTTGGATCCTGCGGTGGCAGGTCCGTTGTTTTGCGCTGGAATCACAGTTTTCGCACCGCTTGTGGATGAGCAGGTCTCGCCGATGGCCCATGTGGCGGTTGTTGGGATCGGTGGTCTCGGCCATCTGGCGCTGCAGTTCGCTAGAGCCTGGGGCTGTGAGGTCACCGCGCTCACCACTGACGGCACGAAGGCGGATGAGGCCAGGGGGTTTGGGGCTCACAATGTGATGCTTTTGGAAGAGCTCCCCGCATTGCTTGGACGCTTCGATCTCGTCATTAACACCGTGAATCAAGCGCTCGACTGGTCTGCCGTGATGGGATCTCTCGCCCCACGGGGCCGCTTGCATCAGCTTGGAGCCGTCTTGCAGCCAATCCAAGTGGGTGCTTTCGATTTGATCTCCTTCCGTCGGTCGATCACGGGTAGTCCCACGTCCTCACCAGGGAGTCTTCGGAAAATGATGGAGTTCTGCGTGAGGCACGACATCAAACCCCAGGTGGAGCATTTGCCCTTGGATCAAGTCAATGAAGCAATTGAGCGCTTGCATCGTGGTGATGTGCGCTACCGCTTCGTTCTTGATCAGGTGGCCTAAGGGATGGGTGAGCCAGCGCTTGGCTGTCTGGTAGATGTAGCGAAATCAATCATTCAGTACAACCGGAAGAGAGGCGTTCAGTTGTTAGTTTTTCTCGCTTGGCCTGCCAAGTCGCCGCTTCGACAGCCCATGTTTTTTTGAACTCTTCGCTATTACGGGCACTGAGTTTGCAATTTAAATATTCAAATCGCCTGGAGCCTGCCGCTCCTCCTATCCAAGATTGGCTTTGAGATCCGCATTTCTTTCTTACATGCTGTTTTCTAGCTTTTTTGAGGGACTCTTCCTCTGCAGCATTGATCCTGTTGAGGCTGGCTGAAAAGATCTCGCAATTGGCATGCACAGAGCTGGGGATTGTTAGCGCAAGCAACAGCAGCGGAAAGCACACATGTTGGGTTTTCATGCCGAATGCTGCATTCATGAATGAGGTCATCATCGCTCCGCGCCGCGGCACTCGAATCACAGTTCCCAATGGCTGCTCGCTAAGGCTTGTGATCGTGCGTGGGGGCTGGAAAGGCCAGCGTCTTTTGATGTGCTCTCCAGGACAAACCCTTGTGACTTCCTGCATGGTTCGATCAGATTAAAGTTGATGGAGACCTCTCGTTGATCGTGACCTCTAAAAAAAGGGTTGATCCCAGCCAGTACCTTGTGACTGATGGTCACATTTACAAACGTATTGACATCCCCAACGCCTCCTCCAAGCAGTGGAGATTAGAAGAATTAGACATTGAAGAAGCCATCCAGTCGATGATCTCGGATTTTGGTGGTCGCAGTGATGAGATCTAATGTCGCTCCCTTGATGGGTGCTGATGCGACAGGGGTGAAGGGATTGGAAAAAGCAAATTCAGCTGAAAAGAAGCGATAGCTCTTTGAACTATTCGATGGATGTATTTAGGGAAATCAGACGCTGATTGGTCGATCTCCACTCGATTGCACTGGAATCAATTTCCCTGGAATTCTCTTGGAACGGCCCTGAGATCGATTGGTGTGGGATCGGATTGTGTTGGGTTGTTGTTGATGTTGCAACCATGAATTGAAGGGATTTTGCTAAGGGCTTTCTCTCCTTTTCCCCGCGCATGAAATTTTAAAATCTGAAGACAAGCCTAGATTTTGATTAGGGTCTAGAGCCTCAGCTTCGCACTGCTCTGTTAAGGCTCAATCCAACATGAAAGCACCAGAAGCTTTACTCGCCTATCTCCAGCAAATCCCTGGTATGGAATCAGGCGCCAAGCGTTTGGTGCTGCTGTTCACTCAGCTTGGTGATTTCGACTCGATGGAATATGCCCAAGCCCTGGTGCCTGCGCTCTCTCGTTTGGAGCAGGTAGGCATCAAGACTTTGGCCATCGCAATCGGTGATCAAGCAGGTGCTGATCGTTTCTGCGTTTTCACTGGATTTCCAAGGTCTCAGCTTCGGGTGGTTTCCGATGCGGACTTGCATCGCAGTGTTGGTCTTTCACCCGGGCTTCAGGCTGCTGGCGGCCCTTGGTCATCTCTTTTGTTGATGTGTGCGGGGATTGGCTCACCGGGCACGCTTGCTGAAGTTCTAAGGGGATACACAGGGGATCGCAGCGCACCCGCCCGCTTTGATGATTCTTCCCTGTTTCGCCTGGCTGGGGGAAGCGGATTCCAGCGTCCGTTCGAGCTGGCCACGGTTCGTCTTCGCAATATGAACGAAGTGCTGACGAAGTGGAGTACCTACGTACCCAATAACGCCTACATCACGCAGCGAGGCGGCACCTTTCTGTTGGACGAGGATGATTCCGTTCTTTATGTCCACCGAGACCAGGGTATTTTGGGCTTCTCGGAAACCATGAACCAGCCCCTCGCTTTTCTTGACCCTTGGTTGAAAAGCGAGCACTGAAATGGAAGCAGCTCAGTCGCTTCCTCCTTGGAGACCTCTGTTGTCTGCGGCGCGCAAGCGGGAAGGCCGCTCACCGGGTGGTCGCTGGTTGCAGCTTGCAACTCTTGCTATGGATGGCTGCCCGCGGGTGCGAACGCTTGTTTTTCGCGATTGGAGTGCGTCGGCGACGCTGGATCTGCTCACGGATGCCCGCAGCGACAAGACCCTCGAAATTCAAAGAACGCCTGAGGTGGAGTTGTGCTGGCTGTTTCGTAAGGCCCGCGAGCAGTTTCGCCTTCGTGGAACGGCAAGACTGATCGCTCCCGGACAGGATCCTGTCGTACTGGATCAGTCTTGGAGGCAGCTCTCACCCTCTGGGCGATCGGTCTGGGCCTGGCCTCCTCCCGGTGATCCTTTCGATGTTCAAGGGCCATGGCCTCAGGAGGTGTCAGATGACTCAGCGATGCCAGAGCATTTGCGCCTGCTGCGGATTGCGTTGCATCAAGTTGAGCAGCTCGATCTCAAGCCACACCCCCACTTGCGACGCGTGTGGACATCGGCCACCGAATGGCAAGAACAAAGGCTCAATCCTTGAGGGTCCAGAGCGCGAGTCCGCCACCCCGTCCACGAGCTGCCATCCACCCTTCAGGGTTGCGTTCGATCAGAGCGAAAAATGGCGTGCGCCTTTGGTCTGGAGTGGGCAGTGTTTTCTTGAGCAAGACAAGGGCACCCATTCGCAGGGTGAGCGAGTTGAAATGAAAGCTCAGCAGCGGGCGTTTCCCTATCAACGACCCTGGACCTTGAAATTTGAGTTCAATAGGCCCCAAGTTGACGGCATTAGAGAGACGCAACTCTTTGCCGTTGTTCTTTAACCCTGTTTCGATCTCCAGGCGAGCACCCAGGCTTCGCAGCATCCAGCTGCTGAATGGATTTGATGTTTGTGCTCCCTTGGCCCAAACCGTTTGCAGATGCCAGCAGCCCAGGAGATCAGCGCCTTCGAGGCCAGTGCCTTTCAGGCGGACAGCCCTCTCCTTCGCGCTGAGAATGGCGAAATTCATGAAAGCAAGCTGGGGCAAGACAATCGTCGCATTGGAAATAAAAAGAATCTAAAGATGCATCTGTTTTTGTGTTGAGCTAGACAATTTTTATTGGATTTCCAGGGGATGTTCCTGCATCAGCTGATGGAATTCTTCGATGGGTGAGTGTTGTTATCGGAACGATTCATCAAAAATGGTAATCCTCAAATGTATCGGCGAGAGTCAATTTTTTTGTGAAAAAGTTTTGATGCCGTCTGAGGTTTACTTTTTTGAGGCCCCAGATGAGGCTCGCCTTGAAATCTGGTTGCTGAATGGCGGCGAGCCAATGCTGCACATCACAGCCGAGGCTCGGGAGTATGCCTTGATCAGCCACCGCAGGCTGGCTGATCCTTGATCATGAATCAATCTGAACATGGGCTATGGCCGACCTGCTCGCTGACGCTGTTGCTCTGAACTGGGAGCAGTTGGAAGCTTTGGCTCCCGCCCCTGCGGAGCGATGTGAAGGCCCTGCGAATGCCCAATCCACATTGCGCCTGTTTGGACAGCCGGAGTCAGATGTGCGGGTCACGTTGTTTCGTGATCATCACGCTTGGTGCCCCTATTGCCAGAAAGTATGGCTATGGCTTGAGTTTCGTCGAGTTCCCTATCGGATTCGTAAGGTCACCATGCGCTGCTACGGGCCAAAAGAGCCCTGGTTTACCGCCAAGGTGCCTTCAGGCATGCTTCCGGCCCTTGAGTTGGATGGACAACTCATCACAGAAAGTGATCGCATCCTTGAAGCGTTGGAGCATGCCTTTGGCGCCTTGGGCGCAGGGATGCACGACAAACGTGTGCGCCGGTTGCGCGAGCTTGAACGCCTTTTGTTTCGCGCTTGGTGTCTTTGGCTCTGCACACCGAGGCTGAACAATCGGCAGGAGGATCAAGCGCGTGAACAGTTTCAGGCGGTGGCCCGTCAAATGGAGGCGGCTCTAGCAGAAGGCGGTGGCCATTGGCTTGATCCTGATCATCCGGGTGGAGCTCATCCAGGAACGGCAGATCTGGTGTTCGTTCCTTACGTCGAGCGGATGAATGCCTCCTTGGCTTATTTCAAGGGCTTTGCCTTACGTGACGAGCATCCAGGAATCGATCGATGGTTCAACGCACTGGAGCAGCTTGCGACGTATCGCGGTACCCAGAGTGATGTTCATACCCATGCCCACGACTTACCTCCACAAATGGGTGGTTGTTGGAGCAATGGACGTCCAGAACAGCAAGCGATGGCGCTGGCGGTGGATCAAGGTGCTGGTCTTGCTGCACTCGAAACCAGCTGGACTGCTCAGATAGGCGACGACGATGTGCGGGCTTCAGACAGGGCACTGGAGAGAGTGTTGCGCCATCGTTCAGCGCTGGTAGCAAGGAATCCCCTCGGTGCTGCCTTTGATCAGCCCCTGCGGGCTGCACTGACCCATTTGATCTCTGGCAAGCTTTGCCAGCCAAATGCTGATACTGCAATCGGGCTGCGCTATTTGAGAGATCGCATTTCGGTGCCGAGAGATATGCCTTTGCAGAGTGCTCGCTTGTTAAGGAAGGCCCTTGAAGCAACTGCCGCTCTGGATGGCGAGGCGCAGCCAGCCCCGCCACCTTTTGAGCATCGTTTCGATCAAGACCCCAGGCCATTTTTGAATCCGTGAGGACTTGCTTGGCCTTTGGTGATCGCGATCCGGCAGGCTGGCACGTCAAGGGAGATCACCATGTCAAGCGCTCAAGAGGCCCCAGGGGGCTCAGGTTTCGGAACTGGTAACGCTGGAGGGAGCAAGCGCAACCGAAATAGCAAGCGCAAACCAGGTCACTCCAACCATGGTCGTGAGCGTCAGCCCCTGGGTCGCGATCCAGATTTTGAAGCGATTTGTGCAAGGCAGACCTTGGGATTGGCTCTCTCCGGTCGGTTAACGGAACAGGCCGTTAAGCGGGTGCATAAAGCGTTGGCCGTGCAGCATCACCCTGATAAGGGTGGCGATCCAGATGTAATGACGCGTCTAAACAATGCTCGAGACGTTTTGCTTCAGCCTGAGGTGTCAGACACCCTGGCGTCGTGACGCAGTGGTTGTTTTGCTTGATTTGCAGGCTGCTCAGTGCCAATCCAAGTCATGTTAAGGAGTAGAAATGATGGCCTCAAGGTCAACTGGAGAGGGGTTTATTTATACATTTAAGAGTGAACTTTCTGGTTCTCAGCTCAATGACTTTAAAAAGATCCAGGAGAGAATGAACCATGCGGCTATGAAGTTTGAAGGCTATCTCGGGCAGGAGCTTAGTTTTTCTCCCCATCCGTTACGAGATGGGTATCGTTGTACTGCAAGAGTGAAGTTCATGAGCCTTCAATTTTGTTTGGCTTGGTTGGACAGCACTGAACGGCGTAAGCTGTTGAATGAGGCAGAAACTTCACTTGACTATAAATATCATTCGCTGTTAGAGCCCCATTCTTTTGATCAGTGGCTTGATTCTCGCAAAGGTATCCAAACTCCAGTTTGGAAGATCAATCTCTTGGTTTGGTTGGCTCTTTATCCTTCCGTCATGGTTTTGATCGTGAGTGGTCAGAGCGTACTTGGGGTTTTACGTTTACCACTCAATATGTTGAACAGTAATGCCATTACTGTTGCGGTAACAGGTTGGTGGTTCGTGCCGTGGTTGAGCCGATTGTATAGCGGATAGTTGCAATCAAATAGCCGTCGCTTGAATATATTTTATACGTCCTCTGTTATTGGATTTTTTTGCTATTTTTACTGTTTTTTACTGTTTTGTCTGATGCGTTGCAGTGATCCTTGATAGTGCTCAAAGCGAACTCTGATTCGTGTGATTTTGAGATGGCAGGAGGAGCTCCGCTGATCGATTAGGCCAACCTGATGTCTAGAGCTCATGATGATTGCTGGGTCTTGCCAGCTCTCCTGTGATCCGGATTGTGTTTTTAAACAACGCAGTTCCTAGGTTGAATGGGTTGATTGGATCGGTGGCTGTTAATTATTTGCTAGAGATTAGAATGAACAAACTCTTCAGTGTTGCTGTTGATGGTGTCTGGAAAATATAGAATAATGATCTCGCCCAAGCGCTTCAATGATTTCTGCTGACGATTAAAAGCGACCTCTAGCTTTGTATTGTTTTTAACAATATTTTGTGTAAATCAAGCTCTCTTGAAATGGGAAAGAAGTCTCTGGAACGGGCCTTACAGGGATAAGTACCAGCGGATAACGGCTGCAACTTGGCCTGCAGGTCCATGACCGCTGATCAATTCACCAATGATCGCAGCCATAAAACCCAACATCGCCACACGCCCGTTGAGACGCTCAACAAAACCCAGAGATCCTTGATTCCATGGGCGTTTCGTGGTCAGACCCTCGCCGAAAGCTTCCAAAGGTTCGTACTGGAAATTTTGGCGTGACAAAGGGGCTCTATCAATTCGAAATTGAGTTTATGCAGAGATTCAGCTTCGTTTCATAGGCTTAGGACACCCTTAAGCCTGAACCCATGGATTCCGACCGTTTAAAAGCACTGTTTACGAAACCATATGGAAAACCAGCCCCAACGGAGTCTCAATGGAGAGAGTTGTATGACGAACAAGTTTGTTTTCAAGATCCAACGCAGGAGCGTCATGGCATTGATGCCTATATCGCAGCACAAGATGGGTTAATGAAGCGTTGCGATGACATCTATCTTGTGCCTGGTGCCATCGCCATCAATGAAAATATTGCTTTTATTGAGTGGGAAATGGGATTGAAAATTAAGGGCATTGAGTTTATTTATCCCGGTGCTTCTCGGTTAGAACTAAACTCTGACGGAAAAGTTATCAGTCATAGAGATTACTTTGATTTCGTTGGCCCCACCTTTGGTCCTGTACCTGTACTTGGAGGGTTTGTACGCTGGCTTTACAAGCGATTTGTGGACTAATTAATCAGAACAGTAAGGAAGAGAGCTTGATCAGCCCTGCTTCAGCGAGGTGAGGAACTATCGGATGTCTGGGCTTGGCTCAGCTTCCAAAAGGTGAGACTTGTGACGGCGGCGCCAAATCCAAGGAAAACGGTAATCAAAGCTTCGCTTGACATGTCAACAGACTGATACAAATTTCATTATGGCGTATTCGCTCGCTGGCTTGCAAGTGAGTATTTATTCCTATAGCGGGCCGTTTCTGGGCTTCTTTTCGCAAGAGGCCCTACTTTTCATTACGGTATGTGGAGAAACGTAAACTCCAGTGCTGAGAATTCTCGCGACAAAACCGTTCCTCTCCGATTTTGGAATTTTGATTCTGAGAGTCTTCACTGGAACACTTCTCATCCATCATGGATATGAGAAGTTGGCAAATATCGAAAATTTTGCTGACGCATTCGTGCGTCCTCTCCACCTTCCTTTCCCCATTCTCCTTTCTTACATCGCAGCGTTTTCCGAGGTTATTGGGAGCTGGTTGTTGATTACGGGATTTCTGACGCGCTTTGGTGCCCTTGCGATCATGGGCACGATTTCGGTCGCCATCTATCACGCCATCATTACTGCCGGTTTCAATATCTATCTCTTGGAATTATTAGGTCTTTACTTTGCTTCGGCCGTTGCAATTCTGGCCATGGGTCCTGGACGCTTAGCCATCGATGAATTGATTGTTCGTCGCTTTAGTCCAGAGCTAGAACGTGAGCAATCCGGTCCAATCGATACAGTGATTTCCGACGGCGTCGCTTAAATTTTAGGTCCTTAAGGAAGGGTAAATCCTGACTGAAGGTGTTTGACATCGAGCATTACCCAGCTCAACCAGATCACAACGCCGATCACCCCTGAAACGGCCGCAAACTTTCCGACGTTGCGGAGTAACAGCTCGGCCACACTCATTTCGCGCAAGGTTCTGTCCCAATCAGACTCCATCCTGCTTGATCAGTGTCACTTTGATGAACGTTCCTCTCGATTCCCCCACGGTCAGCCTGCTGATTGTGGGGTTTTTCTTCGCAGTTCTTCAAATCTGGTGGATTCGCTCCTTGCTGTTTAGAAACTCAGCGCGTCAAAAAGCTCTGCCCCTGAGCTCCCAACAGTTTCGAAAAGACTTGGAGCGAATATTCAAGAATGAATTCTGAGTGCTTGGGCGTGTTGTTCCCCATGATTGAGGGCGTGCCTCGTTTTGGCTGGTTTGATGGGGTGTCTTGATATTCGCGAATTGGAGTCAGATCAGATTCCAATCGTGACCGACTGGTCTCGTCGTGAGGGATTTGCTCCAGGTCTTGGAGATATAGAGATTTATCGGCACACGGATCGTCAAGGCTTGTGGATTGCCTGGCTTGATCATGAGCCGATTGGATGCATTGCAGGCGTCCGGTATAACCCAGATTACGGATTTATTGGCCTGTATCTCGTCGTGCCCCATCAGAGAGGTCACGGGTATGGCCAACAGCTTTGGAAGCATGCTCTCGATCACCTTTCCGATCTCACCTGCATTGGATTGGAGGCAGCGCCTGCTCGAATCTTGGACTATGCGGGATGGGGATTTGAATCATCTTCGTTAACCACCCGTTGGCGTTGCTTCAACGAGGGCCACGCCGTCGACTTGAGGGGGGAACTTCCAACCGGTTTGCATGTGGTGGAGGGCAGCCATATTCCCTCAGAGGCTGTTCAGCTGTACGACGCCCAACGAGAGCCCAGTCCTAGGCCTCATTTCCTTGCTGATTGGCTTGGACATCCGTCGGGTCAAGTTCTTGCTCTCCTGGATGAGAACGGAAACTGTCATGGTTTTGGTCGCATTCGCCCATGCCTTTTGCAAGACGGTGAAGGCTGGCGCATCGGTCCCCTGCTCGCCGATTCCCCTGGGTTAGCCGTGTATCTGATTCAAAAACTTCAGCAACGCCATCCAGGGGTGCTGTTGATCGATACCCCTGGTTTCAACGTTGCTGCGAAGGGGCTCATGGCAGATCTGGGTTTTAAGACTGAGTCAGAAACCATGCGGATGTATCGAGGTGATCTGCCGAAACAGGCTTTAGATGATGTGTTTGCTCTTGCCTGTTTGGAATTGGGTTGATTGGTACGGCACTTTGGCCTGTTCATCTTCGAACAGGCTTCATCCAAGGGTTATTTCTTTGCTGCGTAGACGACGGCTCCACCTGCAACAAGCGTCAGCACGCCAGTGGTGAGCAGGAAGCCAACCAACAGAGTGAAACCAATCAAGGAGCCAAGAAGCGACATCTTCACGCGCAGAAGCTTGGACTTCATCAACATCATCATCAAGATCACGATGGTGGCTTTAAGACCAGCCACCTGGCCTGCACGGATCAGGCAAAACGGATTAAGAAGCAGCATTCCTTCGGTTACATACATTCTTCGATTCTGACGAGTTTGATCTCTCATCCGTGAGAGCTTTGATCGATGTCTTCCCCCACCCATGCCATCAGCCCTAGATGATGGGTGTTATGTGTGGTCGTTTTGCCCTTACTGCCGATGCTCTTCAGCTCCCGGAGGTTCTACGGGAGCGGATGTCTGATGTGCATCTCGCGCGCTACGCGCCCCGGCAGCTCATACGCCCTTCTGAACCCGTGTTGGGATTGCGTCGAGAGGAGTGCAAAACCGAAGCGGCGCTCATGCTTTGGGGGTTGATCCCTTCCTGGGCGAAAGACCCCTCTAGTGGACCTAGACCCATCAATGCTCGCTCTGAGACTGTTGCTGACAAAACAAGCTTCAGAGCGGCTTGGCGCCATCGGCGATGTTTAATCCCAGCCACTGGATTTTTCGAGAAAAATTATTTTGTAAGCCGTCTTGATCAACGTTCCTTTTGGATCGCTGGATTGTGGGAACGCTGGCTTGGTTCGGATGGGAGTGAACTTGATACCTGCACGATTCTCACCACTGCGCCGAATGCTCTCATTCAACCCCTGCATGATCGAATGCCTGTGTTAATTCCGGATGGTCTGGAAGAGGCGTGGTTAGCCGTCGCTGATGGGCATGACCTAAGGGCTTTAGAACCACTCCTGATGGGTTGGGATCCTCAAGGTTGGAAGGTGGACCCCATTCAACGGCGCAGGAATGAGCCCTCTCCATCGTCCATTCAGGGCTCGCTCTTTGAGATCAACTGAACTGGGATCAATAAATTAATGCTTAATAATTAAGGCTAGTTTCCTTCAATGATTTGCCACTCAGTCTCGAATCCGTTGTTCCCTGAGGCGTCGAATGCTGTTGCGGGGCATCATTCGATTGTCCTTCAGGGAACGCAGAGGGGCGTCTCGATTCACGGTTCTTGGGTTCGAGCTGATGAGCAACATCAAGGCGATTAAGCCCAGCAACGTGATCCCAGACCTGATCGGTGTGAGCATTTTTCAATCCTGCGCAGCCGTCACCACAGTCTGTTCGAGTGGTAGCAATTCATCGTCGTCGTTCGCACGACTACGGACAGGAGCATTGAATCCCCGTGCTCTTGGGTTTTTGACATCAAAGGGGCCTGGAGTGCCTTTGGGAACGGCGAGGCGGAGGGCAAACGCTTGCGACCCTGGCTCAACGTCTCCAATAGACCCAACCCTTGTGCGGTTTTGAAGCACTGGCTCACCGCTTCGATCAAGAATGCGTGCATAAACATCCGTATCCACGACAGCGCGTTTGCTGGGATTCACGACTGTTCCGCTCAGCACGTAGCAGCTAGCCCCCTCTGGACTTGTGATGTTGTTGCGGGTATTTCCAATCGCCTGTCCTGGTTGTGCCCCTGGATCATTGGCATCGCAGGGAGCTAAGGCCACGTCACTCAACCGCAACTCTGCGGCCAGCACGGGCGTCCCGATCAGCAAACACACTGCGATCAGGATGGACATCAAAGAGCGCCGAAGCATGGCATGGAGTGGGGGCAGACCTTCACCATGCCGCAGTGAGGGGCTTCTTTGAGCCTTTGCTCTTGAGGTTGTCAGTCAATGTCGTGGCATGAGGCACCGTCAGAAGAGCTTTCTGGTGAAGGTTGATTGATTTTTTTGGGAACAACGTGTCCTGGTATTGATGTCTAGGTGAGTCAATGGAAATGGCATTGCTCTTCTTGATGACTTTGTTTTTGCTGCCAAGTTAATACTTGAATTCCTAATAATTGCTTCTTGCTGAATTGTGTGCTTGGCTTTTGTCCTTCGTATGCCTACTTGTAGGCGGAAAGATTTGTTTTTGCTGTTTTAAGCGCCTCTTCGCAAGCAGATCGATCTTCGGAGTCGATATCCCCTTGGCTTCCATTCAGTCTCGCTTCCAGGAAGGCGATTTCATCGATCCAATACTCTTTGTTTTTGTCTGACTCGTTGCTCATTTGTCGTTGACGGCTATCTTTAGATTCTCTCTTCATTGAGAGAAATTTGCAAGATGCTGCCCCGTTTCCTTAGTCCATTCGATTACCACAGTTGAAAAGTCTTCGTCTCTGTCGGTGAAGGTGACAGCTTTTGGCTAAGAGAAACTACCGTCAGGACTGGTGCAATTACTCCGATCACAATGGTGTGTGCAAGGAGCTGGCGAAGCTGATTATGTTCAGTATGGCCATAATGAAACCCCTTAAGAGCGCTTGTCATGAATCGGATGTGTTCTTCTAGAAATAATATTGAGCCGAATCTTGTTGTTCTTAGAGTTTTCTGAAGGATCAGTTAAATATGAATGAAATCTGAGACTTCTGGAGTTGGACTCATTCCTTTGGTCTGTCTCTTAGTGCATGAACAAGTGGGGTTGACTCAGGACAAGTTGAATGGCTCGTCGGCTGCTATCGACGGCCAAGACGATGGCCAGTCCTCGTAGACAACGAACCAACACAGCCGAATCAAAAAGATCGAGGCGCCTTGCTGTCCATTGGGCCGCCAGTGCTGCCACACTTCCCAGCGTGAGCCCCATCCAAGGAATGCCCCGGCCCTCATGCAGAAATTGCAGGGATGCTGCGCTCGCTGAGCACAACACGGCGACTGTGCTGAGTCGAATGGCTTGATGGATCGGGACTGAAAAAGGCCCACTCATCAGTGGGACGAGCACGAGTCCTCCACCAAGGCCAAGCATGCCCGCTGTCCAGCCGGCGATGCAGCCCACACCAGCCAGCAGGGGCGCGGAGGTTTCTTCCGTTTCCAAGCAGAGTGGCTCTTTTTCCTCTTCATTTTCCTTGTTCTCTTCCTCCCCAGCTTCTTCCTCAGCTTGAGGCGGCTCTTTGATAGAAAAAGCCAACAACACATAGACCGCTGTTTGCATTGCCAACAGCACCCATCCAGCGGCAAGGCCACCAAGCCCTCCAAATAAAAATGCTGATCCGAATCCTGCTAAGCCGATGGCTAGGGCTGATCGTGTTGGCAGGCTTCCACTTTGAAGATGCACGATTGTCCCTGCTAGAGCTGTGGGGACAATGGCAAAGCTGCTAGTGGCGAGCGCTTGATGAGGAGGCAGGTTGAGCCAGAGCAAAACCGGTGCAAAAATGAGACCACCGCCGATTCCTAACAATCCAGCCAACCCTCCTGCCAAGAGTCCGAGGCTGATCAAGAGCGGAATATCCCACCAAGGCACCACGGCATCTCTTTGCTTGCTGTTTCAGCATGCTTTGAAAGGCCGTCGCAATGTGGCTTCTCAGCTCAGATGGTTACTGATGTTGTTGGCTAACCCCGATATGAACCACACAGTTGCCACTGCGGCTCAGAGAATGTTAAAAAGGTATATGGGTAGGTAAAGGATGAACCCCGCTAAGCAGCATCGAAAGCTCCATAAGCTTCAGTCTCGGGCAGAGGAGTGCCTCACACGAGGAGAGGCACAAAAAATCTTGAAGAAAGCTGCAAAGGCACAGAGGAAACTTGAGCAGGGTCCTTCAAGTGAAAATGCGACTGAATCAGAAGTTCATTGACGTATTTGTTTCGGGCTTTACGAAGTAATATCCGTGCGTATCTGTATGAAACTGTTCTAAGTTAAAAATGTTGAAATATCGAGCTTGTTTATTGTTGAAAATTAACTCTAGCTTTTATTCAGAATAGAGACATCGCTTTGATCTTCGACACCTTTTTGGGGTCTAAGCCTTGTAGGTCTGTTGCTTCAATGAGATTCCTTTTCATCATTTCTGCGAGAGAGAAAAGGATCGTGTCGTAGTTGAATTCCATTCTCCCTTCGATCTCGTACCTTTCAGTGCTGAGATAATCGTGTAGTGAGCAAACTGATTCCAGCGAGTTCAGGGATTGACTCTTAGTTTGGATCACACCAATTAAAACAGTCACCGCGCGCTCATTGCCTTTGTGGAAAGCTTTACGAGCGATTTCTGTTTCTGTGGAAGGCCAGTCAACTTGCGTCATGACGTGAATCAAAAGGGATGGTGTTAGCCGGAGGTTCAGGCCGTCTGACTCAATGGGGATCGTTGACGCAAACGCGGAAGATCAAACCAGGGGGTGGACGGTGATAGGTGATGTTCGCGATGATATCCAAAGTGATAGCAAGCTGCGAACGAGAGCAATGGGTGGATCGTCAAACTCCTTGGTGTCTGACGGTTGGGGTTGTTTTTATTGAGGTGATGGGGAAACCAGGTTCCAACGAAAAAGAGTTGCAGAGCGCTCAGGATTAAAGGGAGGGCACAGAACACAGAAACGGATAAAACGGCTTGTTGATCCGTTGAAGGGTTGAGAATGGTGAGTGCCATCCAAAACAAAGCCAAAATCGTGAGGGCTCCGGCATTCATATACCGACTCATGAAATCCCAAAACCATCTCAAAACGGAATGATCTGGGTGGCTTTGGTAATCAGGATCGCGCTCTGTTTCCGCCTTTAAGTGATGGAGAGCATGATTGCTTTTGCAACGTCGATAACTGAGACCCGCATAAAGAATGAGTGCTACAGCTCCAATGCAATGATTGAGTTTTAATCTTTTGGGCGCAAGAATTCCATGCATGGCATCGTGGCCAATAATGAACAAACCTGTTTGAACAAAAGTTCTCAACAAAACCAGTGGAATGAGTGTTGCAAGCGGCAAAGATTCAAGATTTAATGACAGGCAAACCACAAGTGTGATGAGCCAAATCGCCGCAATTATTGCGGCGAAAATTAAACCGAGATCACGCTGCTGAACTGATTCAGCTACCACCAAGTTTCAGAAGTTCAGCTGGTGATGCCAAGAGGTCGATGGCAACAAAGTAGATCTTGTCGTTCTCATCTAGTAGGAAGCGCCAAGCAACATTCATACCAACTTCACCTCCAAACCAAGGTGTTTGAACTTGTCCAGTAACCTTGATTTGATTGAAACCGCCATCGGTAGGTTCTCCATAACCACCTTTAGGAAGCAGCTTTAGATTCTGACAATCCCGCTTAAAGAATTTCAGAATCGCATCAGTGCCCACAATGGGTCTTTGGAAGGGAGGTTGGAGCGCTCCGTCCGACAAGAACAGCTTAATCAGTGCATCAAAATCATTGGAGTTAAGCAGTTCCATGTAGTCCAAAACCGTTTGGTTCAGGACCCCAGGGATAAAGACCTTTTCGCGAGCCTCTGAAGGAGTTGGATCGACGATTGGTTCAGAAACAATGGCTGAATCATCGTTGTCAGGGTCGAAACCCATATCGACAACGAAATTACGCAGAATACTGATTTGCTGTCCTTGCTCAACTTTCTTGACTGATTCAAGAACGGCGTTGGCATTGGAAGACAACTTGTAGCCATCGGGAATTGGTGCAACTTTCCCTTGACGCATCAGTTCGCCAAGTTCGTACCAAAATCCCAATTTCACATTGATCGACCAGAAGGCATAACGCTTTGAAATTGGAGCATCAACTTTTCCAGCTAAGTCGCACATCACGCGACTTTGCTCACTGAAGCTCATCCCTGTAATTTCATCCAAGGTTGGCTGGGCGATTGCCATTCGAGCAGCGCCAGGAGCGGCCACGGTGATCGTGCGCCCCATCTCTAAGTAGGCAAACCAGATCAAAGCGAGTTGATCTTCTGCACTCAACAGCTTGTAGCGAGCAGTAATCGCTGGAACGGCATCTGCTGTGCGTGTATCTGGAAATATTTGCGCGGCCTTATCGATCGTGAACATGGAATTACCGCACCTGAAGGTGCCGGTACTGTAACACTCTGTATCGAAAACGTCGCGCTTTGGGCGTTGATTTGGTAGCTCCTACGTCATTTGCCAGCGAACGATGCCGTCCCACAGATTAGTGGGCAACAGTCTTTGTATGACTGCAGACTCGGCTCGGTGTCCGCAGAGGTATCGCGCTTTTGGAGTGCGAGCATCCAAGGCCTTTTGGATGGTTGCCGCCACAACGTCTGCTGGAGATGCCCTTTTGAACCCCTCCTGCCAATTTTCTTCCACTTTCCTCATCATGGGAGCCCAAGCGGGGTCTTTTTGGGCTTCGGCCATGGATTTCCTCGTGAGAGTTTCGAAGCGAGTTGCAATTAAGCCGGGTTCGATGACGACGACGTTGATTCCGAATTGGTGAAGCTCGAGACGTAAGGCATCGCTGAGCGCCTCTAAAGCAAATTTGCTTGCTCCATACCACCCGGCTCCAGGGGTAACAAATCGGCCCGCGATCGAGGAAAGATTGATGACCGTGCCTTTTCCACGCTTTCTCATTTCAGGTAAAACCAACTGAGTGAGGCCGATGAGACCGAAGACATTGACCTGAAACAGGTTTTCAGCGGTCTGAATTGGCATGGTTTCGATGGGACCAACATCTCCAAATCCAGCGTTGTTCACAAGGGCATCAAGAGCACCAAATTGTTGATGGATATGCGTCACAACGGCTTGCCTTGATTGGATGTCCGTGATGTCAAGAGTCAGCACTTCGGCCCCTAACTCACGAAGATCATTCATCGCTTCAGTTTTTCGTGCCGCAGCGATCACCTTCCAGCCTTGAAGAAGGAGCCGTTGAGCGGTTGCTTTGCCAATTCCGCTGGAAGCCCCAGTGATCAAGACAGTGCGTTGTGGCTTGGTCATCCGGGGCTGATATGGAAGAGTGCGCTCAGGCTGACAGCGATGCCATGAAACAGCTTCCAGGTCGATCGCGTCCTCGATGGCAGCAACAACTTATTTCTGGTCTTGTTTTTGGTTTGGGATTGGTGCTGATGGCGGCGTTGCTACCCGTCGTCTTGCCGATTCTTTTGATTGCTGGCTTGTTGGCCGGGCTCGCCCTGATCCCGATCCTCCGTCAATTGCGCAACGAACTAGAGCAACTTGACCAGGTTCAGAAGACGTCATCTGAGCGCATCCCCATGGATGTGACCCCTTGGCAGCAAAAATTGTGGGACAGATGGAAAGCGTCGCTGAATCGACGTTCATAGGTCGCTGTCATCGTCAGGAGTACGAACCACGGAGATGGTGCGAGCTCCGAATTCGTCGAGTGCAGCGGCCCATGCTGCCGCGTGGTCCGAGGCAAACACGGTGATCGAGCTGACACTCTCACCCGTGAGTTTGAAGAAAACTGTGAATCGCTGGGACATCGCTCTCCAGTCGATACCAAGATCACTGTGGCATTTTGAGCACGATCATCGCCTCAATCCCGGTCATCTTCGCTAGAGAAGGTGCATCAAAGCTCTAGCGGACAACATTCCCCATGCAGACCCCATCTCAGATGCGTTCGGTGACCCCAGGAGGGCCTGAAGGAGGGCTGGTCGCGATCCTTGGTCTCGTCTTAGCCGCTTTGTTGTTGCTTGCTCAGGCCTTGTTTGTGGTGCCAGCTGGTGAAGTTGCTGTTGTGACAACCCTTGGCAAAGTCAGTGGTGCCCCACGTCAGCCTGGCTTGAATGTCAAAATTCCCCTCGTTCAGCAGGTATGGCCTTTCAGTATCCGAACGCAAGTACGGCCTGAAAACTTTGCCACTCTTACGAAGGATTTGCAGGTAATTGAGGCCACGGCCACCATCAAATACGCGTTACGGGCGGATCAAGCTGGTCGTGCTTACAGCACGATTGCAAGCAGTGATCGCGATGTGTATCCGAGAATTATTCAGCCGTCCTTGTTGAAAGCACTCAAGTCTGTGTTTTCTCAATATGAGTTGGTCACCATCGCCTCTGAATGGAATGACATCTCAACGCTCGTTGCAGAGACAGTTGCCGACGAACTTGATCAATTTGATTATGTAAAGGTGCTGGGTCTTGACCTCACGGGACTGGAAATTGCCGAAGAATATCGTGCCGCGATTGAGCAGAAACAGATTGCTGAACAGCAACTTCTCAGGGCCCAAACCGAGGTGAAAATTGCTGAGCAGGAGGCTTTGCGTTACGACACCTTGAACAAAGGCCTTAACGAACGCGTTTTGTACAAACTTTTCCTTGATAAGTGGGACGGAATGACTCAGGTTGTCCCAGGTCTGCCTGGAACCAATGGTGCTATGCCTTCTGTGATCGTTGGATCGAAGAAGTAAATGGCTTTGATTTAAGAGGCTCTTCGGCTGAATTTTGTCCTTTTCTGGCACTTTTAGCCGAATTGCTTTGGTTGAATCACTCTTGTCTTAACGGTTGTAGTAGGTTTTTTCGCTGCAGGAACGCTCTCCCGGTCTTGTTCAGAGTGGGCGTTCTTGAGTGCAGTGCTCATGGCAATGGAAAAGTGGGTACGATGAAAGCAATGAACTGGTGAAGGTTTTATCAATGTTCCCAGGCAGAATTTTTGGGCTTGCATTGCTGATCTTCCAACCAGCGACCACGAGGTGAAAGCGTGAATCACCATGTTGTTCGTGGGCTCTTAGTTGTGGTTCTTTTGGGTGTGCTTACCCACTGCGCATCCAAGACCCAAGTTCGCGTTCGCTACAGGGTCGTGCCTCAAGGTTCGCCTGAGCTGTTTCAGCTTCCAAAACAGAAACCTTCCACGCGTGGCCTCTTGCTCTGAATCGCGTGATCGATGTGGTTAGAACCAAGGTTTGTTTGTTGCTGTTAGGAAATATTTGATGCTGCCTATTCGGAAAATTTGCTAGCTGAAAGCATCGTTTAATGAGTGTTTCAGCGCTTTTGTTCAATCGCTGATTGTTTCCCATTGAACTTTTGATCCGATGTTCAAGCTGTTTCCTTGGCAGGACATCATCTTTCCACTCACAATCATTGAGCTGTGTGACAGCAGGCTCACCTTATCCACGAACGGTCGTTCAAGTCACTTAGAAGAGTCTTGACCTGTATTGAGCATCGTCCATGCAGAACAGTTTTAGCAGGGAACTGGCACGTTCACTCGTGGTCATGCTCTTAGAAATGCAAGCTGAGATACGTGAGTTTTCCTATCAAATGGACCTTGAAGAACAGCGCTTTCAAAAAGCTCAGGCAAGATCTGGATCCAAGGGCAGCCCTTTGAGTGTGAGTGCGAATTGACGGGCAGCAAGCAACCCTGGATACAAATACTTGGCTCTTTTTTTATTTTGAAAGAGGCCGTTGAGCAAGGCCAATAGTGGATCGCTTGGTTTGAGCTGGCTGCAGAGAATTGAAATGGCTTCGCTCCCGTGCCAAATTTGATCTCCATCCATCAATACGGCTCCCTCGCTTAAATTGAATCCCCGTTTACGTAAATCGTTGCGGAGATCATGTTCAAGCCTTCCGTCCCGGATCAGCAGATCTGGAATGCCTCCTTTTAGTTCGCTGCGCAATGCAAATGCTTTGCAGAAAGGACAGCCACCGTCGTAGACGAGCGTCTTCAGAAACCCCTCCAGCCGTTCGTTCGGTAAGTTGATGTCATTGACAATAATTTAGATGGCGGACAAGGAGCTACTCAAGGAAGTCGGGCAGGAGTTGTGGGGTTCTGTCAAGAAGCTGCGCCCGGGTTTGCCTCGTGAGTCTCGATTGGAGCTCACCCTCAAGGCCTTGATGGTGATTGGTGATCTTTCTGATCAGCTTCAGGCTGCGGTGGTTGTGGGTCTTATTGCAGAGCAAGAACCGCCTGAAAACGAACCTGAGGGCAAAGATGTCACCACCAGCTCTGATAGCGAACCCGAGGTGGATCAGACCCCCGATGGTCGACGCGTCGTGCGTCGTCGATCACGTGCAGCAGGGTAACCAGCTAGGACATTTCGATTCCCTGCATGACGGGGGGATTCATCAGCTCTATGACACGTCAGAACGAGTCCTGACGTGTCTCCACCTTGGTCACGGGATGGGTTAGTTCAGCAAGGCCTTGCCTCGGCTGTGAATGCTGCGTGCGTATTCCGTCCATGCTCCTTGTCCCCAGTAACGAAAGCAGCTTGTTTCCAGTAGAAGCAGATGAAGCAGCGCGTTTCGGTAACTTTCGCCCGTTGTGATCGATGGATCTTTTGCTGTTTGCTGGTCGAAGCGTTGATGAAAGTCTGCGCTGAGTTGATTCATCGGTTCCAAGACGTTGTCGTAGCCCTCAACCCAACTGAGGTTGTTAGTCCAAGAGGCCCCCTCCATCGAGAAGCCGCTGTTATTGGCTTTGAGTTCATCGATTGCTGCGTTGACGGTTTCACGCGTCGAACAGCTGCCCACCTTCTCCCATAGCTGGTGCTGCTTCACGGCTTGTACTTCGGGGAAATCGGAGGCCGTAACTCCTTCCTGTTCAAGAAGTTCAAGCCATTCACTTCCGTTGATCGCCACCGTTTGGGCTTGTTCGTTGTCGGATGGGTTGCGATTGGATGCTTTGCGGTGCGCTTGAAGGAATGCCTCAGGGAATTCATTCATCATCACCCCCCCGTTTTCGCCATCAGCGATTTGGGTCACCAAGGATGGAACCTGTCTGTTTCCAAGCGGTTGTTTCCCAAGGGTGAGAGCCTCGTAATACGGCTGCATTTGGCCCACGAGCTTTGTGTCTGAGCCTTGTGTCTTGATTAAGACTGTGATCCTTGCAATGTCTCCTGTTGAGCTGCGTGCAACCAGTTGGTTGGGGAGATATCTCTGTGCATGGGAAAGAGGGGATCCATCCGGGTTTTCGACGCTGTGTTCTTGAACCATTAACCAGCTGTAGCCGCATTCATTGAGGGCTTGAATGAAGGCATGAAGGGTGTCTGGGTGATTGGGAAGATGCATTTCCGGTGGTGAAAACCCTTTCACCCTCTTGAGTGCCTCTTCCCCAAAGAGATCAACAAACTGGTGTTGCCAGGCACTGATCTGAAGCTTGAGATCCGGAATCGGTGTTGATGGAGCCACCGCATGGCTCCAGAACGTACCCAGCCATTCCACGTGGCGTTGCATCTCCAGATCACAGGCGAGATAGCGGAGTGCCCCCGTGATGTCTTCACGGCCCATCTGGTGAACTCCCCAAAGGAGGTTTCCGGAATAATCGAGCATGATTCTTGGATTGCAGCCCTCGCTGATCAGCTGCGGAATGAGATCAGCCATCCGTCGGTAGCACTGCGCGAAGGGTTCCGCGTTGTGGTTGTCTCCTTCTCCCTGGTTCTCGACCATGTATTGCAAATGGGAAACCAGTTCTCCGCTTTTGCCGGCGGGAATCGTTGGCTGATGCATGTGCAGAGCACAGGCAAAAGCTGAGCTGATCCCCTGAAGTCTCAAATTGGTGTCTTGGAGCCAGACGGGCTCGCGGTTCTGCAAAAGGGAATGCAGATCGGCTTCGCGGCCGGCGATCGCTGGAGATTGGTAATGGGTCATGACTTGATTCGTACTCCATCGAGCCTTCGACGTCAGCTCACGACCGATTTCATGTCTTGTTGAGGTTCTTGGGATTCGCTGGTAATCGATCCCTTTGTGCATTGGTTTCGTGATTCACTACACGGAGAAAAAGGGCATGGGACACCTGTTTTGAGCGCTCTCCAGTCCTTTTTGGAGCACTTGCAACGCGATGGTCGTTTGCAAAGCCGTGTTCAATCGGCAATGACAGCTGCTGAGGTTGCGATGATCGCTCAGGAGCTTGGCTATCCCGTGTCAGGAAGTGAGCTGCTTTTGCTATCAGGTAAGTCTCTGAGAGGGATGCGGGTGGTTCGTATTGATCATCCTGGTGAATATCCACACCGTTACTGAGGCAAGCTTCTGAGTAGAAACACTGATGTGTTGAGGAGATGGCATGCGCCATAACGAAAGAGCCCATTGGGAAGGGCTCAGATCAAGCTTGATGAATGCGTCTCGCGGGCCGTGGCCGGGGGGTCACGGTCTTTTTATTGGCCTGTTGTCTCTCTGATGGATGCGTTTTATTCCTGATCAGAATTTCCTTTGAATGTGCTGAAATCTTGAAAAATGGCGGTTGTTTGTCTCTATCACCACATGAATCATCCGTGATCCCGAAGACTTCTGATCAATGTGAGTGGTTTGCACCATGTTTTGCAGGTTGGGTGCATAAGTTGAGTACATACGAAAGTTCATTGATGTACAGAATTCAGGAGCTGAGCTCTTCCGGTTGGATGGATCACGGATCCAGAACAACAGAAATAGAGGCTTTTTGGGCTGCGCATGCTCTCAGCCAGCAGGAAGGACAATCCGCGAGAGTCCTCAACCCCTTGGATGAGATGGTTTGCATCATGAACCGAGCTGGTTCGACTGCGATTCAAACTGATCACGAGTTGGTGGCTTAACCGATGGCTTATTTCAGTCACTACAAACATTTCACGATTCGCTACAAGATGTCTGATGGCAGCAAGCAGGAGGCTTGCTTCTATGCATCCGATGCTTGGGAAGCTCGCATCCTTGCCATGGAGTTTTACGAACACATTCGGCGATGGCCTAACAGCATTGACCTGATCCATGAGGTAGGGTGCCGCTTCTGATCACTCACTGCCGAATCTTCCATTAAGTCAAGAAATCGCAAGGAATGGGGTCAGAGGCTTGAACTGGCTCCAAGATTGACTTCATGACATTGACTCACTGTCCTCTTTGTATCGGCTTAGCGCTGCTCTCAGCGATTCGAACCACGGCTCATCTGGTGATGATGGTTCAGCTTGAGCGTCGAACTGCAGAGCAGTTTGAGCATCCAGCCAGCGTGCTTGGAACGGTATTTGAACTCTGAGCTGTTTGACAGATGATGCGCACACGATGAGCACTTGCTCAGTGGTGTGCGTCCTAGAGACTCTTGTGGCGCAAGGCCCCATGGAGCTTGTTGGAACTGAGGCGTCTCGAGGCTTGGCTGTTGCTTTGGGCCTATTCGGCTTGGCATGCGGATTGAAGACGACTTTTAGGATCCTCGGATTCTGAGAACTTCTCGCACTCTAAAAAATTGGAACAACAATCAATAAGGGTGAATTGAAAATTCAATCCAAGGTTTGATGGCTGCTTTTACCAGGCTTTTTTTGTGGAAAATACTATCAGTAGAGGATGAGAATTAAAATGAGGTCTTTTAAGGGAGGGAGTACCAGTCAGCAGTCACACCTAACTGGAAATCACACTCTCCTTGTCATTGAATATCAACGGAACCAACTTGGTCGTCTCGTGGATCGTATCTTTCGAGGATGCAAGCTTGGACAAGCGATGGATCACTTATTGGCGATGACCCAGGCAGTGGCGACCCGTTGCTTTAAGTAGAGATCCGCAAGGTGTCTGGCTAGCTGTTGCAGTTCCGCCACGTCGGTGGTGGAGTCAATTTGACGCTTGATGGATTCGGTTTCGAACTGCTGGGAAAGAGTGGCTTCCATGGAAGTGACTAAAGTTGTCACTACCTTAAAAATTCTTCATGAAGACCGCGGGCCACGGTTGGCCGACGGAGGCGCCAAGATGTAACGAAATCGTTACAAACCCCATGACCGTCGGCGAACTCGTGCTCGAAACCCTTTCCACCGGAGTGATTACGGAAGATGAGGTCACTTGGCTCACTGATCATCTTCAGACCTTTTCAAGGCCTGAAGAAGCAGCTGCGCTTCGTCTAGGTCGTCTTATGGATGAAGGACAAGTCAACCTCGGATGCCGTGTCTCCAAGCGCTGGCTGCATCACCGTGAGGTCCTTGTGGATTGGATCGAACCTCTGGGACGCCATAGCTGACTGATCTTTCGAGAGACTCCTTTGTCATGCCCATGAAGGCCTGGACAGAGTGATCACTCCGACTTGAATTGAGTGATTGTTTTTATTGGTTGTCTGTCAAAGCTCCAACATAGGCTTTACTATTGTTCGAAATTCTTTTGCATTAGTTTTGGAAGTTGAGGCTTTTCGGGCTTTAGAGAATGGTTATTCAGCAATATTCAGGCTGCAAAGCTTTTTGATTAGGTCGTTTTGCTTATTCCATAAACCTTTTGCTAACTTTTAAGCTTCAATCAAGGTTTTGCTGGATTCTATAATTAAAATGCCTTTATCTGAGATTTGAACAATATGCTCGGAAAATTGCGTCTAGCGAATAGGCTTGAGTTATCAGTGGGGATTGGTTTCACCCTGATTGGTTTTTTTATCGGCTCACTTTTGATTAGAAGCACGTTAAATAATAAAATCAATCTGGAATCACCTCAAGAAGTGAGTGAGCCTGCTCCCAAGCCTTATGTGAGTGAAGTTTCTCCCAGTCGTGAGACTCCTAATACAACAAACCCGCAAGAAAAAGATGTTAGCCAAACACAAAATAAGAATCTACCCGCTGCTCCCTCCGCTTCCAACGATGAATTTAGTCGTTTGTCTCAGGAAGAGAAGAATTGCGTGATTTGGAAAAATGCATATCCTGAAGCTGCTTATAAGCTCAAGAAAGGGGATGCATGCTACTGATTTGCATGCCCATAGTTTTTATGCATGTTTCTATACTCTGATGACCTGAGTGAAAGGTCATGCCTGCCTGTTTCTCTTGCGATTTGTGCTGCGCTAAGCGTTGGATTGCTTAGCTCACTCGTTGCTCCTGAGTTCTCAGCATTTCATAGGCTTTCCACAAGCCATCCACTTCTGAGCATGTCAATTCTTTGTTACAAACTCGATATTTCCCATTCCCAACGGCATCAATGGTTGAACCTTTGGATGTAGCGCAGATTCTGCTGAGAAAGGTCACTGGAATGACTCAGTTACCTTTGGTCTAGATCAGGATCTAGGCATTGCGCTCGTTTTTCCGCCGTTCCTTTTCAGATCGAAATAGATTTTCGCGGAGAATAAAGACTGATGCGTTGACCGACTGCATGGCGTCGATGCGCAATACATCCCAAGATGTCCAGATCGTTTGGTTGCATTTAAATTTAGTCCTCAAAAATTTCGATGGACATAGTTTTAAGTCAATATTTTCTGCTTTCTGTCTTATTCCATTTGAATTTGTGTTGCTTGATTCATCGAATTGATGATCTGAAGCCTCACACTACAGTCCATACCTACTTATTATGGTGAAAAAACCAAACTCAATGAAAGCAGTTTTCAATGGTTGCGTTCTTGCCGAAAGCGACGATATTGTTTATGTGGATGGGAATCCCTATTTCCCTCGTGAAGCGATGCATGCTGAATATTTTCGCGATTCTCGACACACGACGGTGTGTGGATGGAAAGGGAAAGCACGCTACTGGGACCTCATTGTTGGTGACCATGTGATCACTAATGTGGCTTGGAGCTATGAAACACCAAAGCCTGACGCTGAGTCGATTCGTTATAGATTTGCTTTTTATTCCGGCAAGGACATCATTGTTTCATAATTCATTTAAAATATCTCCTAGCCTTCTAAGAATGAATGGCTGATTACTATTCATCGCTAATAGCGCCTAGATAGATTTAGTTTTCTTTTTTCAATCCTTGGCGGCTTTCACAGTTGATGGCGTATAATTAGAATATGGATGATTTTAAGTACATGGTAGGTGAATCATCTGAAGCTTTGCGGTCAATCTCTGATGGCTTAGATACTAAATCTTCTTCGTATCGTATTGTTCGCGATGATCTTCAAGAAGATTCGATCACGAAGTTTCGATTTGCTAATTACGATGACGCCTATGATGAATTAGAACGTTTTTATGGAGATCTTTGTTGCTCTGATGAGCGGGTTGAATACTCAATCGTTTCGATCTGACCTGATTTCTTTGCCTCGTGTGAGCTTTGGCTTCTTCATTGTCTTGGTTTTATGCGCTAGATCGCTGTCACATTTTATTGTGACAGCTGGTTGTAGATCTTCGAAAATCTGTTTGGCGAGTTTTTGCTTTTAAAGCTTTACACAATGTAGTCATAATCTTGAGTGAATCGAAACTCATGCACTCTTAGGGTGTGTTGTCCCTATGCTTTGCACATCACAACTCAATGTGATGCGAAAGGCCGGGTGATGGGGATTACTTGGTTGCAGGCCGCTCATGTGTTGAGCGGTTTTTTTGTGGTGTCACGTATCTCTCTTGCCCTCGTTCAATGCTTTGAGCCATTTTATAGAGCTTCAATGTTGTCTCCAGTGTATGAATGAACAGGAGTTTGACATGAATTCAACTGGCTTTTCTTTTCTGTACTCGCTATAATCTTTTCTATTGTTTTTGTTTTGTGAATCCCACCAAAGTTTTGCGTGTAATCGTTATTGTTGCTTCTCTCGGATCAGCTATTTTGGCGTTCCAACTCACGAGTGGATTGAACGATTCTGATTCTTCTAATGAGCTGCAAGAGGCTATGCCTGCTCTTCAATAATGATGCGTCGATTCACGCAGCTAGTGATTCGAAAATAGCTGCTTTTTGCATGCATCGAGTGTGATTGTATATCTTACGTTGTGCTTGTCGTCCACAACTCTATAAATTTTGCCAGTAGCCATACATTTTGTCCGAGCATCAACAAATGCTTTGAACTCAGTTTCTCTGGTTACTTCTGCTGTCCAGCTTTCATCAGAAAGGTGCTCAATCGTGTACATCTAGATCTAACCGTTATCGATATGTTGGCCTCTCGCGGGACAAAAGCGTGCGATCTACTGATTAACCTTGGAATCAGAAATAAATTCTGAATTAATCAAATGCATTTCTGTATTTTTTATTTAATTTCACTTAAATCGCCGCGGACTTGTGCGAAGAGCTTGAAGTGGTGGCCTGGATCTGGTGATGGTTTTATTTTGTACTTTCCGTTGGCTCAAGGCACCGAGTTTGTCGCTCAAAGGCTTGTGCCTGACTCATCTTGTTGAGCAGCTTATGGATGTCATGGGCAGAAAGCTCTCCATTCGATGCCCACTTCATCGATGACAATTCGTATTTTTGAAGAGGTGAGGGCATCGACCAGTCCAATAGGTAATTGAGCTTACGTTGGATCTTGAAATCCAAACGGTCTCAATCTCTCTTCTGCCCTTCAGAAATTCTGTAATTCGTTGTTTGCTTGACGGGCTTTCCCCTGATCCGATGGTTTTTCGTGGATTTCGTTTCTGTGTGTCTCTGACGGCTTGCCGGGGCTGTGGAGGTTGTGGCGTAAAGGTGCGCTGATCTGTCTATTGCGCAGCAGGAGCTCAAGGGAGCATGATAAAGAAAATCTGTAGTTATCTCTCGTGGCTCACGGACCCTGTTGCCCCCTCCATCAATCCACCCTCGATTCACCCGACTATTGGACTGATCCAGCTTTGATGCCATCGGCACTCCCAGCCTCTTCCTCGGAATGGCGACGTTGGGAAATTGAGAGTCGGAACCGTCACGCGAAGTGGGCGGCCCGTCATGGCTAATGACCGCCGACACCCGATCACGGCTAGGCCTTGTTGGCTTTGACGCGTATCTCGCACGATGCATTCAGCAGCTATCGAGGCTTTGTGATGGGGGTGATTGGCTGTGTATGGAGGCTTTGGTGCAACATTCTCTGAATGATGCTTATTGATGAGTTGAAAAGTCTTGCACCTGCAAGGATTTAATGGTTAAACGTGTTGTTGATGCAAGCTTCGATGCTTGCCTTCCAATGTGCCCTATCAGTTCACTCGATAAGGCAGACTGTATCTAGGTCTAGGATCCAAGCATGGCAACAGCAGAAGAGAAGCGCACCATTACGAAGAAGCGCCTTCAGGAACTTCGCAATATGTGTCGCGAACACTACAACGTTCTGATTGAAGAGGGCACCATGCCTGATGCCGCTGATGTTCGTGTGACCAATCAGAAGCTTGAGGAGTTGATGGAGCTCCTTGATGGAAAAATTAAATGGGATAATGCTTAATTATTGCTTTTTATCGTTCAATTTCTAGTTGTTCTGTTTTTGATATTTTTTAATGTAGTTCGCAAACAAAAAGAGGTGTGTAAAGCCTCCTTTTGTTTGCTGAGACTAATTAATCTTCGGTATCTTCACTGCCTTCGGGGATGAGACGGATTTGCTTTCGACCTAGCTTGATGGTGAAATTGTCGCCAGGGCTCAGATCAAGCATCGCTGTATAGGCTTTCCCGATTAAGAGGTTTCCATTGCCTTGCACTTTGGCGATGTAGCTGAGCTTGCGTCCGCCTTTGCCAATTCCCCCTGCTCCGCCTCCGAGATCAATACCTTTGGCGTTCAGAAGAGCCTCATAAAATGCAGTGAAATTTACACGATCACTTCCGTCTTTCTTCTTTGAGACGTAGCCACACTGAGTGGCTAAATCGGTCTTTGATACATCGCCAAGATCTTTGACCTTAGCGAGCAGGTCTGCACCAGTGAGCATTTGGGAATAAGCCTCAACAAACTATTACTAACAGCGCATCCTCATCTACGTCAACACTTTGGATTGATTTGATTTTTCTTTGTGTATTTCTGGCCTGTGGCTTGTCATTTCGATCCAGATGTCTTTTGTGCCTCTCGTTCTCTAGGTTTTGCTTTTGCCTGTTGATGTTGTTGCTTCGCTTCTTCGGCCTCTGTGCGCTTGCTCCAGGATTTGTGTGGTAGCGGCTAGCTGGTCGGCGGACCTGGAGGCCTCCACCTGGTCCTGGTCTCAGCTTGCCGACGGATCAACATCATGCAATTGGGACAACACGCGTGCGGCCAGTCCCCTTGAGATCCTTCTTTCAATCAATAGGTTGCAAACCCAAGTAAAAAGGGGGGGGTTGGCTGGGTTTGAGGTCAGTCGGTCTTGCAAGAGCATCAGCTCTGGTTTCGTTTTGATTCCTCGTAAGGCATCAATCAGCATGTCTTCGCCTGTTGTGGCTTGAACCGTGCGTTGAGCTGTGCTGGTCATCTGCCAAAGGCATGTGTTCTCTTGTTCTGGCACGTCTTGCGGTGACTTTGCAAGGCTTTTTCCTACTGATCAGCCAGCTTTTCAAGGGAATTAGCCGTTCGATACAACTGGTGTGATGCCTGCGGGCTGATTCCGTCAATGGAACTCGCGGAATAGATGCTTCCATCCCAAGCCAGATACTGAATCCCCTTGTCTTCGCTCCACATCCAACCGAGAACATTAATGAATGCACTGCCATCTCTAATGGCGTGGACGTTGGAGAAGGCTTGAAACTCGCTGGGAATGTTCATTGCGATTTTGATTATTGGCATGCTCGTCGTTTGTAGCTTGGCAACGGATGTCTAGAAGAACCACATCCGTTGCAAGCTGTCTTCACGCTTTCCTTAGCGATTGCCTTTCCATCGCAGCATGCTGATCCAGATCGCGAACAGCGTTCCAACGGGGATCACGATCACGAGGAGCTGAGCGATCACCAATTGTCGTACCTCTGGATCCATGGTGTCGGCTCTTCGTGATGAGTTCCTCGCTTTTAGTTGTTTTGATTGACTGGAACGATGGTCATTCCGATGGGAGCTATAGCAATCACAGCGAGTTTGATGTGCTGAATCCCGAAGGGGATCCCAATGATGGAGACGAAGCAGGCCAGTGCTGAGGTGAGATGGCCGATTGCCAGCCACCAGCCAGCCACTAAAAACCAAATCACATTTCCGATGAGACCCATCGGTCCGGTGCCTAAATCAACGCGCCCATTGAGCTCTCGTCGATTAATGGCTTCAAACCCAAAGGGCCATAGAGCAAATTTACCAATCACAAAACACGAGCGACTCCAAGGCAGGCCCACGATGCTGATGGCAGAGAGAAGACCCGCCAACCACCAGCCCAAGGCCATGGGCAGGCCACCAAGAATGACCCAAAGAATATTGAGAATTGATTTGACCATGCACGTATTCTTACCAAATCCCAGGAATTAAGCGAAAACTTGTAGATTTGTAATCCGAAAAATCCTGATATTTGATTCTCATTGATGCCTCTTTGTCGCGTATGCGTTGTAAGTACAAAAGAAAAACTGAGAGTGGCACTAAGAATGCCCAAAGGGAACCTGCTATCACACTAAAACTTAGGTAGCGCATCAAGTCTCCTGTGTAATTGATATGGCGTACACCACTCCAAATTCCTGTACGAACCAAACCGGTTCCGCTTTCTTTCGCTGTTGTTTTTTGGATGTCAGCAGCCGTGTTGATCAGGCTTCCGAAGTAAAAAAGTGGAATTGCCGTTGCCGTAGCTGCGATGGAAAGCTCTGTTGAGTTTGTAAAGGCTAAAAATGCTGGTAGTGAATAAAAAACTCCAACAATCACCAGTGCACCAACAAATCCAGAGAAATCAACTTTTTCTGTGAAAATCTGCTTGCGACGCTCTGGATAAATCCTTTGCTCTATAAGCCACCATAAGCAATAGCTAATGTGCATACACGCGTATAGGATTTGCCGCTGACCTTCGATACCAAATAGCCCTATCAAACCAAGAATCAAAAGGATCGTGACCGCTTTTGCCCAATTGATTGCAGTTAGTTGTGATGACATTGTTGACGCATTGTTATTTTCTTAGCAGTTTCAACACAACGAAAGCCGTGCAGATGGCGAGGATCCACCAAAGCCAGGTTGAACTCGTAACGATGGCAATGGAAATCCCTATGACCAAGAAGATCAAAAATTGATTGAGGGTCATGGGCCACAGGTATGGAATCCCATTCTGAATGGGACTTAGCCCCTCTTCAATCAGTGATGGACGCTTCGGGACGATCCTGGCCCGGGAAGTGCACGACCAGAAGATCTTCTCCGGTGATGGAACCGTTGGCGTCTAGGAGTTCGGGATGGGTGGTTAACAAACCTGTCCGGTCTGTCCGGCGTCTTGAATTGGCAGGGGCCGTAGAGCTAGAGCTCATGCGCATCATTCGAAAGGCTTGGACCAACAGGAAGACGAAGACGCTTCCATAAACCAAGGGAAAAAGTGCAGACAGCATGTGACAAATCCCTGTTATTAAGAAATATTAACGGGTTTGTTGTTGATTCGCGTTTCTGAATCAGCTGTAAACCGGAAGCTTCGTTGGTTTTGCTCGTGCTTTGGGCCAGCTTTGGGTCATGACGATCTCCCTTCAACTTGCCGTTGCTCGATGCACCGCTCGCGGTCTGATCAATGGAACGGCTGCTGCCGATTACAGCGAGGTCATCACCCTCCACCGAATGATGCAGCTTGAGGGTGAAACGGCTCTTGCCGCAGGCTTGTTAGCGCTGGCGCGCTCTTTGAATCCATCTGAGGCTATGCGTGATGTCTCTGCCCACAGACGACATCCCTCGGCGTAAGGGAATGCTCGATGCCTTTCTAATGACTGATGGAGTGATTGTTTGAAGGGTTTGATGGGTGTAATAACCAGCGTTGGAGTTGGCTCACACACTCGGACGTTGATTCATAGGGAAGAACGTTGCGTCCATGAATGCTTGCGCTCACAGCAGTTGGCATCTGCTGCGCATAGGTTTGGATGCGTTCTTGTGCGTCATCCCATTGCTTGGAGCGGCCGATTCCGGTGGCCTCTTGCCCGAACAACAGCCACACAGGTTGGTTGATTTTCTGCCATTGACTGATCCAGTTGCGTCTCCAAAAACCAGCTAAAAAAGAAAATGTTGCCCAACGCGTACTCATGTTGGCTGCTTCTTGTTCCAACGTGTCGAGCCATTCGTCGTCAACGTCTTTGTTGTTGGCAAATAAATTATTGACAGAAAACGATTTTAAAAAGGCTCGACGGCGTGCGTAGCGATAAAACCAAAAGCCGATTGGGCCCTGAAACAGCAATCTCCAGATCCATTGAGATTGTGTTTGCGGAAAGGGTTCCTCAAGAATGCGCCAACTCGGTGGGCTGATCGCAACCAGGCCGGCGACGAGTTCCGGTGCGGACTTGGCTACAGCCAAGGCAATGGGAAGAGAGGCTCCTTGTGAGACCAGAACCGTTGGTGTGTTGGTTTGGTCTCTTAGAAGATCGACCAGTGGGGCCGCCCAATCTTCGGGGGCAAGCTGTTGATTTGGATGCTCGTGTACACCGCATCCGAGTAGGTCTGGAGCCAGCAAGGTCGTCGTGTCGTCAGAAGCTTGCCAACACCTGATGAAACGATCCCAAAACCGACTGGATAAACCAACCCCAATCGGATGAATAAGAAGCAAGCGTGATGAGCTCAAGACCCCACACCGCAGGCAATACGAGCACCACCTCCACCTAGGGGAGGCGAGTCCGCATAGGTGTCTCCCCCTGCATGGACCACCAGAGCCCGTCCGCGCAGGTCGGAAGCCTTGAGCCGTGGTGCCACCACGCTTGTGGTGGTGTTGCCATCTCGGTCCACCACTAATCGGCTGAGGTCACCGCGATGGCCATTCCCGAAAGGTCCGAGATGGGTGTCGGTTTGATCTGGATCCCAATGTCCCAGTGCTGCAAGGCCTGCGACGGAGTCTCCTTCTGCGTTGGTTTGTGCAGCGCACTGATCGCCAGCATGCAAGTGGAACCCATGCTCGCCCTCACTCAGTCCACTGAGTTCAGGAATAATCACCAATCCTTGATCCGTGTCTCGTGCACTAATCGTGCCGATGGATTCGCCGATTCCCTCACTGGTGATGCTGTTGATCGTGATTTCAATCGTGCTGGCTTGCACGGTTGCAGGCATCAGCAATGCCAAGCACAGAGCCAGGAGTGCACCAAGTCGGTACATGGGGTGTTTACAGATGCATTCATTTTGTCTGGACGACGGCTCTAACTGTTAGAGCGCCTGAGCCTCGGCAAGGGAGCGGCCTTTCCAGGTCCAGCCCTTTCCCGTCAGGCTCTTCCAAACGGATGTGGGTGCGATCAGCCCGATGATGAGGCCGCCAATGCCCATGAGCCACCAATGGCGTAAGGGCACCGAAAATCGGGATCGTGTCCAGAGGCGAACGCTGAGTTGCATCAGGATTGCGATCAATCCGAGACCAGCATCTCCGAGCCAAAGACTTTGATCATGACTGCTCAGACACGCCATCGTCAGGCTGGTCGGCAGGAGTAGCCATGGCAGCGTGAACATCAACAGCACCACGCCGCCAGCTCCTAAGGATTTGCTGATGCTGCGATCCAGCCCAAGGAACCAGTTTTTGCTCCAGCCTTCCCAAAGAGCCTCGAAATTGGCGTACATCTGTAGGTCGACGGCATCAATTCCGAGCACGTATCGCAGGCGAAACCCCCCCTCCTTAATCAGCCGCGCCAAAGCCAGATCTTCGACAACTTCCCCCGCGAGGGCCCTGTGGCCGCCGATGGCGTTGTAGCTGTCCCTTCGGAACAACATGAAGGGTCCTGCCGCAAAGGCCACTGTTGAATCAGGATCGTTGGCTTCGAGGATCGGAAACCCAAGCCCTAGCAAGCTCGCCATGATGGGTTGAACCATCCATTCGGTGAGACATCCACAGGTCAAGCGTGGAGCAAGGCTGAAGAGATCGGCCTTCTCCTGGATGCTCTGGTGGAGTGCTCGACGGATGGCATCGGGTGCCAGGCTGACATCGGCGTCGATGAACAGCACCCATGTGCTTTGGACCTGCTCCATGGCTTGGCTGCAACCCCAGTTCTTTCCTACCCAACGCTCTCCCTTGGGGCGTGGACCAGCTTGGAGAACGGCTGCATTGGGTTGATCAGAACCGGCGAAAGCACGGATGGTCTGTTCCGCAATGTTGACCGTGTTGTCGCTCGACTGATCGTCGACAACAATCACCTCCCAGTGAGAGCAAGGCTTATCAGACTTCAGTACGTGCCTCAGACAACCGTCAATATTGAGCGCTTCGTTGAAGGCTGGGATCACAACGGTGAGACTGGTCTTGCTGATGTCTTGATCGTTGTGGTGCCAGAGCGTTGGAGCTGAGGCAAACACGCGCTGTAGGCCGAGAAGAAGGATGCTCAGTCCAAGCGCAGCCGCTAGGGCTGTGACTCCTACAACGCAAGCCACCATCTGGAACAGGGTCAAGAGTTGGGCCGCTTCTGCTGCCTACTTTGACCAACTTCGGCCTCGATGTTGTCTTTGCAGGTTGAGCAAAGCAGATGACCCTTGTGTTTCCAATAGGTGCGGGTGGAACGTTCGATTGTCTGCTTGCAGAGCAAACACTGAAACATGGGGCTCATGGTTGAAATGCCAGCACGTCTACCCCTTATCCCACGGGCCCCAAACACGTTTTGTTCATGGGGATTTTTTTCTTAGCTCAGATGGATTCGTTGTTTATCGGCGTTGTCGGTCGCGGCGGTTTGCTTTTCGCGTTCCCCCATATTGATAACCGGGATGGTTTTGCAGCTTGTTCCAGCAGCTGGGGCATGCCAATTGCCAGTGAGGTTGGGCTGCAGTTTTCACCCTGTAATGAATGGGCCCATGACTGGAGCATTGATCACAAGCATGAGATTGGGAGCGTTTGCGTTTGCCACGGGATTGCCAATCCTTTAAAAACTTCAGTTCCTCGTCGCTGGAAGCCCTCCCCAGGGCGGCATTGCGTTGGGGATAACGTCCGAAACGCTGGATCAGATTCTTGTGGCGTGAGGCGACTGCAACGGTGGCTGGGTCGCTCCAGCGTTCCAGGTGGGTGATCGCTTCCTGAATCACTGCCAAGTCCTCACTGTGCAGCATTGGCATCAACCAAAATTGGCGACGCACCCGTTCTGGTTCTTCGGCGATCCATCCCTCCGCGATCGCTTTGCGGGTCAGCCTTAGGGCATAAGCATCGCCAGCAAACGCACGGGGTTCGTGCCTCCATATCTGCCGGGTGAACTGATCCATCATCAAAACCAGTGCAAAAGCACTGGTCGCGTCCTTCTCCCAGTGGGTTAGTTCACCTTTCAATGCTGATGACGTGATCTTGCCGAAGCGGTCCAGCACCACCTGATCAAACTCCGCATTGCTGCGAAACCATTGGTGCGGGCGACAGTCTTGAAACCAGAAGTGGAGCACCGCTTTCGGGCTGGTCTCCATCAGTTGTCTTGACGCACTGCCTTCACAGCCAAGCCGGCTTCCGCGCTCGTCACAGCGGCGAGAACAATCAAACCGATCAGTCCAACGAGTTGGTTTTGCGGTTCAGCTGCAGTCGCGGAGTTTTGAGCCAAGACGGCACCCACCACAAACCAGGTTGTGGCCAGGAGAGAGGTGATCCAGTAAGCCTTCCAGCGTCGTTGGTACAAATAACCAGCCCCAAGACCGGGCACCACGTTGAGCACAACAGCCACCCAGCCAGCGGATGCGGCGAGCACCTGTTCTCTTGTTGGAGTCATCAAAACGCTTTGTCTTCACGACACTCTGTCGTGTTCAGTGCTTGGGTGGGGTGAATGACTTCGCCTGCCTTGCGCTCTCTGTTTTCGTTGTGTTTTGTGGCTTTGTTTTGGCTCGTGCCCTGTGCGCCTGTGTTTGCAGACAGCTATTGGTGTGAAGGAGACCTGCTGACGGCGGAGCGAACCAATTTGGGTCGGGAGGCGATCGGCGCTGTGGTGGAACCGATCCCTAACAGTGCCGATGGAACAGTGCCTGGCGATGGGATCCTGATCCATTGGCGAGACCTCAGCCTGCAACTGCCACGCACCAACAATGCAGGTCCACCCAGCTACACCGATGGCCGTTGGTGGTGGCGGGTGGAAGATGCGGATCATCCTGAATTCCGCCAGAGGAAAGCCTCGATTGAAACCTATGCCTGTGAGGCTCAGGTGGAGGGTGCTAACCCTCTCAACAACAAGAATTCATAGATCGCGACTGCGCTCACTAACAGTCCAATGGCTCCAACCACGAGCTTGCCGTTCATCGCAGAAATCCTCACAGCCACCATCATGGAGGTATTCACAATGTTGTCGTGCACGGTTCTGCTTGGATCTTGTTGGCTTGGTTCGTCGTCGCGATTGCCTGCGCAACCCGTTTCTGGCGGATCACAGCAGCCTTTCGTCGAAACAATGGATTGGCTGAGCCCTCTAGCAAAGCGATGAGAGAGGCCCTCGAACGGGCATGGGAGCGCAGTCCGCGCTGAAAACGGCGATAAATTGGGGGTATGGAACCTTCTTTCACTACGGACAAACTTGAACAAGAGCTCAAGCAGGCACAACAGTTCGGGCGCTGGCTGAGCGACGAAGAGCGTTTGGCCCTGGAAGAGGAGAAGATGCAAGCGTTAAGAATGATCGAACAGCAGCGTCATCGACGCCTGCGTCTCATCGTGTTGACGGCTGTTTGTCTGCTCATTCCTCCGCTTTGGGGCATTGCCGCAGGTCTCAGTTTTTATTTGCTGTTTCCAGAGACGGCAAAACGGCTCGCTTTGTTTGCTAGTGGTGGACTGATTGTTCTTGCCGTGTTATCAGCCCTGGTGATTGGATTCTTGTTAACAACTATTGCTAATCTGCTGTTTTAATTTTTGGTTTGATTGAATTTAAGTTGATTTGATTTTGTATTGCAACCGCCGGATCGCAAGCTAAGGTGTGTCTGCAAGTATTTAAAAATTAAGCTTAAAAATTAAATTTGAAAAGAAATTGCAAGCAAGATTTAAATTTTAAGAATCAGCCAAGCGAGTGTGCAGCTTACGACCAATGAAATGATTCCAGCAAGCGCTCTCCAGAAACGGGGGTCATTTGTTTGATACATGGAGAAAGACGCAACAGATCATTCAGGATGACAGCTGAATCGTTCCTGCTTCAATGCGTTTTAAGAGATTGCTTCTCAGCTTTTGATCTTGTTCATCCATTCCGCGGTTCAGTAAAACCTCGCGATAGTGCTCAACACTGATCTGGTTGTGCAAGGTGGCATCAAGGTAAAGCTCGACCATGACGTGTAGATAAGAAGTTATGTAAAGCTATGCGCCTGAATCGGCAACTGCGTGCAGTTTTTCGTTCGGTTCTCCACCGCTCAGGGATGGCAGCAGCTGGACGCTGCTGAGTTTGGCGGTCGTTGTGCAGGTTTTGCTTGGCTCCTCCCTCGCTGCACCCTGCTTGGTCTTCGATGATTATTGCTTTCGCTTATGGACCATCGCTTGCGTCAATACAGCCGTTTTGGTTTAAGAGCGTTGCGCATCGCGGCAAGCACTTTGGCCTTGGTTGAGTTGCTCCGCTCTGATTGGGTGGCGGGAGCAGGAGCCTCGTTGGCTTGGTTTCTGTTTGTTCAAGTTGAGCGACGCTGGACAGATCCAGCAGATGTCGATTCCTGAGCTTTGAAAGTTGCGGCTCGTGAAGACGTCACGCATCTGACGCTTGATCATGAGAAAGCGAGCACCTCTGTTTGAAATTCTTGATTGGAGTGTGAATGGGATTCATCCTTGGAATGATCTAGTCATGATTTCTGTTGATTGAATTGCCATTCATTGGCAGGAATGAAAGCAGCAAATAAACAATTGGTGCTTAAGAGACATTGCCGGCCACTTGAAGCAAAACCAAAGTGGCCTCCTCCTCTGCTTCACCATTCAATGAGGCTCAACTCAGCATCATCAGCCTTTAAAATGGGCAAGATCGAGGTTTTCTAAGCCTGATTAGCCGTTCCTTAGGGTGTTCTCGTCTGATGGCGCCATCGCTGGATCGCCCCACAAAAATCTGTGCCGTCTGCGGTCGCCCATTCCAATGGCGGCGCAAATGGAAAGATGTTTGGGAAGAGGTGCGTTATTGCTCTGAGCGCTGCAGACGCCGGCGTGGGGAAACTTCAGCACAACGGCCCTCATGAACCAATGATCTTTCCGTCACGGATTCAGCTGTTTTGAAGATCATCAGCATCTACCCAGCAAGGATGTTTGGACGTCGTTTTTTGCGACGCTTTACTGCACTTGCTATCGCTTTACCCCTTGCTGTTGCTTGCACAAAGCAGGATACCTTGCCTGGGAAACGAAGTCATCATTCTGATGATCGTCCGATTGTTTTGACAACATTTACGATCCTCGCTGATATGGCTCGTCAGGTTGCGGGTGATCGCTTACAAGTTAAATCCATTACGAAACCAGGAGCAGAAATTCATGGATATGAGCCTTCTCCCAAGGATTTAGAGCAAGCATCAGGAGCAGATTTAATTGTAGAAAATGGGTTGGGATTGGAACTTTGGGCTCGTCGTTTTGTTCAATCGGCTGGTGATGTACCCACGGTCACTCTCACCGAGGGGATGGAGCCCTTGCTCATTGAGGGGGATGCCTATGCCGGTAAGCCCAATCCCCATGCCTGGATGTCACCTCTTCGGGCTCAGGGATACGTGGATCGACTTGTGGATGCCTTTTCTCAACTTGATCCAGAGGGGGCCGAGTTGTATCGAAACAATGGCAACCGCTACAAGCTCCAGTTGGAACAATTGGATGCTGAGTTACGCAACCTGCTCGCTGTCATTCCCAAGCAACAACGTGTCCTTGTCAGCTGTGAAGGGGCATTTTCTTACCTCGCCCAAGACTATGGATTTGATGAGGCGTATTTGTGGCCGGTGAACGCTGAAAGTCAGATCACTCCAAAACGCATGGCCCGTCTGATCGAGCGTGTCAAGAACGATCAGGTTCCCGCCGTGTTTTGTGAAACCACAGTGAGTGATAAGGCCCAACGGGAGGTGGCTCGAGCTTCGGGTGCTCGATTTGGTGGCAGCTTTTATGTGGACTCTTTATCAAAACGCAACGGTCCTGCGCCAACGCTGCTCGACCTTCAACGCCACAATGTGAAACTTCTTAGGCAGGGGTTGGCTGCGTCCGCCGAAAAGTCCTCATGACTCAGAGTGAATTGATGCGGATTGAAGCCGATCAGATCTGTGTTGACTACAACGGCACAGTGGCTCTCTACGACGCTTCTCTTCATTTGCCTTCGGGATGCATCTGTGGATTGGTGGGCATGAATGGGTCCGGCAAATCGACACTCTTCAAGGCGCTAACTGGCTTTATCCGCCCCTCTCGCGGCCACATCAGAATCAATGGCCGCAGTGTTGCCCGGGCTCAGCGCGATCAAGCCGTTGCCTATGTGCCTCAGAGTGAAGGCATCGATTGTGATTTCCCCGTCTCTGTTTGGGATGTGGTGATGATGGGTCGCTATGGAGCCATGAATGTGCTCCGGATTCCACGACAGTCAGACAGGGTGGCCGTTCGCGATGCCCTGGAGCGCGTTGAGCTTCTTGATCTCAGGGATCGTCCGATCGCTGCTCTCTCTGGAGGTCAAAGGAAGCGGACATTTTTGGCAAGAGCCATTGCCCAGCGTGCATCGGTGTTGTTGTTGGACGAACCCTTCAATGGCGTGGATATACGTACGGAAAAGTTGATGGCCGAATTGTTTTTTCAGTTGCGTACGGAAGGACGCACTATTTTGATTTCCACCCACGATCTCAGTCATGTCAGAGACTTCTGCGATCTCACAGTTCTGATCAATAAAACGGTCTTGGCTTACGGTGAAACCTCTGAGGTGTTCACTCCGGAAAATCTTTCCTTGGCCTTCGGGGGCCTTCCTCCAGATTTATTGACCGGCCATAGTTCCTCGGAGGACGCTTGATCACATTTCTGCTTGAGCCTCTTCAGCACGCCTTCATGGTGCGGGCTTTGCTGATCAGTGCCACCGTCGGTGGCGTCTGTGGTCTCCTCTCTTGCTATATGACCCTGAAGGGTTGGGCTTTGATGGGTGATGCTGTTTCGCATTCTGTCTTGCCAGGGGTGATCTTGGCCTATGCATTAGGGCTACCTTTTTCGGTTGGGGCCTTTGTCTTTGGTGTGGGATCAGTGGCCACGATTGGTTTCGTTAAGCAGAAATCTCGAATCAAGGAAGACACCGTGATTGGCCTCGTGTTTACAGGCTTTTTCGCTCTGGGTCTGGTGTTGGTCTCGAAGACGCGTAGCAATATTGACCTCACACATATTCTTTTTGGCAATGTGCTTGGCATCTCTATTGCAGATATCCAACAAACCATGCTGATTTCAGCCCTTGTAACGGCTGTTCTTTTGTTGTTTCGTCGTGATCTGCTTCTGTTTTGTTTTGACCCTACGCATGCACGCTCGATTGGCATTAATACCGGCGTTCTCCACTATTTGCTTCTCTCCGTTCTTTCTCTAGCGGCGGTTGCTGGCTTGCAAACCGTAGGCATTATTTTGGTCGTTGCCATGTTGGTGACTCCTGGAGCTACCGCTTATTTACTCACCGATCGCTTTGATCGAATGAGTTGGTTGGCGATAGGAAGCAGCATCCTTTCCAGCATTCTTGGGGTTTATACAAGCTATTGGACGGATAGTTCCACCGCTGGTTGCATCGTTCTTGTGCAGACCGGTTTGTTCTTGGTTGCGTTCCTCTTTGCTCCTAAATACGGTATCGTTAGATACTAGTTTTCTGTTTGGTTGTGAATTTTTTTTAGCTAGGTCGATAAATCAGTGACATAGAATGTAAGGCTGGGAAGTTCAAGAATTGTCACTTTTTCTTCCAATGAAAATTTCGCATCTTCCTTTTTATGGAAGCGTTGTAGCAGCTCTTTCTGCAGTTGTTTTAGCACCCGCTGGGTTTGCTTCACCCAACCTCCAAGTTGAAGAAGTTGATGGGTTTGAACGAGCCAACCTCCAAGTTTTTGACAACACAATTACCCTCAATGAAGTCTTGGACGCGCAGAAAGCCTGGTGTGCAGGCTTGCTTGCAATTAGCAAGGCCTATCAGAAAGGTGGATATGATGCCGCAAAATCGGTCGCTGTGGATGTTATTGATGGGGCTTATGCCTACCAATTTGGACCGATAGCGTTTAAACCTACTTACACCAGAGGAGAGTCAACATTCCGTGCAGATCGCGCTGGCGCGATTGCTTATTTCGTAGGCCCTGATCCCTCGATTAGCCGATTTGGTAAGGATCAGGGCTTTGCTACTTATCGCAATTGGACCAGTTGCAAGATTGTGGATGATGTTGTCCAATTGATGGGCCAGACAGCTAACACAATGGGATATATAGAAATTGTTGATGCCAAGGGTGGTCTCGCAAGACCCGAGAAGACTTGGACGTTCTGGAAGCAAAAGAATGGAAGTATTCGTATTATTCTCCATCATTCTTCATTACCATTTGATGCTCGGTAACAAGCGAAGCGGTCCAGCGGGACCTGATGCAGCAAACTCAAAATGTTGCAATCAAATCTGAGATGCGTCGCTCCCCATCCGCTGGACTGCTTCTGAGCTTGCTGGCTTTGACGACTCCAGCAATTGCTCATCACGAGATTGGTTCTGACCACAGCGGCACGTTGCTTTCGATGGAGAAGCAGCCCTCCCCATCGAAACTCGGCACTGCGCCCATCAAAGCGATGTATGACACCAAGGCAGAGGCAGAGGAGGCCGCAACCTTGTTCAACTGCAAGGGCGCTCATCAGATGGGGGCGAAATGGATGCCTTGCGACGCTCATAATCACGGCCCCAACGCAGGCCCCTGAATAATCGCCCCTCTCCCCCTCCGTTGCCCTTCTCTTGCTGGTGTTGATGGGTGTGCAGGGTCTGCGCTGGCTGAACTGATTGTTGGCGCTCAATCCAGACGTCTGCTCGCCTGCTTGTTTGGATGCTCTGACGATGGAACCGCTGACAGATTCATTCCATAACGATCTGCAGCAACGTCAGCACCGGTGCTTCAGATCTCCTGAGAATGGTGAGGATTGATATTGGGAACCATGCGTTTTTTGCTATCTGCTGCTTTTGCTTTGCTGCTGGTCTTAAGCATGCCAATGCGTGCGATGGCTTCTGACACCGTGAGGGGTGGTCAGATTTTTAATACCAATTGCGCCGCATGCCATGCCGGCGGTGGAAATATTGTGAAGAGTGAGCGGACATTGCGGCAGGCCGACCTTGAAGCTTTTCTCCCCAACTACGTGACTGGGCATGAGACCGGAATCGTGGCTCAGGTCACCTACGGGCGTAACGCAATGCCAGCATTTCTGGATGTGCTCAGTGAAAATGAAATTGCCGATGTTGCGGCCTACGTTGAAGATCAAGCCAGTCATGGCTGGAGTTAGCCACTTCAAGGGTTGATGACACGTTTCGCCACTGGCTGGGCCATTTTTCAAGGTCTGTTAATCGAAGCGCTCCCCTTCTTGCTTCTGGGCGTTGCGATTGCTGGTTTGGCGAGATGGCTGGTACCCCAGTCGTCATGGATCAAGCGATTGCCACGCCACCCGCTTCTGGCCCCAGTTGTTGGGGCTTTGCTCGGATTTGCTTTGCCCGCCTGTGAATGCGGGAATGTTCCCGTTGCACGACGTCTGCTTGCAAGCGGAGCACCGCTGGGCACTGGTTTTGGTTTTTTGTTTGCAGCGCCAGTTCTTAATCCGATCGTGTTAGCGAGCACTTGGGCAGCCTTTCCAGATCAGACCTGGTTGCTTTGGGGACGACCCATTGGTGCCTTCCTGATTGCGATCGGGCTCAGCGCTCTTCTCGGCTTGCTGCCTGAATCACGTTTGTTGGCGTCTGCCTTGCTCGAAGAGCGAAGACTGAGTCAACCCCTCTCTCGCGTTGGACTGCTCGAACGTCGTAGTGGGCTGGTGGGTGTGGACTTCAATGCTTCGGAACGTCGGCTGGAGGAGGTTCCGCTGCGACCTGCAGAGCTGCTTCAACACAGCACGCGTGAATTCTTGAGCTTGCTCGCCCTGCTCGTGTTTGGCTGTGCCCTTGCCGCTGCGGTTCAAACCTGGTTGCCACGAAGTTGGCTCTTGGCTTTGGGGTCAGGCCCTACCGTTTCGGTGCTGGCTTTGATGGCCTTGGCACTCGTGGTTTCGGTGTGTTCCAGCGTTGATGCCTTTCTTGCGCTTGGCTTTGCAGCTCAGGTCACACCGGGAGCTTTGCTGGCCTTTCTGCTTCTTGGTCCAGTGGTCGATCTCAAGCTTGCTGGCTTGTTCACGGTGCTTCTCTCCACGCGCGCCATTGCAATCACCGCAGTTGCAGCAACGTTGTTCGTTCTTCTGATTGGCCAGTGGGTCAATCTTGTGATGCTCTAAAGCGATGCCACGTCTGAACCGGATTCGACAAACGCGATACCTACCACCCCTTGTGTTGCTGCTTTGGGGATGGGTGTTGGTCTGGAGCAGTTTGTCGGCTCGTTTGGATCTGCTTCTGAATGCAATTTTTCATCCAGTGGTTGCGATTGCAGGCGTTGTTCTGATGGTGCTCGGTGCTCTTCAGCTGCGCTTTGCTTCACGCTCAAAAACGTCTCCAGCTCCTTTGAGCTGGCTGATTTCAGTTGCGGTGGCCTGTTTGGTTTTGCTGTTTCCCCCATCACCCTCCTTCAGTGATTTGGCTTCGAATCGCAGCGATAACTTGCCTGAGGCGCCGCGATTGAGTTTTTTCCTACCGCCTGAACAACGCACGTTGACCGAATGGGTGCGGCTGCTCCGCAGTCAACCCGATCCCAATTTGCATGCAGGCGATCCCGTGCGAATTAGCGGCTTTGTGCTTCAACGTCCAGGGATGCAACCCCAGCTCGCCCGTCTCACCGTGCGTTGCTGCCTGGCTGATGCCACCCCTGCTGGACTGCCGATTGAATGGCCTGAGAACGCGGATCCAAAGCCGGATCAATGGCTGGCCATCGAGGGGACGATGACAACGCAGACCCAGGATGGACTTCTGATCAATGTGGTCAAACCCACCACGATTCAATCCATCCCGCGACCTGAGCGGCCTTTGGAACCATGAGCTCAAAGGGGGTTGGCCCATCAACGGGCAAGGTTCGACTCTTGAGCATGGCTCTGCTGGGCTTGGGTCTTGTCGCTTTGGTGCAGCAGCAGATTTTGCTGCGTCGTCCCCCGCGTTTGCGATCCGTCGCGATTCAATCCATTCGTTCAGGTGCTGCAGCCCTTGACGTGCGTTTCAGTCGGACGATGAACCGCGCGTCGGTGGCTGAAAATAGTCGTCTTGTCCCCCATCAGCCCCATCAGTGGTTTGGCCAACAGGATCAGTTCCGCCTGCTGCTCGATCCTGATGCCCTGATTCGTTCGCCCCAGAAGCTTGTTCTTGCTGGTGATGATCAACGGGGGCTGGTCCTGCCTAGCCGTTCACTTTGGTGGGATCCTCGTTCGTCTCTCGTGGCAGTGATGGTCGAGAAGGAGGGAGAGCAGGTGAAATTGCGCCGCAAGGATGGCAGTTGGTTGCCGCTGTCGTCTATTGAGCAGCGCATTCTTCAGCTTGAGCCCTTGGGCAATGGAGGGGGCGTTGCCTTCGTGACCGATAACGATGCTTCCAAGCTTGAGGTGTTGCTTCGCCAGCTCACTCCGCGGGCCATTAGCCATCAAGCGGAAGGATTGGCAGATCCCCTCCCAGGTGCCATCCAATCCTTGGCGTCTGGGTCACTTTTGTTTGCCCACTTAAGTAGCAATCAGCGAGGGGAATTACTCGTGCAGGTGGGAGGTGTTGAAGCTGGTAGCGATCGAACCTGGGTTCGTTCAGCTAACGCCAAACGCCGTGACCTCAACCTGGAGGTTGCGGGCGCGATCCGTCTGCTTCCGGATGGCAGCGGAATGGTTGTTCCTTCCTATGACGGTCTTGATCTCTTGCCCATGAACCCTGATGGGAAAGGAACTTCTCCCCAAAGCCTCCCCGGCAGCCGCGAACTCAAGTCGTTTTGCTCTGGTTCCGGCCGTGCGGTGTTGTTGAGAAATTGGCCTGATTACCGACGTTCGATTGAGCTGGTGATTCCCGGACAACCTCCACGAGAGGTCTGGTTGGGGGAGGCGGGGGTCATGGCCACAGCTTGTGATAACCGGGGAGAAAATATTTGGATTGTTCTTCGCGATGCAGAGCCAACCCTTCAAGACGAATTACTCCTTGTCAATAGCTCTGGATCAGTCCTCAAGCGAAGGACTATTCCGGGATGGTTTTTAGCTTCAGGAGCTGTTCTTGATGTGGATCCCGCCACGAATCGTCTTCTTACGGTGATGACGAATGACGATGGCGAGAGACGTCGAGTTGCCCTCATTGATGGCAGCAGTTTGGATTTTGAACTCCTTAATCCACAAGTTGTGTTGGCACGATGGTTGCCTGCGGCTGGTGAGTTGGATGAATTTCATCCAGTCCGTCGATAGGTTGAGCCAACTTGATGGTTCGATTTTGGGAGAGCCAGTTCTGAGAGCAGAGGGCGTTGATGTGCAATACGGCGATCGTGTTGTGCTCGAAAACGTGGCAATGACGCTGCACTCAGGCACGTTGACGGCGCTGGTTGGTGCGAATGGAGCCGGTAAATCCACCCTGCTGCATGTGCTCCAGGGGCAACTTCGTCCCCGAGGTGGCTCGGTTTACTGCGATGGAGATCCGATCGAGGAGTGTCGCGAACGGGTGGTGTTGATGCCTCAGCGCAGTCGGATTGATTGGTCGTTTCCGATCAGCGTGCGAGATCTTGTCGATCTTGGATCGATGAATGGCCAATCTCTTGGATGTTGCGATCGGGAGGCAGCACTTCAACGCGTTGGTCTTTCCGCTCTTGCCCATCGACGCCTTGATTCTCTTTCAGGTGGACAACAGCAACGCGCGTTGCTGGCCCGTTCGCTGGTGCAACCCTCTCGAATGCTTCTCCTCGATGAACCCTGTGCCGCAATCGATCCGCCATCCCGGGATCAACTGTTGCTTCTGATGCGTCAGTTGGCTGATGCCGGTCATACCTTGTTGGTCAGCAGCCATGACTGGGGCGAAGCGCTTGATTCCTACGACAGAGTCATCGTGCTTGATCGGAGTGTTCTTGCCGATGGACCTCCCGCTGAGGTGAGGCGCTCTCTCAAGGGTTTGGTTAATCCGGGGAATCATCACTGTGGATGAGGTTGTTTTTTGGTTGATACCTCTGCTGATGGCAGTGTTGGTGGGGATTTTGTGTCCTGTCACTGGCACGCTCTTGGTGACCCAACGCCGGGTGCTTCAGGCCAATCTCATTTCCCATGCCGTGCTTCCAGGATTGGCGCTCTCGGTTGCCTTCGGCTTTGATCCAGCCTTGGGGGGCGTGGTAAGCGGCATCCTTGGGGCCTTACTGGCGGAACGATTGCAGCGCAGCTCGAAGCTGAACGGGGAAGCGGTGATCAATACGGTGCTTGCTGGCTTTCTTGGCCTCGGAGTTCTGCTCATCCCTTTGCTGAGTTTGCGCCTTGACCTTGAGGCCTTGCTGTTTGGTGATTTGCTGACGGTGGGTTGGCTTGATGTGGGTCGCGTGTTGGTTGCTTGCCTGGCCTTGGCCATCCTTCTGGGCACTCGCTATCGCGAGCTTGTTTATTTGGGGGTTGATCCAGAGGGTGCTGCCTCGGCGGGATTGTCGGTGCGTGGGCTGCGGCTGGCCCTTTCTGCCGTCACAGCTGTGGTCATTGTTAGTGCCATGGCAGCGGTGGGAGTGATTTTGGTGATTGGTTTGCTGTGTGCCCCCGTGCTTCCAGGGCTTCATCGGGTGAGCAGTCTGCGCGCTGCGATGGTTCGGGCTGCATTGGTGGGTTTGGCCCTCAGTGGCGGTGGATTTCTTTTGGCCTTGCCCCTCAATCTCCCCCCCGGACCTTTGATTGGAGTGGCTTGCGTTGTGTTGCTTTGCCCACTGGCCTGGAAAAGCACCTAGGCAGCAGTTTTGAGAATGATTATCATTCTGGGAAGTTCCAAGCTTTCTTGTGCCACTGCCTGCCTCCGTACCTTTTGCCAGTGTCTTGCTGGCGGCAGCCAACACTGCGAGTCCAACAGTGGTGGCCGCGGATGGGATTCTTTGCGATCTCACGCGCACCCTTGCTGGGCCTCAAGCCAACGTGATTTGCTTGACCAAACCCGGCTCAGATCCTCACACCCTGGCGTTACGTCCAGCTGATCGAGGCAATCTCGCGAAAGCCCAACTTGTGTTGCTGAATGGATATAACCTCACGCCAGCGCTTAACAAGATCAAAACCCCTGGGGCTGTTGTAAGGGTTGGAAATAAAGCAGTCCCTAAGAACCCTCTCAAAGATCCTCACATTTGGCATGACCCAGCCAATGTGAAAGCGATGGCCAACTCCGTGGCATGGAGTTTGAAGCCCTTATTTGATGCCAAGGGTGATGCTGCAATTGATCAACGCCGAGCGAAGGTTGATGGTGTACTTGCCTCTCTTGGTGGCTGGATTGGTCAACAAATTGCCACTGTTCCACAAAAACAGCGCGTTCTGGTGACCGGGCATCGAGCTTTTTCTTTTTTGGCCAAGCGTTACGGAGTGCGTGAATTACCCGTGCTTGATGACTTCACCACGGGGGGAACGCTCCGACCCTCGAGTTTGTCTGCGATTAGCAAGTCGATCAAAGCATCTGGAAGTAAGGCCATCTTCGCTGAGTCAATTCCGCCGTCTAAAACGATGCGACGAATTAGTCGTAGCAGTGGCGTTCCAATAGCCAAGCAAGCACTTTTCGCTGATGGTCAAGCACCAGGCAAAAGTTTGGTTCAAACAGCTACGAACAATGTTTGCATTTTTGTGAATGCTCAAGGAGGTAGTTGTAATGAAGCCGCTGCTAGCAGTCTTCAAAATCAATGGTCCTCTATTAAATAATTATCTTTAATTTTACCTCATTCTATTTGACTAATTTCATGTTTTCTTCATTCAACCTACAACTCATTCGTGCTGGTATCTCAGCAGTATTCCTTGTAATTTCAACCTCATCTTTTACAGCCGTAAGAGCTCATGGCGCTGCAGGGGGCGAACAATTAGAAGCTGGAGAATTTAAAGCTTCGCCAGTCCTGACCATTGAAGGTCATGCAGGATTAGAAGATAATCTCGAAGGTCAACCAAGGCATTACGCTATTGATCTCCAGTTTGGAGGTGTTTTTGAGTGGGGGCTCGAAAATGATGGTGCTTTTGCGATTGAAGCACTGATCGGCCCAGCTGCTGTCTACGGTGAAGCGGAGCACTTTTATGGCAGAGTTGAAATCGAGGAGGAAGGTGAAGAGGAAGAAGAAGAAGAATCTGGGGCACCCTTTCGAAGGGTTGATGCAAAAGCTTATTTAGCAGCCAGATATCAGCCTAATGATCGTTTCTCTGTTTCAGTTGATTGGAAGCCTTACTACGTAACTTCTAGCATTGCCGAAGACACAAAGGGCCTTAAGCATGAAGTTGGAGCTAAACTAGCCTATGCATTTGGAGATGGTGATCTGAATTTTGCACTTGGTGACGGGCTGGAGTCAATTGCAGACGGCATCTTTATTTCAGCTGAAAATCGGAGTGGATGGGAAAGTGATGGAACTTATTTAGGGAATTACACTGATACGTGGCTTGGTTTCGGTTTCAACGTTGATTTGTTAAATGTGACTCTCACTGGAGGACCACGTTTTTACTCTCCAGGAGACTATTCGGGACTATCTCAACGAACTGACTGGGGTGGTGAAATTGCTCTTGAATACCCGATTAACGACCAAGTCGTTTTATATGCTCATTGGGAGCCCATCTATAGCACCGATGAACGTAAAGGTGGGGGATGGGGAATAGGTTGGCAGCATCATATTGGTACGGGTGTTAGCTTTAGTTTTTAATTTTTGCTAGCATTTTAGAGATTAAATCTCCTAGTATTTATGAATCATGTTGATGATATTCGCCGCTTTGCCATCAGCCGTCTTAGCCTCAAGAGGGCCTATCGGCATCAAGTGATCAATTACCTCTGGGTGAATGCTCTCTTGATTGTTGTGTGGGCTTTGAGTGGATTTGGCTTTTTCTGGCCGATCTACTCACTTCTCGGCTGGGGGGCTGCTTTGCTGATTCAAGGATGGAAAATCACTCACCCTCATCGTCACGCGTTCAGTGAAGAGGAGATCAATCGAGAGATCGAGAGAATCTGAAATCAATCGGTGTTGGGTGCGTGTCTCTTAGATCCGCACTTTGCCAACCTCCGCTTTGATCGGCTCCCTTCCGGTCCCTACAAGAATGGGGAGACGCGTGAAAATTTCAACTCGGATCCCCATTCTTGCAATCACAATGAGGGCACGACTCACAAAAAAGAAGGAAAGAACGATTGCGATCGGCCATCTCCAGCTTGCTAGAGAGTAAAAAAAATCACTCATCTGCTGATGGTATTGGATTCTCTTTGCAGTGATAGCAAGCTTTTCAGGGGATGAAATGCTTAGAGCGTTTCGGGGTTGAGTCGGCTTGGTCGGTAGGCAATCAGAAATTTCTGCACATGTCCGTTTGTTCGTTTTACGGCTGTGATCAGGTCCTCACCTGTGTTCCAGACCCAGAGCTGATCCTCATAGCTGTTTTCTTTGATTGATGTGCTGATTGGCTTGCCGTGCCGAGCACTTAAACCAGCAAGGACTTCTGTCATGTCATCCATGCTGAACTCGTAAGCCAGTGACTCCAGTCCACCTTGCTCGTTCATGTCCAACGTGAGCTGCGGAACAGGTAATTGATCGAGATGGACGTTACGAGCGATCAAGCGTTGAGAGTTGAGGTCTTCCTGTTTGATGGCACCGTGGAGGTGGTCGTTGATTTCTGATTGGGGCATTCCCCAAGCCAATCCTTCAACACAAGCGATGGCAGTGGACGGATAGATGACGAAGCAGGCCACCAGTGCGAAGGCGAAAAGTGCAGAGTGCACAGTTCGAATCATGCTCAGTTGATCAAGGGTCCAGAATCAGTCTGTTCGATTTTGGTCTTGACTTTACAAAACAAAAATGAAGCTCTTTCGCGGCGAGTGCCTGACGTCGTGCATAGATCATTTCCAATGCTTTGGAGACTTTCGAGAGCCTGAAGATGCGCTTGTTTGCGATGAATGCCTCTTTTGACGTTCCATGTACTTATGCAGTCTATTTTTTATTTGCTTTTGTCTGCCGATGTAGATCGAAAGGCTAAGGAATCTATTTTTATGGAGGTTGATTCATGGGATTTTTGTTGCTGTGTTTGGATTTTTGCTTTTGATTTCGAGATCATGTCTTGATTCAGGTCAATCTCTTTAATTGTTATGATTGTTGCACACAAATTCGCTTTCTTGTTGTGCTTGTGATTGGGGCGTTGCCCTATGCCATCGCATCTTGCTCGTAACCTCTTCTTTGCTGTAGGTGTTAATTTGGGTGATGTACCAATATCTCATCAAGATTTTGTCGTCTTTGCAGTTTACAAGAATAATGTTGTTGTCTGAGTTTTGATAGGAAAACTCGTTGTCCCCCAACCCTCTTATTTTTTTGATAGATATCTTTTTGTGTTCTTCTGATATTCCAATATCAACCCATTCTTCATTTTTTTTGTTATCTGCAGGGGCTGGGTTTAGGACTGAGAATACTGCCAATAGCAAAATAATAAAAGCTTGCCTTTTAGGGATGAAAATTTGCATTTCATTGTCCTCACTCGGCAAATTCTACAGACTCATGATTCCATTGTATTGGCCTTGGCTTCTTGGGCTTTGCATGGAGATGTTGTTTGTTGCAAGCAGCGAGTATTCGTTAGAACGCCTTGAGCTTTTGTTGATTCATTCAATATTTCTGAATAGACATGTATTCAGAGCAATTGGACTTTTTGAATCTTTGTTTGCGTCGAATATGGTGAATGACGCGATGCATGCTGCTGCCTTCAAGCAATCGTCTCTAAGTGAGCTCGTGGCTTTGAGCGATCTTGAGTTTTTCTCGTTTTCGCTTGATCCGGCCTTGCATGCACTCCTTGAGATCCATTGGCCTTACAGGGTTTTTGGGATTGAGATGCGGAATTGAGATATCTTTCGCGAAGGAATAATAAGAATTCGTCACGATCTTTTATTTGTCGTATTGTCATGGCACCTCTAGGGATAAAAGTTATGGCCGAAATTCAAAGGCGGATTCGCTTTAACACCATCAGCATGAGTGTGCTGATGATTACTATTGCCGTGGGAGTGATGACTGCGATGTGGATGTATGCGGATGGACTTGTTTAACTTCTGGCCTAAGGATCTCAGGCTTGGTTCTGTAGTTCTCTACAAAATCTTCTTTGGATGAAATTGTTGATATGATTGTTTTTGATAGTCCGTAATTGTTATTTAAATGGCGGTTGAGCGACCGTATGACCCATTGGTATCAAGCACTTTGTTGTTGACACCATGATGGAACCATTACAGCTGTCGTTTCTAACCGTTATTTTGTATGCATGACTATTTCAGAAGACCGTGTCAAGCGATTGGTGGAGCAGTTGTCTGAGCCTTTGGCTGTCGTTGCCGCTGACGTGAAAAAGCGCCTGGTATGGGATTTCAACCTTCCAGTGGCTGTCATTGATGCGCGACAAGAACCACCTGTGTTGATGCAATCGTCGGTTGGGAGTTTGGGAAATGTATTGCGCGTCTCAACCAAGATTGACCATCCCTTAATTCGTCAATTGTTTGATATTTATCCTGACCGTGGCTCTGATGCTGCTATTGATGAAATGCTAAACGGTCAGCATGGAAAAGAGTTTGCTGAAGTTTTTGATGAATATCAAGAAGAGAAAAAAGCTGGCACATTGATGTGGGGAGCTGATGATTTGGCTGGTTTTGTTGTTAAATCACGCACTTGTTTTGAAGATGACGAGTTGGCCATTGCAGCGGTCTTTCCTGCTGAGACAGGTGACAATGGTCATGCACTAGCGACATTTGGTATTCCTTGGAGATATTTTACTACCCTGTGAAATTAATTTGTTGATGTTTATTTGGCTTTCTGGCGGATTCTCAGCGGGCAATATTAACTGGATTGAATCATAATAATAATGAGCAGTGTTCCGAGTCCGATGGCCCACCAAATCCAGGGCCGATTATTTGTGCGAAATGATTGTTGATTGGCTCTGTAGGTTTGTCCTTGACCAACTGGCGTACCACAATTTGTGCAAACGATGCGTCCACCAAGGGAGCGATCGGCCCGGAGAGAGTTTGATCCACAGCGCGGGCAGGATCGATTGGACATTGACTGTTTTCTCCTGGAGTTATTAGCCCTGCAGGGTACATCCTTTGCACCAAAATTATACTCGTTCTAATCGCGCCTTCTCCCATCAGGAATGGGGTGCAGTGATTAATCTCGTCTATTTTACTCAGGCTTTTTGTGGTTAAACCCTTGCTGCGTTCATGTTGTCTGTGATAAATGCATTTTTAGTCCACGCTTGAATAGCTTTTTTGCCTTTGGTGGTCTGCCTTGGCTTGCTCAGTACCACTGCTTCGGTTACAAATGCTTCTCAAGATCCCAATGGTGTCATAGTCTCTTTTTGTGAGACACACTCGGCTATGAATTTCACAGCAAAAATTGATGCCTTGCAGCTGATGCTGACGGATCTCAGAACGCGAAACGAGCCGATTCGCCATAAAGCTGCGTTCCGCGGTTGTCAGCCTGAGTTTCAGGCGCTTGTTACGAAGTTGATTCAACAACTAGAAACTGAGTTGCTTCATGAGAAACAGCAGTTTAGAGAAAAGTAATTGTTCACCTTGAAACAACCATCCATTGTGAGAGACACTTTGTCTTTTTCTCGGTTGATGCGAGGATATTTCTTGTCTAAGTGTTGTTTAAATTCTTGATTCCGATGAGCACTGTGCTTATTTGAGTGCGATCAATTCGCCTGATCGCTGTAGCTTTTCAAGACTGTCGAAACCACCAATTGTTGTGCCGTCAATAAAGACTTGTGGGAACGTATTCATCCCACTACGTTGTTTGCATTGTTGAAAGGTGAGGTCGTTGTCAACAGTGATGACTCGATGTGGAATGTTGTAAGCCTCTAATAGGCGTAGGGCACTGTTGCACCATGGACATCCAGGAAGGACGGCGATCTCTAAGCGTGTTTTGTGGGCCCTTTGCGCTTCTTGACCCTGTTTGAGAATGCCTAGAAGTAGATCGGCACCTTTCATGATCAGCGAGCCCTGTTCGAGGTGCCCGCCCCAGACCTGACATGCTCCATCGGAGAGGCTTAAGTGGAGATGAACCCCATCGGCATCAAAGGTGCCATTTAAGGTGATGATCTCTAATTCACCTTCGAGAACGGTTGGTTTGTCGCGTCCTGGACACTGAAAAGATGCTTTTGATAAATTTCCAACCACCCCGAGTAAAAATCCGCTGATTCGTTTCTCTTGGGCTATCGCCGAAAGCGATAGCAGCAGGTCTTGGCCTGGCTCAAGATGAAGCGTCAGCGTATCCATTCGTCGAGTTGGTCTTCCCTTCAATACAAAGAGACTAACCGGAGCCAGATGTCTTAATGCGGTACGCTTTGGTCTCGCCTGCGTAACGTAATCGTGTCATTCCTCGAAAGTCTGCTCCATGAGTTGCAGGATCAGCTCCTTCCTGGGGACCCTGCAATCAGCGCAGGTCAAGTGGCCGAGGCAGCCACGTCCGAGCGGCTTAACGTGACGCTTCCGGCTGGCATTATGAATCGGCTTAAGCAGCAGGCTCTGAAGGAGGGGAGGAGCTGCAGCAGCTTGGCAACATTTTTGATCGAAGATGGTTTAAGACGGCACACGGTTATTCAATAAGAGAATTCCTAGTCCAATAATCTATTTTCAATACGTTCTGTTTCTCCATTCCGTTCCATTCCTAGCAGTTCAATATTTAATGGATTCCTCAATGGGCTTCCCATTGGTAGGACGAATCCGTAGGTTTGGACGGCTAGTGGAAAGTTGGCTAATTTCAAATGACTCTCTTTGTTTTCTTTGAGATAGTGGCGTAGGGGGGCTTCGTCGAAGATAATTCCTTCCACCTTTCCCTCCTTTAAGATTTCGATTGCTTCGTTGAGATTTTTGGTTAGGAATGGATTGATTTCATATAATCTCCCCCATTTTAGGCTTGTTGTTCCTTCTACGACGGCTATTCGTTTTCCCCTTAAATCACCTTTGTTTCGAATGGATGAAGGTGCCAGTTCCGCTAGTGACAATGTAAATGCTGATGCAAGACCAGCGGTGATTGATGAAACCGCTACCAGTGACATCACCATCCAAACACCAGCAATTGTGCGTCCACTTCTTGAAAGTGGTGCCCGATCGCCGTATCCGACCGTGGTGAGAGTGACCAGCCCAAACCACATTCCGTTCCCAACGCCATGCAGGTATTCACGAGGAAACTGTTCCGTGTTTTTACGTCGCTCAGCTAGCCATATGAGATTTCCAAAAATGAATAGAAGAGAAACTAAGATGCCAACCGATGACAAAGCTGCCCAGCCAATAAAAGGTCGTAGACGTGCAATCAGTCCTGGCGCCTTTTTGGGGATGAGTAATCCTTCGTAGCCATGGAAATAGGGTTGGGTGAAATCGATCTTTGGATTGGCTAATCGCTTTGGAGTAATGCTGATGGGGCCAATGGCTAGATCAATGCTGCCCTCTGCGACAGCTTGCACATTTGCATTCGTGTTCGTGTGAACAACAAATTTGTACTGGTGATCGAGACGGTTGGCGACGTCTTTCCAGATTTCAATACTGATCCCACTCAGCACACCATCCTTTTCCATCACAAAGGGAGGCGATCCGCTAACTCCCACGCGCAACTCTTTGGCGAATCCCTGAATGGGAAGCGAAATCAGGACGATTCCCGTTAATAGAAGAGTACGGATCACTGTGACCTCGTCTGGTTAGCCCCTTTCAAGGCGTCGAATAATCAAACCCATGGCCATTAACGATCCAAGGAGGGCCAGTAGCAATGCCAGGGTCATCAATTCAATGCGTCTTACTCCAAAGACTCTCATCACAGCTGTCTTCAGGGAACTCCCTAAGCAAGGGATGTGTGATATCTGCAATCAAATGGCTGTTGGAAACCCGTGCTGTGGGATTGGAGGGTCTTGGCAGAAATCCTTTCTGCTTTCCTGGCTTTCACCGGCCTGCTGAAGACGTCAGGATGGTGTGAAGGGGTCACCTTTTGAGTGCAGAGTTGAGCCGATTACGAAACGGTGTCCCTTCGCGAGAAGGGTATGGCACGTCCTGGAGCTGGGAGCAGGAGCGGCTTGAGTTGCTCCCTGAGAAAGCTCTCTGGCGTCCTGAAGGGCGTGAACTCCTGATTGCCGATCTGCATTTGGGTAAGGCCGAGGTGTTTCAAGCCCACGGCATCCCCCTGCCCAGTGATGGCGATCGCGGCACGCTCAATCCACTGTTGGATCTCTGCGCGCGCGTGAAGCCCAAGACCCTGATCATCCTTGGTGATTTGGTTCATGGTCCGCTTGGCTTGACCCACCCTCTACGCGAGACGTTGAAGGCATTGCCTGAGCTCACCGGTTGTGCCATCACCCTGGTGGGGGGGAACCATGATCGACCCTGCCAACTTGTGGGGATGCCTCAGCATCCGAGCTATCAACTCGGACAGCTTTGGTTGAGCCATGAGCCTGAGCATCCACCGGATCATTCCAGCCAAAAAGCTTGTTTGCTTAATATCTGCGGGCACATTCATCCCGTTGCGACCCTCAGTTTTGGGGGTGATCGCCTTCGACTTCCCTGCTTTGCCTACGACGCCACTGAGGAAAGAATGTTGATTCCATCCTTTGGTGAGTTGACGGGAGGACATGAATGCGGTCAGCTTGATCGCAAGTGGCTGGTGGCTGAGGGCACCATCGTTCCTTGGCAGAACCCCGAATCCCGAGCTCGAAAAGGAAGGCTGGTCCGGTGATTCGAAATCGGACGTCCGTTTCTGCTGCAGACACTTCCTCTCAGAAAAAGAAACGTAAGCGCAAACCCACGCCCCAGCGTTCACGCCTTTGGCGAAAGCGCTGGTTGATTGTCGTGATTCCAGTCACGGTGTTTGCGGGCCTGATTGCTCTTGCGCCCGGAACCCCCGAAAAAAAGCAGACGTCCCCTGAGCTCGAGCCTGTTGAAACGTCTAATGCGTTAGCAGGGCCTTTTGCATACCAACCAGACGATGAGGTGTATGCCCTTGATTTCGATCCTCGCGATGTGCGCCTAGGCCTGCTTGAGGGCTGGGATCGCGAACAGGATGCCTTTGAAGATACCGCCGCTCTGGCCTACGTCTCTGGACCGATGTATGAGCGGCATATCGATGAGTTTGGGCAGGAAATCACCGTTCCACTCGGTGACTTGAAACTTGGGAGCAGGGTCTGGCGTGGACGCAATCGAACGGCCTCAAGGCAACGGGCCTTCATTGGCATCCTCAAGGATGGAAGCGTTGACTTTGGATACGGAGAATTAACCCCCGCCCGGGCGAAGACCTACGACATGTTTGTGGGCGGTCTGCACAGCATTTACAACGACCTGGAGGAGCCACCTGAGAGCTACAAGGGGGCTTACAGCATCAGCATGGGGCAACGGATTCGTTACTACCTGCCACGCATTCGCATGGTCTACGGCTTGAAATCTGATGGCCGAATCGAAATGCTGATGAGCAAGGATGGCCTCACGCTGGAGCAGACGAAGGATTTGGCCCGCAGGCGGGGTCTTGTGGCGGCCTACATGCCCGACCACGCATCCAAAAGTCGTCTGATTATTCCGGGAGTGAAAGGTTTCACGGAGGAGGACGCCAACTGGATTAGTGGTGGCGCCACCAGTTTTGTGCATGTTCCCTACTTGCTCAGATTGAGTGAGCGTCGTGTCCCGCTGAAAGGTGGGCTGATGGCTGACTTGACCCGACGGATCGAAAGCAGCAAGCGCTGTGAAGGCCCATCGGACTGCGCCTTTTTCTATGGGGGGCAGCTGATGGATCGCGCCTTGGCTGGTTTGAACCGTGTCATGGAGCAAGGTGTTGAGCCGATTGCGCGCATGATCTGGGCACCTAAGCCCTCACCACGCCTCGATCACAACCAGACCACGCCTGTCACCGAAACGCTTCCTACCAGGCAACCGCTCCGGGAACCACCGATTACTGCTGACCCACTTGTGCTCCGAGAACGGCCTGATGTGGAGGCCGAGCAGGACGAGTCGTTCCAATCAGATGCTGAGACCCAGCCATGGGATTTCGATCTGCCTCCGGATTTACCGCCACCTGTGTTGCTTCAGGAGGATCAGATCCTTCCAGAGGATCCGGAAGCGTGGCCTCAGCCCATCCCTCCAGCCCCTGCGCTCAAGGAACCGGAACCGGTGTCCTCAGCTGATGAGCAGGAGAGCATCATCTATGGAGCACCACCTCCTCCAGTGCTTCCTCCTCCGCCTTTGCCCTGAGGCTGCTGATACCGCGTGGAATGGATCCTCTGACATCTCTGGCTTTTGGGCCGACAGCACGAGATAACTTGGTGATCTTCATCAGATCAATGCCTCAATTCCTCCTCCGCGATGGCTCCCGCGTCACTGTGGAATCAGACCCAGCTGCGTTTGACGTGTGCAGCTATGAGAAAGCCTCTGGTGGTGCGGTGCATGCGGTCCTCTCCCCCCAGGCTGAGAAGGCCGTTCTTCGATCAGTGGATCTGGACAATCTCGTTGGATTGACCAAGACCGCCCCCTCCTTGCTCTGAGGGCGCTGCTTCCATGCCTTGATCTGCCATGCCTTGATTGGCCATGGCTTGATCGGCGATTGTTTGACTTGATCTTTCTTGAGGCTTGAGGCCGCATTCAGGGCAGGCATGCCTCAGCCCCGAATGGAAATGTCCGCAATGGATGCAGCAAATCAAAGCCATTGCTCAGCTCGCTCTCGATCACTGAATTCTCGTTGCCTTCCTTGAGACGACAACCAAGTTGAGTGATTTGACTTAAACCAAGCGTTAGAAAACCCGATGAGTCCGGGCTGGCGTTTGGTTGCGAGCCTTAAGCCTCTCCCCTTGTGGGTGGAGGCTTTTGTTTGTTTTGTATCTTGTAAGCACAAAATCATGGCTTGAACGAAAACTCTGTAGTGAGTTGAACAATGGCTGTGTAGCTTTCAGTTTTGTTTTGTATTCGTAAGGCACATAAAATCGCCTTCTTTGTATCATTCTGAACGCGATTTGTGTTGACTTGATCGGTATAAAAGAGTGGTAGCTCATCTACTCCTAACGTTCACCTCGTAACCCCATCTGCGAGGCGCAGACAATCCAGGCCAAGGAACGGGGGCCTGTCTTTCTGAGGAACCTCTCATGACTTTGACCTATCGTGGCAAGCAGTATGCACCCGCTAAGAGTGCATCGAGCATCGCTTCTAATAAGATCCGTCTTACTTATAGGGGCGTTGTTTACGCCAAGTGATTGAGTCAGTTCACTTCAAGCTTCCCTCACCGAATCGGTGGGGGTTTTTTATTGCCTTAAGCGTCTGTGAGCAAGATCACAGATCGGCTTGAGGCTGGTCATCATCTACTCCAAGCATTTGAGAGATGGTATGTGCATCGGAGGGAATCACCTCCACCGCAACTTCAAACCAATGAACAACACCGAACTCACTCTTGATCAGCTTCAAACCATCGCTGGTGGAGGTGTTTTTGCAAAACTAGATGGTATTAAAGGCGGCGTTGAATGCAAAGTCCCCCCATCTGTAGAGGACGTTTTCCTTGCGCCATTAGGTGGTGAAGATGTTTTCAGCGGCGGCAAGATGGAGGCTAAAGGAAGTTATATTGTGGGTGATAATCACTTCCGAGCTTTGTAAGAAGAATGTCAAAAAAGACTTCGCTTGTGATGGCGAAGTCTTTTTTTTGGAGATTAAAGAGTGGCAAAGCTGGAATGAGACCTTGTTTAGAACTTGCTTAGCCGTTCAACGACAACTGGTGGATGGGGCAGGTCGTCTTCTGTGAAGAAGGTGCTCATGATCCAAAGGTCAACACGCTGTTTCCGGTGTCCAGCGTCGATGACGGGTTGATCACCTGGGTCAACGCTGATGAGGTGACACACGTTGTCCGCCCGCCCGATGGACCGGCGCTCAAGGCTTGAGGTCGCTTAGGCGTTTGCTGCCAGGTTTGCGAAGGCTGCCATCACCATGATCGCGATGATCACCGTGCCGCCAAAGAAGGCGATGTTGGGATTGCGGTTCATCCTCTGATCCTGAGTGCCGCCACCCTAGTCAGATCGCTTTACATTCCGTTACGTACGTATTAGGTTCCTCGCGGCGACCTTTGAACGGGATCCGCAAAGAGAAAGGTCCTCGTGCAAGGGGACCTTTTTTAATGTCTGCTTCTGAGCGGTGGCAGTATTTGCTGACCACTTGATGGACTGCTCGTGAAATAAAAAAGACTCTTTGGAAAAGTGAACCTTTGGTTTACGACCAATCTGATGACCTGTAGAACAGAGAACAAATAAACAGCGTCGATTAATGGAGCCGGTTGAAGCATTCACCACTGCTTGGAGGAGGTCATTTAACTACAGCGGCAGAGCAACAAGAGCCGAGTATTGGTGGTTCTGTCTCTTGGCGTACTTGATTCAATTTTTTTTGCCTTTGCTTTTGGCTTTTGTTCCTGCAATTGGTGCAGGTCCAGTCTTTGTCTATGGGCTCGCACAAATATTTCCGACTATCTCGATTACTGTTCGTCGGCTTCGCGATATAGGCAAAGACTGGAAGTGGCTATTTATTAGCTTTGTCCCATTCATTGGTATTTTCTGGCTTATTTATTTGCTGTGCCAACCCAGCGGCCGTTATGAAAAGGAAGTTTAGCCTATTGTTTAATCATTAGATGGACTGGCGCTCAACGCTTGGAAACGACCGACTCGTTTTGCTCTAACGCTTGTTGAATACAAGCTTTGTCCCTTGTTATCAGGCGGTTAACCTCGGAATGCACCGCTGCACAGGCAGGCACGACGGATGTGCTGCAGCTAGCTGATTATCGAGTGAACAATCCATTGCAATCACCTTTGGGGGGATTGCTGAAACACACATTGTCTGGAGACCAATAGCCCACGGCAGGAAATTTCAGGCCTTTACGGCGGGCTTCAGCGTTCACCGCATCAGCACCAGGGGCTGTAATCAGCACATGGCCAGGGGCTTCAACTTGATCTAAAAACTTTTGCTCCGGCATCTCTTGGCTCGATGAGCCTTGAGCTGAAAGGGGGGCGGCGATGCAGGCTGAAATCGCAACCAGAAGAAGTGGATTTAAACGCATGGCTTGATGGAGTGGTTATTTAGATGTCACAACGACGGGCGTCCCGACATCGACTTGATTGAACAGGTTGATCACATCTTTGTTGAGCATGCGAATGCAGCCAAGGCTGACAGCCGCTCTGAGATTGACCCAGTTGGGCCAGGCTGTTCCATGAATGGCGTATTCACCAGTCCCAAGCTGGAAGTAAGCCATATAACGGACCCCAACAGGATTCTTTGGACCTGGAGCGATCACTTTCCCTTTCTTGTGATAGATCGGCGCATCTTCCATGCGGGTGATCTCGTAGCTCCCTGCTGGCGTCGGTGATTCCGGCGCACCAATCGCAACGGGATAGCGAGCCACCACAACCCCGGAATCCAGCAGCTTCAAGTAGCGATCCTTCAAGCTGATCTCAATCGTCTTCTCAGCGCGTGCTGGAAGCTGTGTCGCCGAAGCGACAACAGCGAGACCGATGCAAAGCGCCATTCGGCGCACCCAAGAACTTGACATGCGGCGCTCGTAAAACTCTGCGTATTTTGACTCATCAAAATAGGGAGCTACCGTCTCTGCACGACAGATGTTCAACCAATGATCCGCCCATCGCGCCAGAAGTCCCGTCACCAACTCCATGGCCGAGTGCTGCTGATCTGTTCTTTGCTGGCGTCAGCTTTGCTGACTCCCCCTCAGCGTGCTCTTGCTGGGTTCACTGAAAAGCAACTGGCTGGTTTTGAGGTGACGGAGCTCACAGGCACCGTGAGTGAAGCTCTGTCCAAAGAGAAGGTGATCGAAATTGTGGATCCTGAGGGGCACACCGAGATCTACACGGTTGGCCTGGATTTAGCGCCCCTAGGCTTACAACCTGGGGATGAGGTGAGCCTCTCCGTTCTCGATGGTCTGTTAGTGGACCTTGAGCCGAGCCAGGATCAAGAGCTGAGCTTTAGTCGTGAAGACATCATCCTTCCCACTGATATGGGGAAGTTGAAAAAAGGAATGCGTGTCGCGCTTGCCTCAGGAACGGGAAGGGTGGTCAAGCTTGATCGTCAAGATGGGAGTCTGAGCCTGATGGGTCCTTTTGGCGGCATCAACAATCTCGACGTCCTAGTGACGCCAGAGAATGATCCGCTTGAGGATTTGAAGGTTGGCGAATTCGTTGATTTCCGCCTGGTTCAGCCCGTCGCCGTAGACGTTCGCAAACTCCCTACTCCTGCGCGCGGCCCTTCTGTTTTCACGCCCCCCTTGGCCGCCGATTTGCTTCGGTCTGGAACCACTCTGAAGGCGGAACTTCTCGAGTCGTTTGAAATCACCCACCTACACGCCACCGTGACCCGCCTTCTTCCAGACCAGCAGGTGCTGGAAATTGAAGGCCCCGAAGGGCACAACATTCTTGTGACGTCAGCCGTGGATCTCAACACGTTGAGGTTGCGTCCTGGAAGCAACATTTCCCTGGATCTTCTCGATGGCTTAGTGGTGGATCTACGCCCTTCCACCAGCAAAGCCCTGAGTTTTGAGCGCCAGGATGTGGAGATCGCTGGAGACTTTGGTCCCGTTCCGAAGGGCACGCGTGTGGCGATGGCCACCGGCAGCGCTGAAGTGGTGAGGATTTCGCGGACCGATCGCACCTTGAGTCTCCGCGGGCCATTCGGGAAGGTTCACAATCTCGACGTCAGCAAGCGAATGCCTGGAACGGTGTTTGACGAGCTAGCGCTCGGCGATTTTGTGGAGTTCCGTTTCATCAAGCCAGTGGCGATTCGAATCACGCCACTCGCGTCTCGTTAAGGCTGCCCTGAGGCCAAGGCTCGGACGATGTCCCCCCGTGTCAAAACACCCACGGGGCGTTTGTTGTCGTCCACCACAATCAGGCGCTGGGTGCTGCGTTCATGCAGCAGGGATGCTGCTTTGGGCAGAGGAAGACTCTCTGCGCAACTGTGAAGATCACGTCCCATCAGATCGCTCACCGTGGTGCCCAGCACTTGATGAACCTGCTTGTCCCAATTGAGTGGATTCTTCAGATAGATCACGCTGTCCAACAGCATCACGTAGGGGCCGGCATCAACTCCGCTTTCGCGCACCATCAGGTCTTGCTCGGTGAGCTCCCCAATCAAGACTCCGCTCTGATCCACCACTGGCAGGCCACTGATGTGGTGATCGCTCAGCAGACTCACGGCATCTTTTAATGCCGTTTCTGGTGTCACAGTCAATACGGGCGATGACATCACCTCCTTAACCGTCTGCTGAAGCACCATGGAATCCACGCATCTCAATGCATTCTGAGCCTTGATCTCTCCCTGGCGCCTCTGGGCTGATCGACTCACCTTGGCTCGAGCCCTGATGGGACTCCCGCTTCTTCTCGCCCTGGCGACGGATTACGACGCTTTGGCCTGGTGGTTATTGCTGATTGGAGGTTGGAGTGATGCAGCGGATGGCTGGTTGGCAAGACGTGCCGATGGAGGCAGCACCTGGGGAGCTCGCTTGGACCCTCTCGCTGACAAGTTGTTGATCAGTGCCCCACTGATCTGGTTGGCGTCAGAGGGAATCCTTCCTGTTTGGGCGGTTTGGCTTTTGCTGGCCCGTGAATTGCTGATCTCGGGGTGGCGGGGTGACAGCCGTGATGGGGCCCCCGCATCCACGGCAGGGAAAGCCAAAACAATCCTTCAATTCCTCAGCCTTGCGCTCATGCTTTGGCCCCCCCTTTGGGGGGATCCAGCCCTGGTTCAGGGTTTAAAACTGGTTGGTGTGGGTTTGTTTTGGCCCTCGTTGCTGTTGGCTCTGTGGTCAGCCTGGGGGTATCTCAAGCCTCACCGATCAGAGCCTGGTCAGCGCTGAAGTCGGGATCGGACGTGGGCTGATCCTTGTACTCCCGTTGGTAGCTGTCAGCGAGCGAGGCACAGGCGTCAAAGCGTGGTTCCCAGGCCAGTTCACGCCTGACGCGGGTGGTATCGGTTAAAAAGTGACTGAGCCTTAGAGGAAACGCTTTGCGGGCTTTGGGGTCGAGTCCGCTGGGGTCAAAGGGGCGTAGATCCAGTCCTTTGGGGTCGCGGCCGCAGGCCACGGCTGCCGCTTCGATCAAGCCCCGGAAGGTGATGCCCCGGCTGGCGCTGCAGTTGTAGATCCGATTGCTAGCGGCATCCACTTCAAGCGAGCGAGCCATGGCCTCAGCCAGGTCTTCGGCATGGCCGATCTGGGTGATGGTTTCGCCTGATCCTGGAAGAGGAATCGGTCGATCATTGACGATGCGGTCAAAGAACCAACGCTCCACCGGGTTGTAATTTCCAGGCCCCACGATGTAAGTGGGACGGAAGCTGGTGAAGGGAATCCCCTGCTCTTGCAGCCATTGTTCGGTGTCAGCTTTGCCGGAATGGCGACTGGCGGGATCGATGGCAGCTGTTTCATCCAATGGCCACTGCGTCGACGCGGCGTAGACCCCGGCGGAACTCACGTACAGAAAGCGGTGTGCTGGGGCGCCCGTCACGGCCAAAACGCGACGACTGTCGTCCAAACTGCGCCCCGAGCTGTCGATGACCACCTCAAAGGTCCGTCCCTTGAGTTGGTCGAGATCAGCATCAACGCTGCGATCTCCCCGGACGGACTCCACACCTTCGGGTGCGGGAAGTCGACCTCGTGTGAACAGGGTGAGTGCATGCCCCTGCTCCTGAAGCCTTGCCACCAATGGCTTCCCGACAAAGCGGGTGCCACCCATTACGAGAATTTTCATCAGCAAGCCGCTCAACCCAGCCATTGAAGCGCGGCCCTTCAACAGCAGTCATGAACCATGCCCCTCTGGCCTGCAGGATGGGGAGAGCGAAACGTGCCACCGGCGTCATGGAGATCATCCCCGCCATTGACCTCTTGCAGGGCAGCTGTGTTCGTCTGCATCAGGGGGACTACGACCAGGTCACTCGCTTTAGTGATGACCCATTGGCCCAGGCTCAACAATGGGTGAAACAGGGAGCAACCCGCCTGCATCTGGTGGATCTCGATGGTGCGCGAAGTGGTGAGCCCATCAACGATCAAGCGGTGCGCTTGATTGCCAAAGAATTAGCGATTCCCGTGCAACTGGGTGGCGGAGTGCGCTCGTTGGAGAGGGCTGAAGAGCTGCTCAGCTGTGGACTCGATCGGGTCATTCTCGGCACCGTCGCGATTGAGAAGCCCGAGTTGGTGGTGGAGCTTGCCAGCCGTCACCCTCACAAAATTGTGGTGGGCATTGATGCACGCAACGGTTTTGTGGCCACGCGAGGATGGGTGGAGGAGAGCAACGTCGAAGCGACAGCTCTGGCCAAACGTTTGAGTGCGGCTGGTATCGCGGCCATCATCAGCACCGATATCGCGACAGATGGCACCTTGGCTGGGCCGAATCTCGACGCATTGCGCGCCATGGCTCAAGCGAGTGCGGTTCCAGTGATTGCCTCTGGAGGGGTGGGCTGCATGGCAGATCTCCTTTCACTCCTAGCCCTGGAACCATTGGGCGTGGAGGGTGTGATCGTGGGTCGAGCGCTTTATGACGGTCGCGTCGACTTGCATGAAGCCATCCAGGCCATGGCGGCTGGCCGTCTTCAAGACCCTCTTCTTGGGCAGAGCCGCACAATTGCTTGATTCGAATGCTTGATTCGAAGCTCGCGACGAAGTCTTGAATAGGGTTTTAAGATGCGATCAATAAAATTGCATTAGTGGCGGTCGATAGCACGCATCAAAGTTCGGAAATGTCTGCTGCTTCCAGTGGACTGCAAGCCACTTTTGAGTTGTGCCGAAAGCTTGGGATGCGCCTCAGTCAGCAGAGGCGAATGGTTCTCGATCTGCTTTGGACTGAAGCCAGCCACTTGAGCGCGAGAGATATTTTTGAGAAATTGAATGACCAGGGACGAAGGATTGGGCATACATCGGTGTATCAAAATCTCGAAGCTCTTCAGAGAGCTGGCGTGATCGAATGTCTGGATCGGGCCAGTGGTCGCCTCTATGGCTATCGAAGCGACCCACACAGTCATCTCACCTGCCTTGAGAGCGGACGAATCGAAGACCTCGATGTGCAATTGCCTGATGAACTCGTGCGGGAAATCGAGGAGCGCACTGGCTACACAATTGAGACCTACACGCTTCAACTCAGCGGACGTCCAAGAGCGTTAGATGGCGATTGATCCCGCCTGCATGAGCATTTGCTCCTTCACCATTTCCTTGCGATCATTTGACCGGGACGATTTACAGCGGTGAACGGGATTCCAAACAAGATTTTGCTTATCGCAAGGAATCTGCTTGCTGAATCTCTTTTGTCCGGGCTGGCTGGCAACAAAGAGCTCGTCATTTCTGTTTCAACGGATCAGCTGGATGGCCAACCTGATCTGGTGATCTGGTCCATTGAATCGATTGCCTCGCCGGCCCTTCTTCAGCTGGAGGTCTTGAAGCTTCAAAGCCGTTGGGGATCAACCCCTCTTTTGCTGTTGCTTCCCGCGAAGCTTCCTTGCGATCCCACGGAGCTTTTGTCGCTGGACTGCGCAGGATTGCTTCAAGATCCTGATCTCGCGCAATTGCAGCAGGGCATTGAAACCTTGCTGTCTGGGGGCAGGGTGGTCGAACTGACAGCGCACAGTTCCTGGGAACGAAGCTCTGAGACGTTTGCACCGTTCCCGTCACCAGGGCTGGGTCCTTGGTTGTTGATGACTGGGCTGCAGCAAATCAATCACGACCTGCGCATGATCGAGGTCCTGTTGAATCCCCCTCCAGAGAATCCGCTGTTGCGATTCATGCTGGAGGGTCGCTGTCGTGAACTGCGCAGCGCCCGTCAGCTGTTGCTCTGGATTTGGGGTCCCTTGCAATTAGGTCTTGACGGTGCTGTTCCTCTCCAACAATCGTCTCCTTTCCACGAACCTTCAGGAACCTCGATTCAGTTGAAGGAGAGGAATGGTGCTGCCGTCTGGGATGCGATTCATCAACGTCTAGAAGCAGCGGTGATTGGAGGCTTAAGCAACGCCACGGGGCAGATGCTGGCGATTGAAGGTCTCCAACCTGAACGACGACGCGAGCTCTTGCTGGCCCTTTTGCGACAGCTCAATGAGGTGCTGCATCGGTTGCGCTCTGATCAGCAAGCCTCCGTTGAGAAACGATCGGATCGCGCGCTCTCGGAGCACTGGCAGGCTCTTCAACCTGAATTGCGCCAGCAGGCTCTTTGCACGATGGCGGGTCATTACGTACGCCTTCCCATGGGCGAGGAGTTAAGCGGTGTGGCCGATCACCTGCTTCTCAACACAGAGCTCGAAGACACCGACGAGGAACTGCCCAATCCGAAGCGAATGTTGGCCCCTTTTCTCGACGACCAGCCCGTTCTGGTGGATGGGCAACTGTTGCCTGCCGATGATCCCCGCGCCTTGCTGCAGCTCGAAACGTTGGTGAGCAATTGGTTGGTACGCACGGCGGAACTGATTGGTTCTGAGCTTCTTGGCGTCTGCGGAGACTGGCCTGAGTTGAGGCGCTACCTGCTTGATCAACGCTTGATCTCCACCCGTGAGTTGGAACGTCTACGCAACCAACTCAATACCCAGTCCCGTTGGCAAACCTGGATTCAACGTCCGATTCGCCTCTACGAAAGCCAGCGGCTTCTGTATCAACTCAACGATGGAACGATTGCACCGCTCCTGTTAACGGAACCCAGAGACGAAGAGCTGCGTCGTCTTGGCTGGTGGCAACAACAGGTTGCGCTCCTATTAGAAGCGCGAGATGCCCTGGCTCCTCAGGTTCAACTACTCGTGCGCAAGGTGGGGAATCTGCTGGCGGTGGTCCTGACCCAAGTGATCGGTCGAGCCATTGGACTGGTTGGTCGAGGCATCGCTCAAGGGATGGGCCGCAGCTTCAACCGAGGCTGATCCCAGCGGTCAGAATGCTGCATCCAGTGTTCGGCGCCATGCCTTTGCTCAGCACCATGCTTCTGCTCAGCATCTTGCGCTCGGTCCTGCGTTCTCTCGTCGCTGCAGGATTGTGCTTGCTGCTGATGGCGAACCCAGCTGAGGCGGCGAGGGACACCGACAGTTACGACGGCAATATTTTTGCGCTGTATGCAGGCAATGGATCGCTTGTTCCACCCGCGACAACCCTGAAGGACGCCTTAGAGAAAGAACGCACCAGCGTGATCGTTTTTTACTTGGATGACAGCAGCACCAGCAAGATTTTTGCGCCTGTGGTGTCTGAACTTCAGCGTTTGTGGGGGCGTGAGGTGGACTTGCTTCCCTTCACCACCGATGCCTTTCAAGGGGATGCCAGCCAAGACCGATCCGATCCTGCGACCTACTGGCATGGCACGATCCCGCAGGTTGTGGTGATCGATGGCAAGGGCAAGGTCCTGCTCGATGAGGACGGACAGGTTCCTCTGGAAGCCATCAACGCTGCCATCAGTGCAGCCACAGGAATTGAGGCCCCTGCCGAGGGCAGCACCACCATCAGTTTCAACGAGCTCAATACAGAAGTGCTGTCCCGCTGATCAATCCACCGGAACCCTTTACGCTGCTTGATTGTTTCCGGTCGGCTGACCGTTTTCCTATGTGCACGCTGCTGCTGATCTTGCTCCTGCTCGGCATCGGTGTGCTTTGGATTGAGGCGCGGCATCGGCTCAGGCCGTCGTCCCCCCTTCAATTACGGGCCCACGATTGGCAAGTGCAGCACACGTCCAAGAGCCTCGTTATTGAAGGTTGGTTGACGATTACCAACCCCCATCAGCGCATGGAAGTGATGGTGCCAGAGCTGGGCGTGGAACCAACATTGCTTGGGAACAACGACCTGAGTTCCGTCAACGTTCAAACCAAAATCACTCCGCATCACCCTGATGAGGACGCCCGCCCGGATGGGTATTGGGCTGCTTACATCGTGAAAGGTCGTAAGAGCACCCGGGTGAAGGTGCAACTCACCTTCAGTGCGGATCAAGAGGTTGCCATCAACGATCGGGTCGACAGCGTTTGGGTTGATGTGCATTGGGTGAATTACGGGCCCTTTGGCCGTTTGCATCGCCGTCAAGGCATGGTGGTTCCAACCCATCAACCAGAACCTCTTCAGGGGGCAGGCGCTGCATTCCGTCAGGGGGATGGATGCGCGGTTTTGCCGATCAAAACGCACTTGCTCGGTCCCTTAGATGACACGGTTGACGTGCTCAAGCACTACGCAGGTGGTTTGATTCAGCCTGGAGATGTGCTCACGATTGGGGAAACACCCGTTGCGGTGATTCAGGGTCGATACGCGCACCCCTCCACGGTTCAGCCGAGTTGGATCGCCCGCTTGCTCTGTCGTGTGTTCCATCCCACGAGCAGCTTGGCAACAGCCTGCGGCATTCAAACCTTGATCGATCAGGTGGGACCAACACGGGTTCTGGTGGCTTGGAGTGTGGGGTTCGTTTTAAAACTCGTGGGTCTGAAGGGTTGGTTCTATCGCCTTGCAGGTGACCAAGCACGACTGATTGACGACATCACTGGCACCACGCCTCCCTATGACCAAACCATTGTTCTTGGTCCGGACTCACCCGCAGAGCTTTGCAATCTCGCCGCAGAGACGCTTGGCGTGTCGGTGGCGATTGTGGATGTCAACGATCTCGGTCGGGTCAAAGTGCTGGCCTCCAGCCGTGGCTGCGATGAAGCGTTGCTCCACCGAGCCCTGAAGCCAAACCCTGCTGGCAATGCCAACGAGCGGACGCCTCTTGTCTTGGTTCGACCGGCCTAAATCCTCGGCGGCCCGAGGTGAGCGATACATTAATGATCTATAGCGGACGCGATGTGGATCAAGCATCCGGCAGCTCTCCACGGGTGGAAGCTCTCAACGCAGCCCACATGCGATTGCTGTTGACGTCTGCTCAGGTCAGCACATCGAACCAGTGGGCCGATCAACCGCAGGCCTTGATGCTCCAGACCTGGCTTCTCCGCAAGCTGAGGGTGCTCGTCGCCTTGGAGCAGGACGCCACAAAAGCGGATCGTTTGCTGTCTCTTGTGATTTTGCGGTCGCTCAACCGCCGCAAGAGTTGTTGGCAGCTGGAGCTCGAGGAACGGCAAGAGCCAACGGGCACCAGCAGAATTTCTGTGGTCCGGCAGTTGCTCCATGAAGCCCTGAGCGATGGGGTCGCCCGTTCACAGAGTTGGTTGATCCGATGCGATAGCAACGATCAAGACCAGCTTGACCTTGCCCGTGAACTGGGATTTCAACCGCTGAGACGATTTGGGGTTTGGCGGGTTGATCCGCCGTCCGTTTCGGGGCCACCCGCCTCCGAGTTACCGAGTCAGTGTCGTTGGAGCGCCCTCGACAACAGCACTGCAAGACAACTGTTTGCTCTCGAGCAAGCCTGTTGTTCCACGCATCATCGGCAAATTCTTGATCGCCAATGGCAAGACCTTGTGGACCAACGTTCGAAGGGTTGCGGCCTTTTGGAACGAATCGATTCCGATCAAAATCAGGTGCTTGCAGGACTTGTGGCAAGACCCTCTGGCTTTGCCAGGCCAAGGCTTGAACTGTTGCGTGGTGTGGCCTGGGATGACCGGCTCATGGATGCCTTGCCTCCTGCTTTGGAGCGCTTGGCCCGGCTTCAACCCGCTCCTGAACTCCTGGTGGATGAGGATGATGAACGCCTCCAGGTCATCGTTCAGCGTTGTGGATTTCAGTCGCAGCAAACCCAGCTCGTCCTGGGTCGAAGCCTCTGGCGCAAGCTTGGTAGCCGAGAGCTCAGTGGCATCCGTCCCCTGGAATCGATGCTGGGACGTCTCCAGCCCCAGCAGCCGCCGTTGCCGACGCCAACACTGGGTCGCGAGCGCTGATCTTGAGCCCATCACCCCGATCGATGTTGAGCCTGGATGTGGGCCGCAAGCGCATTGGCTTGGCAGGGTGTGATGCCCTTGGCATCACGGTGCGTCCCCTCCCTGCGTTGTTCCGCAGGACGTTTAAGCATGACCTGGAGCATTTGGGACAGGTCTGTCTGACCCGTCGAGTGCAGGGCTTGGTTGTCGGTCTACCCCTAGATGCAGAGGGCCAATTCACAGAGCAAGCAGGCCATTGCCAGCGCTACGGACAGCGCTTGGCCATGGCTTTAAAGCTGCCCCTGGCGCTCGTGAATGAACACAGCAGTAGTTGGGCCGCGGCCGACCGACATGGCTTGCAAGGCGATCGCAGCGGCCGACTCGACAGTGCAGCCGCTGCACTGCTTCTTGAACAATGGCTCTCTGATGGGCCAGAGCCCGAACCGGTCGACATGGCGACCCCGTCTGCTAGCAAGACGGACGGCAATGAAGGATCCTGAAGGTAATGATTCTTGAGCAATGAGTTCTAGCGGCCCGAACAACAGCGGAGACGTACCAACTCTGCTGGTAAAAGACAGTGAAGGGCGTGATCTTCTTTGTTTTCTTGAGCAGCTCATTCCCCTCGATGGTCAGGACTACGCGTTACTCACCCCTGTCGACACTCCGGTCTGCTTGTTCCGGTTGAAGGACGGTGATGAGCCGGAGCTGATCGACAGCATCACCAGCAATGAACCGATTCTTTCGGTGGCTGATGTGGTGCTTCAAGAGCATGACCTCACCCTTGTGCGCTCCGCGGTCACCCTCACGGTGAATGGTGAGCTGGATGAGCCCGATCCTGAAGATCTCGATGAGGATGAGGCGGGTGACGATGAATCGGAGACCTATGAATTGCTGGTGAGCTTTTTGGCCGATGACTTGGAATACGGCCTTTACATCCCCTTAGATCCATTCTTTGTTGTCGCCCGCATGGATGATGGCGCTGCGGTGTTGGTGGAAGGGGATGAGTTCGACCAAATTCAACCTCGCATCGAGGCTGAGCTTGATGAGCGTGAGCTATCCGAGTGATGCGTCGTGAATGGCTGCGACCTGACTGGGATCCAGGCTTAACCCTGGCCCATCTTCCTTTGGAACCCTTGCTTGGCAGAGGCATCAAGGCTTTGTTGCTTGATGTTGATCGCACGCTTCTTCCAGGGCGCGATGTGGCCTTGCCTCCCTCCGTTCTTCACTGGGCTCAATCTGCTCAACGCCATACGCACCTTCATTTGATCAGCAACAATCCCTCCCGTCAGAGAATCGGGGCTGTGGCTGAGCAGCTTGGGATTGAATTCACCAGCTCTGCCGCCAAACCGCGTCGAGGAGCGATCCGACGCGTCATCCAAACCTTGGATCTCAAGCCGGAGCAGATCGCCATGGTTGGAGATCGTGTGTTCACCGATGTCCTGGCTGGAAACCGGCTTGGTTTGTATACGGTTTTGGTCAGACCTCTGCGTGAAGACGGAACCCCTTGTCGTCACGATCGCGTTCAAGTGTTGGAGAGGCAACTCGCCCGATGGCTTGGAGCAGGCCACGCATGAGCCTGCGGGTGGTGAAAGTTGGAACGAGTTTGCTGCGCAGCACGGACCATCGCAGCACGGCTGATGCCATCTCAGCCTTGTGTCTGAATCTCGCCCAATGTCTCCAGCGCGGTGACCGTGTCGTCTTGGTCACAAGTGGTGCTGTTGGACTCGGATGTCAGCGCCTGGGCCTGAAGGCCAGGCCTTCAACGTTGAGCGGTCTTCAAGCGGCTGCGGCGATCGGTCAAGGCCATCTGATGGCTCTGTACGAAGAAGCGATGGCCGTTCATGGCATTCCCGTCGCGCAGGTTTTGCTCACCCGATCTGACTTGGCGGACAGTCGGAGTTATCAAAACGCTTCCGCAACCCTGCATCAGTTGCTCGAATGGAGGGTTTTGCCGGTCATTAACGAAAACGACACGGTGTCCTCGGCAGAGCTGCGTTTTGGCGATAACGACACGCTCTCAGCCCTCGTTGCAGCAGCGATTGATGCGGATGATCTGATTCTGTTGACCGATATCGATCGCTTGTACTCCGCTGATCCGCGCAGTGACGCCTCGGCTCGTCCGATTTCGGACGTTCATCACCCAGCAGACCTGCAGGCCCTTGAACAAGGTGCGGGAGACGGAGGTCGTTGGGGAACGGGGGGGATGACCACCAAACTCGCGGCCGCTCGGATTGCCACCGCGAGCGGAATCACCGTGCATTTGGCGGATGGTCGCGATCAGCAAATGCTGGAAACCATGTTGGCTGGCGGGCGCGGAGGAACGGTGTTTCATCCCCACCCCCAGCCCCTTGGTCATCGAAAAAGCTGGCTGGCCCATGCGTTGCAACCCCAAGGAAGCCTGCAAATCGATCACGGTGCCTGCCAAGCGTTGTGCGACAGAGGTGCCTCCTTGCTGTTGGTGGGAATTACGGACCTAACCGGAGACTTCACGGCCAACCAACCCGTGAGGATCGTCGATCAGGAGGGCCTTGAAGTAGCCCGTGGCTTGAGCTCCCTCAGCAGTGAGTCCCTTCGACGTCTTGTCAAAGAGCCAGCGCGACCCGATCGGCAAGGCAGCTCGCCTGTTGTGGTTCATCGAGACGTGCTTGTCCTCAGCACGCCTACGATCCGCCCATCAGACCCCTGAATCGATGCGTTTCAGCCAGTTAATCGCCGTCCTTCAGGACGGAGAGGCAGGTCTGCTGGAGCATCAGCTCGGCAGCGATCCTGAGCTCCGAGGAGCGGCCTCTTTGGAGAGAGCCGAAGCCGATCAACTCAGCTTTCTTGAAAAGGGCAACGCTCTGATTCAGAGCCTGGAAACCAGCCATGTTGGTGCCGTTTTGATTCCCAATCAGGACGACCTCAAGGCGATGGCTGAGCAGCGCGGGCTGGCTTGGGCTGTGATGGCTGATCCCCGTTTGGCCTTTGCTGAAGCCCTCGAGCGCTTGCATCCTCGCCCCAGACCAGACGCCACCATCCATCCTTCGGCGGTGATCGGTGACAGGGTTCAGATCGATGCTGGGGTCTCGATTGGCCCTCACGTTTGCATTGGTGACGACACACGCATCAGTGCCAACAGCACCCTTCATGCCGGTGTGGTGATTTACGGGGATGTGAGGGTCGGTCAATTCTGCGAACTGCATGCCAATGCGGTGCTGCACCCAGGCGTGCGATTAGCCAACCATTGTGTGGTCCACTCCAACGCGGTGGTGGGCTCCGAGGGGTTTGGTTTTGTTCCGACCGCCAAGGGGTGGCGAAAAATGCCTCAAACGGGTCTCGTTGTCCTGGAGGAGGGTGTTGAGGTGGGGTGCGGCAGCACGATTGATCGTCCCTCCGTGGGTGAAACCCGGATTGGGGCGGGAACCAAGATCGATAATCTCGTGCAAATCGGCCATGGCGTTGTCACCGGACGGGGCTGTGCTCTGGCCTCGCAGGTGGGCATTGCGGGCGGCGCTCGCCTTGGCCATGGGGTGATTTTGGCTGGACAGGTTGGTGTGGCCAACCGAGCGATCATTGGCGATCGTGCGATCGCCAGTTCCAAGAGCGGGATCCATGGAGAGGTGGAGCCCGGCGAGGTGGTGAGTGGCTATCCGGCGATTCCCAGCAGGCTCTGGCTGCGTTGTTCGGCTGCGTTTAGCAAATTGCCTGAGATGGCGAAGCAGATCCGGGAACTCAAGAAAGCCGCTCGGTAACCTCTCTTGTTCTCCCCCCTCTGAGTTCCAATGCCACTGCATCGCGTTGTTTTGCTTCCGGGTGACGGCATTGGACCAGAGATCACGGCGGTGGCGAGGCAGCTCCTGGAAGCCGTGTCGCGCAAGCATGGTTTCACTATCGAATTCAGTGAAGCGCCGATCGGTGGCTCTGCCATCGATGCCACCGGTGAACCCCTACCAGCGAGCACCCTTGAAGCGTGTAAGGCTGCCGATGCCGTTTTGCTGGCAGCGATCGGGAGCCCTCGATTTGATGCCTTGCCTCGGGCACAACGGCCCGAGAGTGGATTGCTGGCCCTGCGCTCTGGCATGGAGCTGTTTGCGAATCTCCGTCCAGTCAAAATTGTCCCTGCCCTGATTGGTGCCAGCAGCCTGCGACCCGAAGTTGTGGAAGGGGTGGATCTGATGGTGGTGAGGGAACTCACCGGAGGCATTTATTTCGGTCAACCGAAAGGTCGTGTGCAGGCCGACGGTGAAGAGCGTGCGTTTAACACCATGACCTACTCGGATTCTGAGATCGACAGAATCTCCAGGGTGGCGTTCAAGCTGGCCTGTGAGCGACGTGGGCAGCTCTGCTCGGTGGACAAGGCCAATGTGCTCGATGTCAGCCAACTGTGGCGTGATCGCGTGGAGGGCATGAAAGGCGATTACCCCGCAGTGGATGTCAGTCACTTGTACGTGGACAATGCGGCAATGCAACTGGTGAGAGACCCTCGCCAGTTCGACGTGGTGCTCACTGGCAATCTTTTTGGAGACATTCTTAGCGATATTTCTGCCATGCTCACCGGCTCGATCGGCATGCTCCCTTCCGCCTCTCTGGGAAGTGAAGGTCCTGGTTTGTATGAACCCGTTCATGGTTCAGCCCCTGATCTCGCCGGTCAAGACAAGGCCAACCCGATGGCCATGGTGCTCTCCGCAGCCATGATGTTGCGGACCGGTCTCAAACAAAACGCAGCAGCGGACGATCTCGAACAAGCTGTTGATCGCGTTTTGGCAGCCGGATTCCGCACTGGAGATTTGATGTCTGAAGGCTGTACTGCCCTGGGCTGTCAGGCGATGGGGGAGGAACTTCTCAAGACACTCTGATGCGACCTGGCAGGAAAAATGTGGAATTTGCCCTTTGACCTGCCAAACTCATTTGGCCAGATCTTCCTCCGTCGATGTCGAAGCGTCACCCCGTCGTGGCTGTCACGGGTTCCTCAGGTGCAGGCACCAGCACTGTTAAGAGGGCTTTTGAGCACATCTTCGCTCGGGAGAACATCACTCCTGCAGTGGTGGAGGGCGACAGCTACCACCGCTTCGAGCGGATGGCGATGAAGACCGCCATGTCTGAATCGCTTGCGAAGGGTGAGAATTTCTCCCACTTCGGACCCGAAGCCAACCTCTTCGACAAGCTCGAAGAGCTCTTCCGCGTCTACGGCGAAACGGGTGGAGGTCAGAAGCGTTATTACCTCCACAGTCCAGAAGAGGCTGCTGAGCACAACGCTCGCCTCGGCGTGAACTTGGATCCAGGTCAGTTCACCCCCTGGGAATCCATCCCTGGTGGGACGGACGTGTTGTTCTACGAAGGCCTCCACGGTGGCGTTGTCGGAGACGGCTACGACGTGGCTTCCCTCGCCGATCTGCTGGTGGGTGTTGTTCCGATCACCAACCTTGAGTGGATCCAAAAGATTCACCGTGATAACGCTGAGCGCGGCTATTCAGCCGAAGCGATCGTGGACACGATCCTGCGCCGCATGCCGGATTACATCAATCACATTTGTCCCCAGTTCAGCCGCACGGATATCAACTTCCAGCGGGTGCCCACGGTGGACACCTCCAACCCATTCATCTGTCGCAACATCCCGACGCCAGATGAAAGCTTCGTGATCATTCACTTCCGCAAGGGAGCTCGTGAGAAGTGGGGAATTGACTTCAGCTATCTGCTGAGCATGATTCATGACTCCTTCATGAGCAGTCCCACCAGCATTGTTGTGAATGGAGGAAAGATGGGCTTCGCGATGGAACTCATCTTGACTCCCATCATTCACCGCATGATTGAAGAGCAAAGCAAGGTCTCCTGATTGCTTCTGCCGAACATCTTGAGCAATCACATCTATCGTGGACTCATCTGAATGATCAGGTGGGTCTTTTTTTTGTCCTCTCCCTCCTTTGAAATTGCAGGTGCCGGTGGATCAACAACTCCACCACCACGCTGGGACAGAGTGGATAGTCGTCGTCTGATCGCCTTGGCACGACGGATCTACTTCCGCTTTTTAAGTGATTCTGGGCAGCAACTTGAACCGATGGGTGTTGTTGTGAATGAGCGCTTAGATGAAGGCAGGGTTGTGTTCGAAAGCCCCACTCTGTTGCTACAAGAACATTTCATCAGCATCGATCTCATCGGCCGTCGGCTGCGTCGCCCGCGTGGCTGGCGAGATCGACCAAGAGGGTCAGGGCTTTGACCGGTTTGCTCAGCCTGATGCTTGTGGTGGGTGGAGCCTGTGTGGGGAGCTTCGCCAATGTGGTGGCCTGGCGGTTGCCGCGCCAAGAATCAGTGGTTTGGCCTGGTAGTCACTGTCCGAAGTGTGGTCAGGCGGTGCGCTGGCACGACAATGTGCCGGTGCTGGGCTGGGTGTGGCTTCGGGGCCGTTGTCGCGATTGCCATCAGGGCATCTCGGGCCGTTATCCATTGGTGGAACTCATCAGCGCCCTTCTTTGGTTGAGCGCGTTGTGGGGCCATGGATTGCTTGCCGCGTCTGATCAATTAGGCCTGGCCTTGCTCAATGTGTTGGCGGGGATTGTTCTGATCAGCGTGCTTTTGCCCCTGGTGTTGATTGATATTGATCATCTCTGGCTGCCCGAACCTCTTTGCAGAATCGGGGTGTTGCTCGGCCTTGCCTTCACGGGTGCTCTGTATCTGGTCATTCCAGGGCCGGAAGCGAGTGCCGTGCTCCTCAATCATCTGTTGGCGGCTTCCGCAGGATTGCTGGCGCTGGAAGGATTAAGTGCTCTTGCTGAGCGCATGCTGGGACAACCTGCGCTCGGACTTGGTGATGCCAAATTGGCAGCTGTCTCAGGCGCTTGGCTCGGCTTGGGCGGTGTCTTGGTTTCTTTGGCAATCGCCGTTTTTAGCGGTGCCTTGTTTGGCACGATTGGACGTCTGTCTGGACGGTTAGGGCCGAGACAGCCATTCCCCTTTGGCCCCTTTATTGCCCTTGGAATCTGGCTGACCTGGATCGGAGGTGCTGAGTGGTGGGGTCAGCAATGGTTCGGCTTGTTTGGGGGCATTTAAATCAACAGCTATTAGCACTTGTCCTTCAGCAGGAAGCAAGCTTTTTCTTGCTCACCAAATGAAGAGAGAGAATTCCCTCGATGTTGATCAAGCGGTGTTGATCAAGCGGTGTTGATGGCAAGGATGTGACTACTCAGACCCCTCATACCAGCCATCTTCTATCGCTCTGTGCCATTGATCGATGGAGGCAATGGCCAATTTCCTTGCAGATTCCAGTCCAGGCCAAAACATCAGGGTCAACAGTGTTCTTGCGCTGGTTGACTCGTAGATCTCTAAAGCTTCATTTCTACGGCTTTCAGGGTCAAAGATCACCTGTAAGTTGATCTCCCGATTGACCGTGATGTCCAGCCGGGACAGTCGTTTGGTGATCGTGTTGTCCAGATGGCCGAGATGACTGCAGTTGGTGCCCTCTGAGATGCTCCAACTCCCATCGGGGCAGGAACGTGACTCTCCTTTGACCCAATCGATTTTTTCGCCACCTGCTGACATCAGGGAGTGAATCACATTGTCGATCGTTTCAATAGGCATAAGTTCACGTCCAATTGCTTGTGTTTATGTATACAAAAATAGATTTTTTTGTGGCAGCTTATTCGCTCAAAGGAATTCCGTTAGGGATGAGATGCTCTGCTTGAAAGGTTGTCCTGCTTGGCTGAGGCTTGGAGCAGAAAGGTGTTGAAACTCTACGCTTTAGCCATAAAATTCAAGGCCTTATGCATAGTGCTTTTGCCAATTGATCGTAAAAGCCTAAGGGTGTTGTCGTTTGCTCTGGGAGAAGGTCGCCGTAAAGAGCGACTCGAAAATGTTTGAAGAGTTGGAGTGAATTTTGGTGATAACAATAATAGTTGAAATCGTGGCCTCTCGCGCTGTCTGCGTTGGAATAAGAACAATCAAAAGCTTTTACCAAAGCTTGGTTTTGCTTGAAAATTTATTTTTCATAGAGCGTGGAAAATTCATGCTAAGATAAAAATATTTATTGAAAAAATTGATCTATTAATGGGTACTATTGCTTATTGTAGTAACGTAAAAAGTGATGAAAATGAAGACGTCTTTAAGGTCCTATTTTGTCCGTTGGATATGAAATCAAAGTCACTCCGTTGAGAGGTGATGGGATATTTGCAACAAAGTCTTTCCAGGTTGGTGAAACTGTGATGATTGGGGTGATTGAAAAAGTCTTATCCGCAAATCACTCGCATGCTTCTCAGGTGTCGGCTTCTCAGCATGTTCAGCATGCGGGCTTGATCAGCAAAGTCAATCACTCATGCAATCCTTCCTGTGGTATCTCGCTGAATGCATCTGGAGCGCATGACTTTATTGCGTTTAGGGTTATCGAGAAGGGCGAAGAAATTACCTTTGATTATGCAATGAGGAATTATTCAATCGATTACTTTCCTGACCCTTGTTTATGTGGAGAAGTCACTTGTAGAGTCCATGTGAATGGTTGGAAGGGGTTATCAAGCGAAAAACGGCTTGAATACCAAGGTTTTGTAGCCCCCTATCTCTTGGCCATGATTGAGCAATAGAGCCTTTACAATCCTTGGCTTTTAGGGTCACTTTCGCCGAAAGGTTGACCCCTTGATTCACGGCTTGGTTCAAGGCTCGGTTCACGGCTCGTGGGCGATCACTGCTCGTTCTGCAAGGCCGTCAAGAGGGGTGAGCCAAGGAAGGGCTGACCTAAGCCTCAAGAAGACGGTCTTTCTGTGCCGAAGGATCCTCGATCTAGGATCGCGAAATCAATAGAAAACCTTTCCCCTCTTGCCTGGTCATTTGGTCCGTGCTTTTCAAAAGATACTGGTGCATGTATCGGCTGAAATCCACTGCGGCAGCTGGGATTGCTTGCCACTACTGCGGAGTCAAAAGTCATGAGCCTCTTCGACTGGTTCGCTGATCGCCGTAAGGGTCAGTACGTCGGCAAGGTGAATCAAGAACCGGATGAAGGGGATGGCCTTTGGAGCAAGTGCCCAGAGTGCGGTCAGGTGGTGTACCGCAAGGATCTGCTGAGCAACGCCAGTGTTTGCAGCAACTGTGGCTATCACCATCGCATCGATAGCACCGAGCGCATTGCGGTGTTGGTGGATCCCAACAGCTTCGTGGCGATGGATCAAGAGCTGCAACCCACGGATCCATTGGGTTTTAAAGACCGCAGGGCCTATGCGGATCGACTTCGCGAAACCCAGGCCAGCACAGGGCTTCGAGACGGTGTTGTCACTGGGCTTTGTGAGGTTGAGGGGATTCCGATGGCCCTTGCCGTGATGGATTTCCGTTTTATGGGCGGTTCGATGGGGTCGGTGGTTGGTGAAAAGATCACTCGCTTGGTGGAAGAAGCAACCGCCAAAAAGCTGCCGCTTCTGATTGTGTGTGCATCAGGTGGAGCGAGGATGCAGGAGGGCATGCTCAGCCTCATGCAGATGGCCAAAATTTCTGGTGCGTTGGAACGCCATCGTGAGGCGGGTGTGTTGTACATGCCACTGCTCACCCACCCCACCACAGGTGGCGTTACAGCCAGTTTTGCGATGCTTGGTGATTTAATTTTGGCGGAGCCAAAAGCTCTCATTGGCTTTGCTGGGCGGCGCGTCATTGAACAGACCTTGCGCGAAAAGTTGCCGGATAATTTTCAAACCGCTGAGTATCTACAAGACCACGGATTTGTGGATTCGATTGTTCCGCGAACGCAATTGCGCTCCACTCTGGCGAGTCTGCTCAGATTGCATGGCTGTGAATCTCGGGTCCCCAGCTCATGATTCCTGTTTTGGCTTCACGGTTTAGGGCCGTCGTTGTTCTTGTTTTGGCCCTGATTCTTTGGGCGGCTCCTGTTTGCGCAGGTCAGGTCGAATGGAGAGAAGTGCCCTCCAGTGGCGAGGGACAGCAATGGTGGGATGCTGGCAGTTTGCGGCTGAAGAAGGATGGCACCGTCTCCGTGCTGAGCCGCTACAGCTTGCGTCAGGAGGATGATCGCCCCGCCTTGGGAACCCTGGTGGTGATGGAGATCGACTGCAGCCAGCAGTTATATCGAGACAAGCAAAAGAATGGATTGCCCCAATTCAAAGCCGAATGGCAACCTTCTGGTTCTGACCCTTTGATCGACGGCGTTCTTTCCGGTGTGTGCTCATCGGACGAGCTTTCCGCGCTCTCCTGATCCCCACGCGGCTTTTCCTATGGCTCTCCCAACCTCAAGCCCATCCCCCATTGGAGTGGCCATTGCGGGTCTCGGCTTTGGTGAATCGGTTCATCTCCAAGCCCTTGCCTCTCAAGCTGATCTCAAGGCGGTAGCGCTCTGGCATCCCCGTCGTGATCGCTTGGATCAGGCCTGTCAGGAGCACAACCTTCCGGGTTATGACGATTGGGAGGCTCTGCTCAGCGACTCTCGCGTGCAGGCCGTGATTATTGCTACCCCTCCGGAGCCACGCTTTGCCTTGGCCCTTCAAGCGCTCAATGCCGGCAAACACTTGTTGCTGGAAAAGCCTGTCGCCCTCAAGGCGGAATCGGTGGCCGAGCTCCAACGCTTGGCCATTCAGAAGCGGCTCAGTGTTGCGGTGGATTATGAATATCGGGCTGTGCCTCTGTTCATGCAGGCCGCCAGGATGTTGGAGGCCGGTGCCGTAGGCACTCCCTGGCTGGTGAAACTCGACTGGTTGATGAGCAGCCGAGCCGATGCCTCACGACCATGGAACTGGTACTCACAACGGGAAGCCGGTGGGGGCGTGATCGGTGCCCTTGGGACCCATGCCTTCGACATGTTGGCCTGGTTGATCGGACCGATTCGATCCGTTCAAGGCCTCAATAGCGTGTCGATCAAGGAGCGCCCTCACCCCAGCGGGGGTATGGCTCCAGTGGATGCCGAAGATGTTTCCCTCATTCAGATGCAGCTGGATTGGCAGGGACGCACGGACCAAACGGTTCCAGCCCAGGTCAACTTGTCGTCTGTGGCGCGCAACGGTCGAGGTTGCTGGCTCGAGATCTACGGATCTGAAGGCAGCCTCACCCTCGGTAGCTCCAACCAAAAAGATTATGTCCATGGCTTTGGGCTGTGGCATACGCCCGCGGGAGAGCCCACACGCAATATTGAAGCGGACGTTGACTTCGTCTTCCCCACCACCTGGAGCGATGGCCGCGTGGCGCCGGTGGCTCGCATCCAGAGCTGGTGGGCTCAAAGTATTCGAACCGGAACCCCTATGGTTCCAGGCCTTTCAGAGGGTCTGCTTAGTCAGCAAGCATGCGATCAATCGATTGCATGATCCAATTGGATCGCACAGATTCTTGAAACAATGATCATTTTTTGCGGATCTTGATCACGGAGCTGGGTACAAATCTGGGTATCAATATTGGGCTTCGGCCAGGATTTTGTGGGTAGGTTTTGGTCTGCTTCATTGTTCGTGCATCATTCTTAGTTCTTTGTTACCCCAAGCTCTTTGTTATCCGGAGGTCTTTCTGCGTGTCCTCCAAAGAGTGCACGGCCCTCGCCAACATTTTTGGATGATCCATACATAATTAGGCGGCATTCATGGGGCAAAGACTGCTCCAACGCAAGAGCCGATTGTGCTTAGCAATCCGATTCTCAAATGGTTGCAAGCATGCGCATCAAGAGTTCGGGTGTTGTGTTGTTGACGAATGCACTTGGACTTGTTCTCTGATCAGTCGGGTTGCAAGGGCGTCTCTACACCTCAGCAACACGCGAGGTTTCGATGGGAGCGAAACATGGGCCAAGCCGTCTGTTGGTGAGGGCTTAGGCCATTTCAGAGGCCTCAAAAGCGTGCCGCTTAGCCCCCGAACCATCCGTGGATGAGCAGCTTTTCCGGGCGGTCCCCACTGCCTAATCGGTCAGTCGCTGGCACTCCAGCAGGATTTCTGCAACGGAGTGTCGTGACATTCACACGACTCAAAGGTAAAGTCGCGCGGTTACGGACCTATGTCCGTTGATCGGCCTTCGTTAGGACTTCACTATGGCGCTCGTTCCGCTTCGACTTCTGCTCGACCATGCCGCGGAAAACGGCTACGGCATCCCTGCTTTTAACGTCAACAATCTTGAGCAGGTGCAGTCGATCATGGAGGCGGCTCACGAGACTGACTCTCCTGTGATCCTCCAGGCTTCCCGTGGGGCTCGCACCTATGCAGGTGAGAATTTCCTGCGTCACCTGATCCTGGCTGCTGTTGAGACCTATCCCGACATTCCCGTCGTGATGCATCAGGACCACGGCAATAGCCCTGCAACTTGCTTCGGAGCAGCCGCCAATGGCTTCACCTCCGTGATGATGGACGGCTCCCTCGAGGCCGATGCCAAGACGCCTGCGAGTTACGACTACAACGTCAACGTCACGAAGGAAGTCGTGGACGTTGCCCATGCCATCGGCGTGAGTGTTGAAGGTGAATTGGGTTGCCTCGGCTCCCTTGAAACTGGCAAAGGCGAAGCCGAGGACGGACACGGTTTTGAAGGTGAGCTTTCCAAGGATCAGCTGCTAACCGATCCAGCTGAGGCTGCCGACTTTGTGGCCAAAACCAAGGTGGATGCCTTGGCGATCGCCATCGGTACAAGCCACGGTGCTTACAAGTTCACCCGCAAGCCCACGGGTGAAGTGCTCGCGATCAGCCGTATTGCTGAAATCCACAAGGCCATCCCCAACACTCACCTGGTGATGCACGGCTCCTCCTCCGTTCCCCAGGAATGGTTGGAAATGATCAACAAGTACGGCGGTGCGATTCCTGAGACCTACGGCGTTCCCGTGGAAGAAATTCAGGAAGGGATCCGTAACGGTGTTCGCAAAGTGAACATCGATACCGACAACCGTTTGGCCTTCACCGCGGCTGTGCGTGAAGCTGCGATGGCTGATCCTGCCAACTTCGATCCCCGTCACTTCAACAAGCCGGCTCGTAAGTACATGAAGCAGGTTTGTTTGGATCGCTACCAGCAGTTCTGGGCTGCCGGTAATGCCAGCAAGATCAAGCAGCGCGACATCAACTTTTACTCCGGCCTTTATGCAAAAGGCACCCTTGACCCCAAGACAGCAGTTGCTGCCTGATTTTTCGGTCAAAGCCAATCAATCGGGGGGCGTAAGCCTCCCTTTTTTAATGGGTTGATCGATGGGTGTCCTATCGAGGCCTCTCCTATCGAGGCGTGTCCTATCGATGGGTGCGCTCAGGATTCAGTTGCAGCGTTCCTCGGTTTGCGTCGAGCGTGGCTGCTGCACCAAGGGGGAGAGCCATGTTGGGAAGTCCATGCCCAAGGGGCAAATTCATGACCAAGGGGATGCCTAGATCAGAGAGCCGCTCCTCGAGGATCCCATCCATGGAGAAATCACCTGGCTCCACCTCCCCTTTCCAGCTGAACCGTCCCGTAGCCACGCCGGCAAGGCCACGAAGCAGCCCAGAGCTGCGCCACTGCGTGAGCATGCGATCCACTCTGTAGGGAGCTTCTCCCACATCCTCCAGCACCAGGATGGATCCACGCAGATCAGGCAACCAGGGTGTGCCAATCAAATGGGTTGCGACCGTGAGATTGGTCACCACGAGCGGACCACTGGCCACCCCGGGTCGTACGGCACGGCCTTGCAGTGGAGCGACCGGTTCTCCCTTCAGGAGATGGACCGTTCGCTCCCACTGTTGGTCCGGTCCAGTTGTGGATCCATGGATGGCGCCATGCAAACCCGCCGACCATTGCGCCAGCAGAATCGAGCTTGTGTCAGAAAATCCCAAGGTCCAGAGCGGTCGCTTGGGAAAGCGGAAGCCAACTTCTAAAACCCTGGCGCCTCCCCAGCCAGCACCGACATAAATCAGACCATCCAGCGAAGGATTGTTCCAAGCGCGCTCAAGATCATCGGCTCGCTGTTGATCGGTGCCTGAAAACCATTGCCATTGACGCCTCACTGATTCTGGGATCTCAAGCGTCCAGCCTTCAGCCTCACAACGCTGCACGAGGAGGCCAAAATCAGTATCAGGATCGATCCAAGTTCCGGCATTGACCGCCCGAAGCCTTGAGCCCCTTCTTAAAGGATTTAGGAAGGCCTTTTTTTGGGTCGATGCCGCCAATCCATTTGCAGAAAATGGAACGGCCATCGCCAAGGCCGCCGGGATTCCCAACATTAAAAATGATCGACGACGCATCAAAGGCCTGATTCCCCATTGGCCCCAAGTCTGACCATGCTATTGAGGGCTACATTCGATCTTTAGAAGATCTTATCTTTGACGTGCAAAAAATAATATTTTTCATTTATTGATGCAAGCGAATCAATGTGTTTGTTGAATTAATTTCAAGCCCGCATGGATAAAGAATCTTTTTGAATCCCTGTCTTCTTAGAGCTGATCATTCTGGTCATGATGGATCAATCAGCGCCTCGATTAATCGGCGTCCGTCAACGCCCCCTGTCGCAGGATCACAAGCCCGCTCAGGGTGAGGCATGAGTCCAAGAACATTGCCAGCTGGATTGGTGATTCCGGCAATATCGGCAACGGAGCCATTGGGATTGTTGGTGTAGCGCAGCGCGATGCCGTCACTGTCTTGAAGGGATTTAAGAGTGTCTTCGCTGCATTGATAACGGCCCTCTCCATGGGCAATGGGCAGCTGGATGTCACTTCCTGCTTTGAACTGAGACAACCAGGGCGTACGCGCACTCACCACCTCGAGAGGAGCGTCTTCGCAGATGAAATGGAGGCCGCTATTGCGGGTGAGCGCTCCTGGCAATAAGCCGAGCTCAGTGAGTACCTGAAATCCGTTGCAGATGCCCAGCACCCGCCCGCCCTTGTTGGCGAATTCGATCAACGCTCCCAGCACGGGAGCAAATCTGGCGATTGCGCCGCAGCGCAGGTAGTCGCCATAACTGAAACCTCCCGGCAGCACCACAGCGTCTAGGCCGCTGAGATCTGTCTCCTCATGCCAGAGGTATTGGGTTTGCATACCTAGGCATCCCTGCGTCGCCCAACGGACATCCCGGTCGCAATTGGAACCAGGAAAGACAACAACACCAATGCTCATGACAACTTGAGCTCCATGGTCCAGTTCTCAATCACAGGATTGGCGAGGAGTCGATCGCTCAAGAGTTCAACCTGTTGGCGTGCATCCGCTTCATCCGATGCCTCTAGCTCCAGCTCGACAGCCTTGCCGATGCGGAGCCGCTCGACGCCTTCCACCCCTAATCGGCTGGCGGCTGAACGGGTGGCCTCACCGGCTGGATCTAGAACAGAAGGGCGCAGATGCACCAGGACACGAGCTTGATAACGCGGCACTGGCTCGGAGCATGAATTGTTAAATCTTGGCAGGCCGTAGTCCCGTTCCAGTCACTTTCTCTTCAGGTTGAAAACAGACCACGACTCCATGTCCTTTGTCTGTGATCCCATCCATCGGATTCACACTCACTCTGATCACACCATTGGTGCTGATCGCACCAGGCATTGTTCGACCTGCACTTGCTGAGCCGGTGGCCGTCGACGTGGAGTGTCGCTGGAGTCACGAGGCCTGGGAACCATGCCGTTTTGAGGCCGATGCCGTTGGGAGCCGTTGGAATTTGGCGTTTAATGACCACAGGATTCAGTTTGAGCATGACGGCACTGGCTTGATGCGGATGCGGATCAATGAGCGCTCTTCTTGGAACAGCGTGCAGGCCAGTTGGAGTGAGGAAGGTGCGCTTTGCTGGGGTGAGGTCTGCGCTCGCGGCGACCTACCGATGGATTAATCCTGCGGATCACGATGGAAAAAAAGGGTCTTCCGCTCAAGGAGCCAGGGCAACAGGTTGATTGGCGTGAGAGCTTTCAGGGTTGGGGGCTGAGCTGGATTGGATTGCTCAACAATCAAAAGGGGGAGTGGTGGTTGCTGGCTCAAGTGGTCTTGATCTGTGCTCACATCCTTCCGAGCTGGTCCCCTGAGCTTCTCGATGCCTGGAGTTGGCCTGCATGGCTTCATGTCAGCGGGTTGATGCTGTTTGTTGTTGGGCTTGGCCTGGCTCTGCAGGGTTTCTTGGCGTTAGGCCCCAGCCTTTCTCCATTGCCGGATCCCAAGCCCAATGCAGCTTTAATCACGTCTGGGGTGTACGGCCGTTGCCGGCACCCTCTCTATCGCGCTGTTGTGATCTGCTCTGTTGGTGTCGTGCTTGCGAAGGGAAGCCTGCTTCACCTGGCGCTGTTTTTGCTGTTGGTTGCGCTGCTCAACAGCAAGGCCCACCGCGAAGAAAAGCGGCTTTGTGCCATCCATCCCGACTACTTGATCTATCGCTCCAATACGCCAGCAATTCTGCCCCGCATTCCTGGCTTGGATTGGCGCAAGGGCTAGGGCCAGCTGAGCAACCGTTTCTTTTTTTCAAAAGAACGCAAAAATCCTCTTAAGAAAGATGCGTTTTTCGATCATTTCGGATGCCTCGGTCTATGCCCTTTCAGCGGCTGGCGAGCAGGGCCACTCCTTCCCTGATGCTCTTCAGTGCTGTCTGCGTAGGTCTTGGGATCAGTGCTCCGAGTTGGGCCAACGACTTTGTGCTGAACAGCTCCGAACCTGTTGAGGTGAGTTCAAGGCTGCTGGCGATTTTGGAGCCTCCTGTCGCCATACCGGATCCTGAGCCTCAGCTCGTTCTTGGCCGCACCAAGAGACAGATTCGCTCCACAGGCGATCCCATCTGGGATTTAAGGCTTGAGATTCCGGGGGAACCGGCGCGTCATTTCGATGCAGTGAGCGGACGTGCCCATCGCCAGAACGCGGACCGTGATCAGATGGGCAGTAAGGCTCCCCTGCCAACGGGGAGCTACACCCTCGGACCAGTGGAACCCTTGGCCGATGGTGCTTATCCAGAATTAGGCCCCGTTTGGATTGGCATTGAACCAACCTTCACCACGGGCCGAAGGGTGCTCGGGATTCATCAAGACCCCAGCGCAGGGCTCAATGGAAACAGCGGAACCTTGGGATGTATTGGGCTGATTCGTAAACACGACATGTTGGAACTGTCTCAGCTAATCAAAGGCCGTGATGTGCGTTTATTGGTTGTTGAAGACTGAGCAAGCAAAAAGATTCAGAGCTTGTTTTAAGCAAGCTGCATATAAGTTTCTTTGAATATCTGTTAGCGATTGAAGTCGTATTAGGGTCTGATGGCTCTGTTGATTCGTTCGTTTTAGGGGGATGCTTAAGAGCTTTTGCCAGAACTTATTGACTCGCCTGAAGCAGGAGAGTTGTGAGTTTTTCAGAGGCCTTTGGATCAAATCCGATCACAACCAGATCCACGCCAGATTGATTTTGGGGAGTCCAGGCTTGATCCGGAGCGGCTTCAAACCAAGTTTCTAAGCGGGGACCAACCATTTGGACTTGCAAAGGAAGGGATTTGCCAGGCAACCAGACCCGTCCCTTCAGGCGCACGACCTGATGCTCAGTCACAAAGGGAGGAAGGATGCGTTCAAAGTCCGCACGTTGAATGACGCCCTCGAAACGAACATTTCCGCCCACCACATCCAAGTGCGTGTGATCGTGATGATCATGCGCATGTTCATGTTCATGTTCATGTTCATGTTCATGTTCATGTTCATGTTCATGTTCGGCAGACGTCTCACGCTCGACTCCCAGAAGCAAACTCGGCTCCACTTGCCCGCGAGTCATCGGGATCACCGATGTACCGGATCGTAGTTTGGGGGCAAGCGATTGCTGAATCTGGTCCAGTTCGTTGGGCTCTAAGCAATCAGAACGACTGACCAACACCAGGTCAGCGGATTGAAGTTGATCAGCGAACAACTCATCAATGGCGGTGAGGTGGTCCAGGCTTGGGTCTTCCTGTCGTTGCCGCTCCAAGGCCTCAGGATCTCCCACGGGGCTTCCGTTGTTCAGGGCTTCCCCATCCACAACAGTCACCACGCCATTCACGTGAACACGAGCCCGGATCGCGGGCCATTCGAGGGCCTGCAACAAGGGCCTGGGAAGCGCCAAACCACTGGTTTCAACAACGATTCCATCGAGCTGATCAGCGCGAGCGAGCAGCGTTTCCATCGTCGGTAGAAAATCGTCCTGCACTGTGCAGCACAGACAGCCGTTGTTCAGCTCGACAAGACGCCCATCGATTTCATCTTCTGGGCAGAAGCCGCAACTTCGGATGAGATCGCCATCCAGGCCCACGGTTCCAAATTCGTTGACCATCACCGCAAGGCGTTGGCCGCTGTTGATCAATAAATGGCGCAACAACGTTGTTTTCCCGGCTCCGAGAAAGCCGGTAATCACCGTGACTGGAAGGCGTTCAGACATCAGCGGCACCCCAGGCTTTCGCGGGTGCTCACGCCGCTGACACTATTCACGCCACTGGCACGACCACAGAGGGCTTTCATTTGCGTGAGGTCGATGACGGCGTTGGTGAAATCCGTTCCTTCAATGCGCGCATCCACAAACCGGCTTTGCATCAGCATCGCGTTCGTGAAATTGGCGTCGCTGAGGTCGGTTTCATCAAATCGACTGGAGAACGCCACCACATCTTCAAGGTTCGCTCCATGGAGATCAGCGCCCTGCAATTGAGAGGTGTTGATCACAGCTCCGCGTAGGTCGGTGTCACTGAGGTCCACACCACGGAGGTCAGCTTTCAAAAATTCTTTTTCTTTTAAATCTCGGCCATGCATGTCGTTGCTGATGTCTTGCACCGCAAATTGACCACGCAATTCAGGCGCCGTGATGGCTTGAGCAGCGAAGGGAAAAGAGATCAAGCTCGACGTAAGAAGCAACCCGAACAGAACGGATAACAGTTGCTTGCGGAACAAATCGGGAAGGGGCATCAGATATGGATGCAGCCGGCTTCAGGTTGCAGCTGCCGTAACTTGTACGGTCACGTTATGGCAGACAGCTGCCCCTCCACGTGCCATGGCCAAAACCTTGAGGGTGGTTGTTCCCCCCCATCCACTCATTGCTCATTGGCTCACGATGTTGCGCCACGCCGGCACACCACCGTCGCTGTATCGCACAGCGCTCGAGGAGTTGGGACGTTGGCTCACCTATGAAGCGCTGAGGGATTGGCTTCCCCATCGTCGTGAACAGGTGCAAACCGCCCTTGAGCTCACGGAAGGCACCGTGATCGAAACGGGTGTTCCCTTGCTTGCCGTGCCTCTCCTCCCTGGTGGGCTGATGCTTTGGGAAGGGGCAAGGCAAGTGCTGCCTCACGCAGAGCTTTGTCTGGGTGGCCTACCTGAAACCATTGAGGCCAACGCCGGTCTCGTCCTGCTGCTGGATCAAATCAGCGATGCAGAGGATCTTCTCGGCTTGATGGAAGAGCTTGTGGCAAAAGGTGTTGAGAGCCGAAGGCTTCGTGTGATTTCAGCCTTAACAGCCAGCCCGGGGCTCAAACGACTGGGGGAAACGTTTCCCGAACTCACAATTCATACCGCCTGCATTGATGAAGAACTCAATGCAAATGGTCAAATTTCTCCTGGGATTGGCAACACATCTCAACGGCTGCAAATCAGAACAGCTCCCTCGACCTAGGCTTAAAAAAATCCATCGGCGGCGATGAGCAGGCAGCAAGAATCCACCTCAGGAACACTTTTCACACTCCTGAGCGGAGCCCTCATCGGGGCAGCAGGTGTGGGGTGGTGGCTGCTCACCGAAGCAGAACGTCGTCAGCGGCTCAAGCGTCAGCGTTCCATGCTCTACGCGCCAAGGATGCAAGACGGCAGTGAAGCATTTGAGGCCAATCAATACGCCAATCGCGATGATCAGCTGGAACATCGTGTTGAGCAGCTCAATTCAGCCATCTCTGATGTTCGGCGTCAGCTTGAAGACCTCGGTTCAAAGTCGTAATCTCCACGGCCGGTAAGTTGGGACCTCTCCCAATCTGCGATCCAGTCGTTGCCATGCTTCGCTCAGACGCCGTCACTCAAGGCATTCAGCGCTCACCCAATCGAGCCATGCTGAGAGCGGTGGGCTTTGGTGACGACGATTTCGGCAAGCCAATCATCGGAATCGCCAACGGCTACAGCACCATCACACCGTGCAACGTGGGATTGGATGGGCTATCCCGCCGCGCTGAAGACGCTGCTCGAAAGGCTGGGGGCATGCCTCAGATGTTCGGCACGATCACTGTGAGTGATGGCATTTCTATGGGCACCGAAGGAATGAAATATTCCTTGGTGAGCCGTGAGGTCATCGCCGATGCGATCGAAACGGCCTGCAATGGCCAGAGCATGGATGGCGTTCTTGCCGTTGGTGGCTGCGATAAAAATATGCCTGGCGCCATGTTGGCGATGGCACGCATGAATATTCCCTCGATCTTTGTGTATGGGGGAACGATTAAGCCTGGGAAACTTGGAGGTTGTGACCTCACTGTTGTGAGTGCTTTTGAGGCTGTCGGTCAGATTACAAGCGGGAAAATTGATGAAGAGCAGCTGACAGCGATTGAAAAAAATGCTTGCCCTGGTGCTGGCAGCTGTGGAGGGATGTTCACCGCCAATACGATGAGTGCCGCGATTGAAACGATGGGGCTGAGTCTTCCCCATAGTTCAACAATGGCGGCAGAAGATGAGGAAAAGGCAGAGAGTGCGGCCCGGTCTGGAGAGGTTCTGGTTGAAGCGATTAAAGCCAATATTCGCCCCCTTGATCTACTCACGCGTGAAGCCTTTGAGAATGCGATCAGTGTGATCATGGCGGTAGGCGGCTCCACAAATTCTGTGTTGCATTTGCTCGCCATCGCACGCACCGCTGGCGTGAATCTCAGCATTGATGATTTTGAAATGATCAGAGAGCGTGTGCCTGTGATTTGCGACCTCAAACCGAGCGGTCGTTTCGTCACCGTGGATCTTCATCAGGCTGGCGGTATTCCACAGGTGATGAAATTGCTCTTGGATGCGGGACTTCTCCATGGGAAATGCCGCACGATTGAAGGCAAAACATTGGAGGAATTGTTGGCAAATATCCCCTCAACACCTCCTGAAGGGCAAGAAGTGATTAGGCCCTTGAGCAATCCTCTTTATGCAAAAGGTCACCTGGCGATCCTGAAGGGAAATTTGGCAAGTGAAGGAGCTGTCGCCAAAATTAGCGGGATTAAAACACCCGTCTTAACGGGTCCTGCCCGCGTTTTCGAAAGCGAAGAGGATTGTTTGTCCTCGATTATTGGGAAACACATTCACCCAGGTGATGTGATTGTGATTCGCCAGGAAGGTCCAGTGGGAGGACCTGGAATGCGTGAAATGTTGGCACCAACCGCTGCCATCGTTGGGCAGGGATTAGGGGACAAAGTGGCCTTGATCACCGATGGCCGATTCAGCGGTGGAACCTATGGCTTGGTTGTTGGCCACGTGGCACCAGAAGCGGCCGTTGGCGGAGCCATCGGTCTTGTGATGGAGGGGGACAGCATCACCGTGGATGCCAATCAGAATCTTCTTCAACTCAATGTGGATGACGCTGAACTCGACCAACGCCGTCGCATGTGGTCTGGTCACACGCCCAAATACAAGACCGGAATTCTTGGCAAATACGCTCGACTTGTTTCAAGTTCGAGCCTAGGTGCGGTAACCGATCAGCCTGATTAAGGCACTTTTAGAGCGGTGGATTCATCATCAATCCCCATGGGATTGATTGACAAGTTGTGCCCTCAGTCTGCGTGCCATCGCTTCCAATGGTTGGCCATCGGCTGGGGCCGTGCAGCGCATGCCGTTGTCTCCATGCATCCAAACGGGATGTTGTCCCTGCCAAAGCATGGGGCGCTCAGCTTGATCACACCAACTGAGCATGAGATTCACATCATTGCCGCTCCGATAGATCTCGAGTTCTAGATCCATGGCCTCCATGCGAGAGCCGGATGCATCACGGGTTTCGATGCGAACGAAGAGATCGTCAATGCTGGACGTTGACGCATCTTCGTCCGCGTGAATCGGAACAACAGCATGTTGATAAGGCTTGCGGCAGAGATCAGCCGTGTGGGCAATCACAACAGCTAAATCAATCATTTGTAGGCTTCGATGGAATGAATCAGAATCCGGATTGCACCCGCACGGAAGCCTGGATTGGCCGATCCCGCTTCATCAAACCGGGAATGGAGCACTTGTAAGCGAGTGATCGCAGAAGAATCAAAGCGCAAAGGCAGCCCAACCGGTTTGGCACGGACCACGGGCTGAAGATCTTTGAATGCAATCTCGGCAACGGTGGTTCCTTCCGCTTCCGTTGGCACGGGCATCACCCAGCGCAGCCCCCCTGGAATCATCTCTGTGAGTCCCATCAATCCATCAGCGCAGGCCACTGCAAATTTCAGGGTTCGCCCCTCCCCTGCAATCGTTAAGCGCAACCCACTGAACGCCGAAAGATCGAGTGGTGGTCGCAACAGCGGGGAGCGGCAACTCACAAACCCCCCTCCATCGGCGATCACCTCACCTTCCAGCAATAGGCCTTCAGGCGTGAGGCGGCAGCCGGCTTGGCTTCTCCCCCCCATGATCGTGTCGTTGAGCGTGGCCCACGAATCGAATGAGACACGGGGGATGGTCATCTCAACCCTGCACAAGGAATGCTTATTTAAAGACCTTCGCTGGCAGCTTCGTCGGTAAGAACAATGATTTCTGCCTCGGGTTGGACCAACTTCGCAGGCGTTCGTTGTGCGGACTCAGCTGGATCGAGCAAGCGACGCAGGGCTTCCTGTTTATTGGCACCACTCACGAGGAACATCACTGTTCGAGAAGCGCTGAGCACCGGAGCGGTCAGGGTGATGCGCTCCAATCCCTTGCCCCGCCCGATCGTGGTCCAACGATCACGGACGTTAGGAGCCTCAGTGCCCGGGAAGAGTGAGGCGGTATGACCGTCATCCCCAAGACCCAACACCATCATGTCGAAGATCGGTGGTTCGCCACTGCAATGCTTGGCAATCAGCTCTGCGAAAGCCTCGGCGCTGGCTTCTGCTGAGGGAAGCTCCACTGTTGGAACAGGGTGAAAACAGGCCGCTGCACCGGGCTCACCGGGTTGGAGCAAGGTGGAGCGGAGCATGCGGGCGTTGCTGGACGCATCATCAGCAGACACCCAGCGCTCGTCCCCTAAAAACACATCCACACGATTCCAGGGCAGGTGTTGCTGCCCCAACCGCTGATAGGCCGGGGAGGGAGTGGTCCCTCCAGATAGAGCAATCTGAGCACGATCCCGTTGATCGAGTGCTAGCTGGATGGCTGTGGCGATGTATTCAGAGGCCCGCAGGGCTAGATCCTGGGGATCTCGGGCCCGTTCAATGCGATAGGAAGCCATCGGTTCGTTCAATCCAACCACTCGGTATGGAAACTACCCTCCTTATCCACCCGTTCATAGCTGTGGGAGCCAAAGCAGTCACGCATGGCTTGAACTGCATTTTGAGGCAGACGAGCGGTGCGGTAGCTGTTGATGTAGTCGAGGGTGTTGCTGAGGCAGGGCACAGGAATTCCCGCTTCAGCTGCACCTGCAACAACTTTGGCTAAACCAGGAAGTCGGGTGTTGACCTGATTGGCAAACCAAGGATCAATGAGCAGATTGTTCAGCTGCGGATCGGTTGTGAAGGCATCCTGAATACGCTTCAGAAGTCGGGCGCGAATGATGCAGCCACCCTTCCAGATCTGAGCGATCGCGGGCATGTTCAAGTTGTAATCATGCTCTGCGGAAGCGATCCGTAGAAGCTCCATGCCTTGGGCGTAGCTGGCCATGCAAGCGAGCACCATCGCATCCATCAGCGGTGCCATTCCATCGGCAGGGGTACCGAGATCAAAGGGTTTGACCGCGGGACCTTTGAGGATGGTTTCCGCTTTGACGCGCTGATCTTTCATCGAACTCATCACGCGGCCATTGAGGGCTGCATAGATGGTTGGTACGGAAGCACCCATCTGCAAGGCACTCACCACAGTCCATAAACCCGTGCCTTTTTGCCCAGCTTTGTCCTGAATCTTTTCGATCAGATCGCTCCCATCATCGGGATCCTTGGTGCGCAAGCAGACCTCTGTGATCTCAACGAGGTAAGAGGCGAGTTCCTCGGTGCTGTTCCAATGGGCAAAGACGTCGGCCATCTGGGTGCCATTCATGCCCCCAACTCTCTTCATGAGGTCATAACCCTCGGCAAGGATTTGCTCGATGCCGTACTCGATGCCGTTGTGGACTGTTTTGACGAAGTGTCCTGATCCGCCTGGGCCGATGTAGGTGACACAAGGACCGTCTTCGACTTGGGCCGCCATTTTGGTGACCAGGCTCTCGATCGCGTCGTAAGAGGCCTTGGTGCCGCCGGGCATCATGCTCGGACCTTCTAGAGCGCCTTTGGCACCTCCAGACACGCCCATGCCGATGAAGCCGAAGCTTTTGCTTTCCAATTCGGCCACACGACGCTCTGTGTCGCGATATTCCGAGTTGCCCCCATCAATCAAGAGATCTCCTTCATCTAAAAAGGGAGAAATCTGTTCGATGACGGCATCAACAGGACCCCCCGCTTTCACCATCATCAAGATGCGGCGAGGTCTTTCTAATTTGTTGACAAAATCTTGAAGGTCGGTGGCACCTTGAATGTTTTTACCAGCGCCACGACCTTTCAGAAAGTCTTCCGTCTTTGAATAAGTGCGGTTGTAAACAACACTCGAAAAACCGTTGCTCTCAGCGTTGAGAACAAGGTTTTCGCCCATCACGCCTAGACCGATAAGACCAAAGTGAGACTTGGACATCCAAAACTGCGTTCACTGAAGTCAGTGTGACCACAGGATCAAAAATCGGCTGCGAATTGGCCCATCTCTGTCAGGAATAAGAGATGGAAGCGCCAATCCTTCGTTCACTTTGTCCTCAAATCACTGTGTCGTCGGCAATCGATGCATTTTTAACGACAACGACGATGCCATTACGTATGTAGAAGCCGTGTTCAGGACGATCAGCTTCTTCCACGTGATCCTTATTCACGATGGTGACGTTTTTACCAATACGGGCATTCTTATCAAGAATGGCGCGCTTCACAGTGGTGCCCTCTCCAACGCCGACAGGAATACCGCCTCGCGCTCTCAGGGTTTCGCGTTCGCTTTGCGATTCAAAGAAGTCAGCTCCCATCAACAACGAATCCTGGAGGACCACATTGTTTTCCACGCGACTACGCACACCAAGGACGGAGTGGTGAATGCTGCAGGCCTTGATAATCGATCCCTCACTAATGATCGAATCTGTGATCTGACTGTCCACAAACTTGCTTGGGGGCAAATACCGCGGGCGGGTGTAGATCGGGAATGCTTCGTCGTAGAAGCTGAATGGAGGGGTTGGCTGCTGCGTTAGGGCCAGATTGGCTTCATAGAAGGCACCGATGGTACCGATGTCTTCCCAGTAATCATCAAAGACATAGCTCTTGAGGACGTCACCCCGTGATAGCGCTTCTGGGATCACCTCTTTGCCGAAGTCCTTATGGCCGGGATTGGCGTCGAGCAGATCGAAAAGCGTTTTACGACTGAAGACGTAAATGCCCATGGAGGCGAGGTAGGGGCGCTCCTTAGAGGACTCAGCGCTGAGGCCAAAACGGGACGTGTCAACGGCCATTTCCTTTAAGGAATCGCCTTTGGGCTTCTCGCGGAATTCCTTGATGTTCCCATCGTTATCGGTTCGCATTAAACCGAACGCTTCGGCCTGGGCAGCGTCTACGGGCAGTGCGGCAACGGTGAGATCGGCGCCGGTACTGCGGTGATGCTCCACAAAACGGCTGTAGTCCATGCGGTACAGCTGATCACCGGAGAGGATCAGATATTCATCCACATCCCATTCGCTAAACAGGGTTTGGTACTGCCGCACCGCATCAGCCGTTCCTTCAAACCAGGAGGGGCTATCGAGGGTTTGTTGGGCCGCTAAGACTTCAACAAATCCTTGCCCAAATCCGGCATTGAGGTTGTACGTCTGGCTGAGGTGGCGATTGAGTGAAGCGCTATTGAATTGCGTCAACACATACATCTTGTTGATGCTGGAGTTGATGCAATTACTGATTGGAATATCAATAAGGCGATACTTGCCCGCCAAGGGCACAGCTGGCTTGGCTCTCATCTTTGTGAGTGGTTGGAGGCGGGTTCCAGCCCCTCCCCCGAGAATGATTGCCAGTACTCGCTTCATGCCGCTCCCGCCTTTCGGCTATGCGTTGCAAACTTACTGGACTTTTCGCTCTCAAAACCAACCCTTGGGCCAGATCGTGGAGATTGAAAGGGAATCAATCTTGACCGGCTGCTCCAGAGTCCAAATCAAAGATTTTTTCCACCACCTGAAGAGCCTGTTGACGTTCGCTGCGTTGCTGGGGACAGCGGAGCTGGGTCACAGGGGTGTGGAGGATCTTGTTGATCATTCCCTTGGTTAACGCTTCCACCACCTTGCGTTCTCGCGCTGAGAAATCAGGACCCATACGGCTCAGCGCTTTGGTGAGTTCCTCGACCCGAATCTCCTCGAGCGAGGCTCTTAACCGGTTGATGGTGGGCACGGCCTCCAGGCTGTCCCACCATTCGAGGAAGAGGCGTCCCTCCTCTAAGAGCAATCCTTCAGCTTCCCGTGCAACCTGCTGCCGCGCCTCTTGGTTGCGCTCTACCACCTCTTGAAGATCGTCAACATCGTGGGATTCCACCCCAGACACATCGCGCACATCGGAGGCGATGTTGCGGGGCACACCAATATCAATCAGTCGCAATGAACTGCGGCGATTGAGACCGTTCAATCGGCTGGCATCAATGATCGGGTCATCGGCTGCCGTGCTCGTAAACACCAACGAACAGGTGCTCAAGCACTGATCAAGGGCGTCGAGTCCCCGGCACTGAATGGGCAGGTTTGGAAAATCAGTTGCGAGGGCTGAGGCCCGCTCGATGGTGCGATTCAGCAACACCACTCCAGAGGCTCCCTTCGCTTGGAGGTGTTGGAGCAACAAACGGCTCATCCGTCCAGCACCAACAACGGCGATCTGCTCGGTTTCAAGCGTGACCAGGGCATCCTGGCCGCGCGATTGCCCAAGCTTGAGTTGAGCTAATTCCACGGCTGCGGAGCTCACGGACACAGCTCCGGTGCTGAGGTTGGTTTCCGAGCGGACACGCTTTCCTGTGCTGACAGCTTGTGTCAGTAAACGGTTCAGGATGGGGCCGATCGATTTGTGCTCTTGGCCCAGGCGCATCATCTTCTTGACCTGGGACAAAATTTGTCCTTCACCAAGAACGAGGCTGTCGAGCCCTGCCGTCACGCGCATCAGATGCGCAATGGCTTCGTCGTGGTGATAAGTGAAAAGGTGCGGAGAAAGATCACGGCTTTCCAAGCCGGAGTGGCCACTCAAAAAATCGCGGACGGCAGCAATCCCTAAATCCGGGTTGCGCACCAGGGTGTAAATCTCAAGTCGGTTGCAGGTGCTGAGGATGGAAGCCTCGAGCACCTGCTCATGATTTCGCAGGTTTCCTAGGGATTCCTCCATGGTTTGCTCAGGAATACTGAGCTTTTCGCGCACTTCGACCGGAGCCGTTCGATGACTGAGGCCGACGACGGCGATATGCATGGAGAAATCCCTCTGTTGCTGCGAGTCGTGAATCAGTTCAAAGCGATGCTTTGAGCTCCATCCTTCATGTGGATGGTGTTCGTGAAACTGCAGGTGTTGTTCAGGTTGCTGATGATCAAGCTGCTCGTGCGGGTGCAATCAGCTTCGAACTTCACTCCGTTGAAAAGAAGACCATCTGTGATGCCGCTACCGGCGAACACAACGTGCTCTCCGCAGGCGAGCTCACTGGCCTCATACACCTTATCGGGGTCGGTAATGCCCATTTCTGCGAGACGGGCGAGATTGCCTTCCTTCGTCATGTCTGCCCACTCAGATGTCTGAGCAATGGCAGGGTCATACACCAGTTGTCCCTGGAAGTGGCCGCCAAGTGCGCGCATGGCGGCAGCGGAGATCACACCCTCAGGAGCGGCACCAATGCCCATCAAGCAATGGGTTCCGGTTCCAGCAAAACCACAGGCAATCGCTGCTTGCACGTCACCATCGGAGATGGGCTGAATGCGAGCACCCGTGGCGCGGATTTCAGTGATCAGATCTTTGTGACGCGCACGATCCATCACAACAATGGTGAGCTCATCAGGAGCAAGACCCAAGCACTCACTAAGGATTTTGATGTTTTCAGTCGCAGATTTGCGAATGTCAACTTTGCCCTTTGCTGCTGGTGGCGCAGCCAATTTCTTCATGTAGAAGTCGGGAGCGTTGAACAAACCACCACGGTCGGAGGCTGCGAGAACGGCCATGGAGCCGCGCTGGCTGTAGGCACAAAGGTTGGTGCCTTCGCAAGGGTCAACAGCGAAATCCACGCCAGGACCAGTGCCGGTTCCGACTTCTTCACCGATGTAGAGCATGGGAGCTTCGTCGCGTTCGCCCTCCCCGATCACAATGCGGCCCTGCATTTGGATTTGATTCATGCGCTTGCGCATGGCATCAACAGCCAAAGCGTCCGCTTCATCCTTCAGACCTTTGCCGGAGAGCGTGGCGGAAGCGATGGCGGCCTGCTCGACGATCTCGAGAATTTCCTGGATGAGAGTGCGATCCACGTAAGTGCTGCGGGGGTTAAAGAGAGGCTTTGAGGAGAAAGCCTGCAACAGCAGGGATTTCTGTCTCATATGCGCGGCTCACTGTATCAGTGGTATCAGCGCTCTTTACAATCGACCGATCCCTTAGCCGACTCCGCCATGAGCACCAAACCCCTGGTGATCTCTCCATCGATCCTGTCTGCTGACTTTTCTCGCCTAGGTGAGGACGTCAAAGCTGTTGATGAGGCAGGTGCTGATTGGATTCATGTCGACGTCATGGATGGTCGATTTGTTCCCAACATCACGATTGGCCCTCTGATTGTTGAGGCCTTGCGTCCGGTGACGAAAAAACCTTTGGACGTGCATCTGATGATTGTGCAGCCTGAGAATTACGTCGAAGATTTTGCGAAAGCTGGGGCAGATATTATTTCTGTACAAGTTGAGGCTTGTCCTCATTTACATCGCAACTTGGCTCAAATTAAAGACCTTGGCAAAATGGCTGGGGCTGTCCTTAATCCCAGCACGCCACTTGATACGCTCGAGTACTGCTTAGAGCTGTGTGATCTTGTTTTGATCATGAGTGTGAACCCCGGTTTTGGCGGACAAAGTTTTATTGATAATCAAGTCAAGAAGATCAGTGATCTACGTCGTATGTGTGATGAAAAAGGCCTGGACCCCTGGATTGAAGTGGATGGTGGCGTGAAGGGTGGAAACGCATGGAAAGTGATTGAAGCTGGTGCTAACGCAATCGTGAGTGGCTCTGGGGTGTTCAATCAGCCTGACTATGCTGCGGCTATTCAGGGAATTCGTAATAGCAAGCGCCCATAGTTTCCTGGTTAGCAGCAAACGAGCACATTGTTGTTGCTATAGATTTTTTTTGTGTGCTCTTCTCAACCTCTGCCTAAGGGCAGGGGTTTTTCTTTTGGAAAAAATGAAGGTGAGACTTGCGCAGAGTGATCTGACAAGAATGCAAAGATCGACGTTGGTTTCAGTTGATTTGGTAGCTAGTGATGAAAGGTGATTCTTTATTTACGAGACGATTACCGATGACTCCTTGTTGATTAAAGCGGTACGTATTTGGTAATTTCTTGGATTTTTTGAGGAATATATGCCCGTATGATTGTCCAGTTATTTCATTCAATGATTAGATTTTTTCTTTGATGATTTTTCTATAATCCCTGCACTGGTAAGACGAGTGAATGCTTTCAGTGGCTGCATCGATGGCACAGCTAAAGCCTTCGCGGAAGGCGGCGCGCTTCATGGCCTCGATTTGAGAGACGGCATAAATACCGAGGGCAATCAAGATGAACAGTGAAATTCCAGCTCCCGTGCCTTTTGGATACAGCCTCATCGCTTTTCGTTGATGTCTTGAATAAGTTTAGGGTGTTAAAAATAAGATGTAAACCATGAGGGGTCAAAGCTTTTGAGTTGAGGCTATCCAGGGATGGATTTTGGTTCTATGGGTTGTGCTATGGGGTTGATGATTCCTTATGATTTTTGCCAACTAGCAAGGCGCTAAATGCAAGCATGAGGACACAGCCGCAGAATTGAAGTAATTCTGAAATTGATTGCACTTGAAAGCTAATCATGAGCTTAAAAGCCGTTACGATTAGGGCAACGATGATGACGTTGGTTAGTTTTTGCTTGAGGCCTTCTAGTGATGTAATGCTAAGGATGTTTCGTCTTTCTTGGGATAGGTCTTGAAGCCTTGGGTCGATATCAGAAATAATCAGCTCATACACGCCATAGCCGAAGATAAGAAGGGCAATTCCAATCACATAGTAATCAATGCCTCCTACAACTTTGCCGAGTAATAAAATGCTGTTTTCTGAATTCAGGTGACCGTTGATAAGTTTGTTGAGTGCGTGGATTTCCTCCTGGGTGCCAAGGATGAAACAGCTAACACTGCCCAGCAGGCTCATGACAACAGGCAGGATGGTTACTAATCGGAATCTCCAAAGCAACTGTTCAAAACGTGATTCAAATCTTGCTCTGCGATTTTTTTTGATCTCAAGTTCCATCATGTACTTATGCGTGGTGCAATTAAACAGTTGTGCCTGGAGGATTGGTTTGAGGCGGTAAGGGGCGCGGCGTAAAAAGTGCCGGTATGGACAATGTGATTAGCGCGCTACCCACGGCCAGCAACACGAGGAGTGGCAAGGGTTTGACCAGGGGCTGCTTCTCTAAAAGCGTTCCGCAGCGAATACAGATTGGGGTTGCTCCAGGGGGTGGGTGTAGGACAACGGCTGGTCCACAACAGCACTCGGGGCAGCGAAAACGGGGCATGGCTGTGTTTTAAAGATGATTCCGTATCACGGAAAATTTAATCGTGACGATCAACGTTGGGTGGTCAAAGTCTTTTGTATCCAAGCGTTTGTTGATGGCTGTTGGTCGTTCACATCCTAATTTTACGCTCTGGATCGCTTGATTGCATCTTATTCAGGACTCGCGTTGACTCTTATAGATAGCCAAGGCATCTTTTTTATGATTGATGGCATGAATGCACGCAAAATAGTTGCGACGCTGGAGCAACGTTACGGAAATGATTCGTGACCGGAGTCTGAGTAGATCCCGATAGATTGCCAATAGTTGATTGAGGAGGTCGTCCTTGAATGGTGCTGTCTTTCCCGTGTTCTTGGCTCTTGTTTCTGCTGAAAGACCAGGCAATAATTCATAGAGTTTAGACCTTGATTCTTCTGCTGCTTATCATCTTGTATCAGCATCTTGGTGTCCTTTCGTGTCACGCTCTTTAAGGGCTCTGCCTGCAAGTCGTGCCAGCTCTTCGAGTTGATGCAGGTGCTTTATTTGGTTGATCTCGAATAGAGAGTTAAGTTGATGTTGGAAATTTTCTTTGTTTGTGAAAACCACTAAATACTCTTTTGTATTAATGCAGCGATTCATTTAGGAGGCAAAGGCAAAGGTAAAGGGAGGAAATCCTGCATCTGGGGCCTCGTTCTTGACAGAATCATGCGTTGCCGAAAGTTGTTCTGCCATGCCCCTCAGCTCTTTGGTGCGTCTGCTGCAGACCTCAGCGCTGAGCGGTGAGTTGTGCGAACGAGCCCAACGGGACCAGCGGTTGTTGATGCGCGGAGCTGGCAGAGCTGCTCGGGCCTTGGTGGCTAGTGCGCTGGCTCGTCGGATGGATCAGCCCCTGTTGGTGGTTGTTCCCACCCTGGAAGAGGCCGGACGTTGGGCAGCTTTGTTGGAGCTGATGGGCTGGTCTAGCGCCCAGCTTTATCCCACCAGTGAAGGGTCTCCTTACGAACCCTTCGATGCCACCACCGAAATCACTTGGGGCCAGCTCCAGGTGTTAAGCGAACTTCAAACAGACAGCCGCAAAAGCGACGTCGCGATCGTGGCCACAGAGCGTTGCTTGCAGCCCCACTTGCCGCCTCCGCAGGCCTTGGCAGAGCATTGCCGGGCTTTGAAGAAAGGCGATGTTGTGGATCTCGAAGAGCTATCGACCTACCTAAGCCAGCTTGGCTACGAGCGCGTTTCGACCATTGATCAGGAAGGCACATGGAGCCGTCGTGGCGACATCGTTGACGTCTATCCCGTGAGTAGTGAGCTCCCCGTGCGCTTGGAGTTCTTCGGCAATGAACTCGACAAGCTTCGTGAATTTGACCCGGCCAGCCAGCGCTCCCTCGACACCGTCGACACGCTCAAGCTCACCCCCACCGGCTTCAGTCCCCTCATCGCTGAACGTCTGCGCGAGCAGGTTCCTGACGATCTTGACCAGTTGCTGAGTGAGGCGCAAATCACGGAGTTGTTGGAGGGCGGAACCCCTGAGGGGATGCGTCGATTGATGGGATTGGCTTGGCAGACCCCTGCTTCCCTCCTCGATTATTTGCCTGCCAAGTGCTGCATCGCCATCGATGAGCGTCGTCATGGCAGCGCCCATGGTCAGCAGTGGCTTGATCACGCCGAAGAGCAGCACGCAGAGCTTCCCGTGCCCATTCCTGTTTTGCATCGCCCGATCAAGGAGGCGATGGAGCTTGCCGAAGCGTTTGCTGGCTTCGACCTGGCAGAACTTCAGGAACAGGACAGCCACCCCAATGCGTTTGATCTCGCCAGTCGACCGGTTCCGTCTTACCCCAATCAATTTGGAAAACTCGGCCAAATGATCAAACAGCACCAACGGGAGCGTCAGGCTGTTTGGTTGTTGTCAGCGCAGCCCAGCCGTGCTGTGGCTTTGCTGGAGGAACACGACTGCATCACCCGCTTCGTACCCAATGCAGCGGACACACAAGCGATCGATCGCTTGATGGAGCAGGGCACACCTGTGGCCTTGAAAACGCGAGGAACCGCCGAGCTCGAAGGGCTGCAGCTTCCCGCCTGGAGGGTGGTTCTGCTGACCGATCGCGAATTTTTCGGACAGCAGTCGCTCACGAGCAGCGGTTACGTGCGTCGGCGCCGCAAAGCCGCGAGCCGCACCGTTGACCCCAACAAGATGCAGCAAGGGGATTTCGTGGTGCATCGCAACCATGGAATTGGTCGATTTAAAAAGCTCGAAAAATTAGCGATTAGTGGCGAGGTTCGCGATTACCTCGTTGTTCAGTATTCCGATGGCATCTTGCGAGTGGCTGCCGATCAGCTCGGAAGCCTGGGACGGTTTCGCGCCAATAGCGATACACCGCCGCAGCTCAGCAAGATGGGTGGCTCCGCTTGGGTGAAGGCGAAGGAGAGGGCCTCCAAGGCGGTTCGCAAAGTTGCGCTTGATTTGGTGAAGCTGTACGCCGAACGCCACCAAGCGGCAGGGTTTGCCTTCCCGATCGATGGGCCTTGGCAGGTTGAACTTGAGGATTCCTTCCCCTACGAGCCAACCTCTGACCAGCTCAAGGCCACGGTGGATGTCAAGCGCGACATGGAGAAACCAGAGCCGATGGATCGGTTGGTCTGTGGTGATGTGGGCTTCGGGAAAACGGAGGTGGCCATCCGAGCGATTTTCAAAGCGATCACCGCTGGCAAACAAGTGGCGATGTTGGCTCCCACAACGGTGTTAGCGCAACAGCATTGGCGCACGCTTTCGGAACGCTTTGCCCCCTATCCAATCAAGGTGGCCCTTCTCAATCGTTTCCGTACGGCAGGTGAGCGCAAGACGATTCTTGAGGAGTTGAAAACGGGCACCATCGATGCCGTGGTGGGCACGCACCAGCTGCTCAGCAAGAACACCGCCTTCGACAAGCTTGGTTTGTTGGTGGTGGATGAGGAACAACGGTTTGGGGTGAACCAAAAGGAAAAAATCAAGGCCTTGCGCAAGGACGTGGATGTTTTGACGCTCTCGGCGACACCCATCCCGCGAACCCTCTACATGAGCTTGTCTGGCGTGCGTGAGATGAGCTTGATTACCACTCCACCACCCTTGCGCCGTCCGATCAAAACCCACCTAGCGGCTCTGGATGATGAGGCCGTGCGCAGCGCCATTCGCCAAGAACTGGATCGTGGTGGTCAAGTGTTTTATGTGGTGCCCCGTGTGGAAGGGATCGAGGACGTCGCAGGCAAGCTTCGTGAGATGCTTCCCGGCCTCAAGCTCCTCGTCGCCCATGGACAAATGGCTGAAGGCGAGCTCGAGAGCGCCATGGTGGCGTTCAACGGTGGGGAAGCCGACGTCATGCTTTGCACCACGATCGTGGAGAGCGGTCTCGACATTCCGCGTGTCAACACGATCCTGATTGAGGATGCCCACCGGTTTGGACTTGCTCAGCTGTATCAGCTCAGGGGCCGCGTCGGCCGCAGCGGCGTCCAAGCCCATGCCTGGTTGTTTTACCCCGGAGATGCCTCGCTCAGTGAAGCGGCGCGTCAGCGCTTACGCGCCATCCAGGAATTCGCTCAGCTCGGCAGTGGGTACCAATTGGCGATGCGCGATATGGAGATACGAGGAGTGGGCAACTTGCTCGGTGTGGAGCAAAGCGGACAAATGGAGGCGATTGGCTTCGATCTCTACATGGAGATGTTGCAAGAGTCACTGGCAGAAATACAGGGACAAGACATTCCAGCTGTGGACGACACGCAGGTGGATCTACAGGTCACTGCCTTTATTCCAGCGGACTGGATCGTCGATGCCGACGAGAAAATGTCTGCGTATCGAGCTGCATCCGAGTGCCTTAGTTCAGAAGCCCTGGTGGAACTGGCGGCAGGTTGGGCCGATCGCTATGGGGCCCTGCCTGGACCGGTTCAATCCCTGTTGCAGCTGATGGAACTCAAGCTGCTGGCGAAACGCTGCGGATTTGCGCGGATTCGCCCTGAAAAACCAAATATTGCCCTCGAAACACCGATGGAGGAACCTGCTTTTCGTCTGCTTCGTCAGGGTTTGCCCCAACATCTCCATGGACGACTTGTGTACCAGGCAGGAAGTGGAAGCGTTGCCAAGGTCCTGGCACGAGGCCTCGGCGTCCTGCCCATGGATCGGCAATTGGATGAGCTCAAAGGTTGGCTAGAGCAGATGGCATCACAGATTCCGGATACGGATGGATTGACGCCTGAGCAGCGCGACCAACAGCAAAAAGAACGGAACGAGGCTGTTTTGAGGGTTTGAGCTCGCGCTTGCGCTGGAAAAATGAGAAAGCCCAACACATTTCGCAATCCTTCGTTACCATGTGACCATACGACGTGATACCCCGTGGCCGAATTCATCGATCCGATTGCAACGGGAAGTTCCCTCGGTCTCCTAGGCAGTTTGGTTGGTGCAGCCGCCCTCGGAATTTTTGCTTTGTGGCAGAACGATACGGAAAACGATGACGACGACTCGTCTCCAGGCGGTGGCTTGATGCAGCCTGTTGCCTGAGCGACCCCTCGCTCACATCTAGTCACAGGAATCACCCATTTGGGTGATTTTTTTTATGCGTTGATGCCTGACTCTGGTGAGGTGCCCCGAGAGCGGACCATGCCAAAGCCGCTGAATCAGTTTCAACGCCAGGTTCGACGCCAGGTTCAACGATGGACCTTGATTGCTTGCTTCACACCTGCGCTGCTGGGAACAGCACCTGTGCGCGCTCAATCGTGGGAAGCGGTTGATGCCTTGCGCAGCAAGCTCACCTCCCATGGCGTCAGGGTGCTTCAACGCGATTGCTCGACCCGGGGGTTGCAGGGGGCTTACCACCCCAAAAATGACATCTTGATTGTGTGTCGCACCCACCGAAATGCAGCACAAGTTTGGAACACCCTGGCTCACGAAGCGACTCACAGAATGCAGAGCTGCGCCGGTGGATCGATCACCCTTCCCAGCCAACATCGGATGATGTCTCGCGTTTTAAGACGAGAAACACCGCAGGAATGGAAATCGATTAGGGCGTATCCCCGTAGTCAGCATCTGGCAGAACTTGAGGCTCGTTATACGGCCAAGCTTCCCGCGAATGATGTCCTGAAGCTCTTCGATCGCTACTGCGGCTCAACCGTTCGCGTTTAAGACCATCTCCCTTACTTACCAAGACCAACCGACTGATGAATAATCTTCTTCTCCAATTAGCGATGGCAGCCCTTGGGCAAATGTCTGGAGGCGGCGGACTCGCGCAAAGGCCGCTCAACATTCCCTCGATGCCCTTTCCCGTGGGTCGCCAGAGCCGCCCTGTGTATCCCACGCGTTCGTCTCAAGCGCCCAACCTTCAGGTTGCCACCTTGGCAACGACCACCTGTTTGATGCGATCAGGTTCGATCGGACATGGAGAGGCGGTCGCGCTGTTGGAACGTCAAGGCCAAACCTGGGGATGGCCTCGCAGTTGGGGCCAACGCATTCCGGTGAGCAGCGTGGATGAGGCGATTGAATCGGCGGGGGGTTGCAATGCGCTTGTCCAGAGGGCGCGCCAGGCGGCCCCAGCCCGGACAGCCACGATTCCAGCAACCCACCGAGGCACTCGCTATGGAGGCAATCGCTATGGAGACTCGCGTTATGGAGGCAACCAATCGCAAGGCAATCGAAGTGAACGCGAAGGGTTTGGATTAGCCCCTTATCGCTGAAGTGCCGACTGAAGGTTGGCCGCTCCTGGTTGATAGGTTTTTCCTGTTTTCGGAGCTTGCAAGGCTTTGAGCAGGGTGGTTTCCGCGACGCGGTACTGCCCATCTTTGTTGGTCCCTAACTGTTCAACAGTGAGGGTTTTAATTTCTTTCTCACTCATCTCCACCGCAACATCCGGGCGAATGCCGTTTTTGTGGATGTCGGTGCCCTTGGGTGTGAGGTATTTGGCAATCGTGACGGTCATTCCAGATCCGTCAGAGAGCCCGCGCACGGATTGCACGAGTCCTTTCCCAAACGTTTTCTGGCCCACCAGAAGCCCGCGCTCGTTGTCTTGTAGAGCGCCTGAAAGAATTTCGCTGGCACTCGCTGAGCCTTCGTTCACCAACACCACGACGGGACGGTCGGTTAAGGCATTCCCTGTGGCGCGGCGCACGTCCTGAATGCCCTCACGGGTTTTAGTGCTGACAATCGTGCCTTCATCCAGCCACTGACGCGCAATGTCGACGCTGGCTTCAAGCAACCCTCCGGGATTGCTGCGCAAATCAAGGACGTAACCCTGTGATCCTTGCTTCTCAAGCTCGCGAATCGCGGCACGCATCTCTTTCGATGCATTGGCATTGAACTGCTTCAGGCGGATGTAACCCACCTTGGTGCCATTGGCACTGGTGTTGAGCTGACTGTCAACGGCCTGAATTTCGATCCGCGCCCGCACGAGGGGCACGTCGATGATGGAGCCATTCCTGCGCAAGCCCAGGACGACGTTGCTTCCTTCCGTTCCACGAATGAGCTTCACCGCATCTTCCGTGGTCATCCCCTTGGTGAGTTGACCATCAATCGAAACGATCACGTCTTTGGGTTGGACCCCGGCTTTTGAGGCCGGTGTGCCTTCGATTGGCGACACCACCACGATCTCTTTGGTGTCTTTGTCCAGTGAAATTTGAATGCCGACACCGGTTAATTCACCTGATGTGTCGATTTGCATTTCCTTGAACTCTTTCGGGTCTAGGAATCGGGTGTAGGGGTCATCAAGACTCGCCAACATGCCGCGAATCGCTTCATAGGATTCCGCGGTTCCGGCATAAGACTTGGAGAGCAAATCCTTTCGAAGAATGGACCACTGATCGAGGTCATAACCTCCCGATGAATCCAGGAAATCTCGATAGACGATCTGCCATACCTGATCAATCACCTCTTTCGGGCTGTTGGTGATGGACGACGAAGTCGTGCTTGGCAAACCCAACCCAGGATTGGCCACAACCACGGCAGCTGTGACAGCCCCTGCGCCCAGAGCCACAAACCAGCCGCGACGTTGCGTGACCTTGATGCCGAATTTTTTAGCGCGCATGCCGTCCACTAGGACCTTTTCAGCACCTTAACGACATCAGTCGGGTTCAACCCAGCGACCGTCGTCTTTGATCAACTGAACCAAGGCTGCTACACCCTCCGACTCGGGGACTTTTCGGATCTCATCGCGGTTGCGATAGAGAGCGATCACCCCAGGCCCTTTGCCCACATAACCGTAGTCAGCATCGGCCATCTCGCCAGGACCATTCACAATGCAACCCATCACAGCAATGTCTAGACCGGTGAGATGAGAGGTGGCGTTTCGGACCTGATGAAGGACCTCCTCAAGATTAAACAAAGTGCGACCGCAGCTCGGACAGGCCACGTACTCGACCATCGTCTTTCGGATTCCAAGCGCCTGCAGGATCGAAAAGCACACAGGGATTTCCTTCTCTGGCGCTTCTGTTAGGGAGACGCGGATGGTGTCTCCGAGTCCTTCCGCCAGCAGGGTTGCGATTCCGGCCGTGCTCTTGATTCGTCCATAGTCACCATCACCTGCTTCGGTGACGCCCAAGTGCAGGGGGTAGTTGAACCCTTCCCGATCCATGGTGTCGGCCATGAGTCGGTAGGCCGCCAGCATCACGGGCGCACGCGATGCCTTCATCGAAATCACGATGTTGTGAAAATCGAGTGAATCGCAGATCCGCACGAATTCCATGGCCGATTCGACCATGCCTTGGGGGGTATCTCCATAGGTGAACAGCATGCGTTCAGCCAAGGAGCCGTGATTCACTCCAATCCGCAAGGCCTTGTTCTGCTCTTTCAGCACCCGCACGAGAGGAGCAAACGTTTCCTTGATCCGATCTCCAATCGCATCAAACTCTTCTTGGCTGAACTCCTGGCGTTCGGGATCCGGTTTGTCGAAAACGAACAACCCAGGGTTGATGCGCACTTTGTCGACGTGCTTGGCAACTTCTAAGGCGATGCGCGTGCCGTTGTGATGGACATCAGCCACGAGTGGGATGTTGCATCCCTGAGCGCGCAAGGCTGCACGAATTTTCCCCATCGCGATGGCATGGCCAATCGAAGGAGTCGTGACCCGCACGATTTCGCATCCGGCATCGGCCAAGCGACGGATTCCTGCGACCGACCCGTCGATATCCAGCGTGTCCTCATTGATCATCGATTGCACCGCAATCGGATGCTCACTTCCAATCGGCACATCACCAACCATCACCGTGCGGGTGACCCGGCGATGAATCTTTGTGTCGTAGCGCTGCGAGGCGGTCATCAAGGATCGCTCGAATCTGGAGCTAACCCTGACACAACCCCGTTCAAAGCGTGCTTGACACTGGTCAGATCGGCCATGAACAACGCGCGTGGCTTCCCTGGCTCCCGCGATGGATTGCGCAACAGGTAGGAGGGATGAAAACTCGGCATCACATAACGCCCGTTCCATTCGGTCCAAGCACCTCTTAAGCGACTAATCGGTGTGCGGCATTCGAGAAGGGTTGCGGTGGCAGTCGCTCCAAGAATGAACAGGATCTCCGGATTGACCTCACGAATTTGACGATCCAGCCAGGGTCTGCAGGCCTTGAGTTCAGCTGGGGATGGGCGTCGATTTCCAGGCGGCCGACATTTGATCAAGTTGCAGATATACGCGTCCTCTTCTTGATCCAGGCCGACGTCCGCCAGGCATTCGTCCAGGAGCCTGCCGGAACGCCCCACAAAAGGACGCCCCTGAGCATCCTCATCAGCCCCTGGCGCTTCGCCAATCACCATCAGCCTCGCTGAAGGATGCCCGCGACTGACCACCACATGCTGGCGTTCCTTTGCCAGGTCGCAGCGCTGGCACTGGAGACAGGATGCCTCGAAGTCTTCTAAGGACACGCGCATGGGTAGCTCAGCTCAAAACCCTATGAGCCAACGGACCTTTGCGGCAGCACCAAGGTGAGAAAAGGCTGCTCCTCTGGATCCTCCATCCAGCATTCCGCTCCAAACGATTCGAGACGCGCTGCTTCGCGCCTCCGCGCCCCCAACGCTTCCAGTTGTTCGATCCAATGGCCGAGCTCAGTCTCTGGATGGTCGGATCCGACCCGTTGAAAACAAGGGGCGAGGGCCGCACCGCGAATGGGCCAAGGCCGTAGACGCGAAGGGCGATAAATCTGAAGCGTTCCTCCCGTTGGTAGAGCCACCATCCAGTGCTGGTCAGACAGTCCTGATCGGCAGGTACATCCAAGAGCTTGCGCATAAAACTCGGCGAGCGCTTGGGGATTCTTGGCTGCCAACACCCAACTCAACGAGGTCGTTCCAGCTGACATGTTCGGCATGGTCAACATTTCGATCCAGGCTGTCATCAGCACATCGGTGTTGTCACTGACGCCACATCAGGCAGGATGTTGTTTCACATATCCGAGCATCCATCGAGGGGGTGCCGTGCTGATGCCAGGCCCCCCATCTCTCTCGCACCGAGCTTTGGCATTGCAGCCATCGCTCACACTTGCCATCAGCGCCCGAGCAAAAGCCCTGCAGCAACAGGGTGTTGATGTTTGTAGCCTCAGTGCAGGGGAGCCGGATTTCGGGACGCCAGAGTTCATTGTTGAGGCAACGATCCAGGCCCTCAGGGATGGCATCACCCGGTATGGCCCTGCTGCTGGCGATCCAGAGCTGCGCGCGGCCATTGCTCAGAAATTGAGTCTTGAAAACAACATCCCCACCCAAACCGATCAGGTCTTGGTGACCAATGGCGGCAAACAGGCGATTTACAACCTGTTCCAAGTTCTGTTGAACCCAGGCGATGAAGTCATCATCCCTGCCCCGTATTGGTTGAGTTATCCAGAAATTGTTCGCTTGGCCGGGGGGAAGCCGGTCACGGTGGCGTCGTCAGCAAGCGATGGGTTTGGACTGGATCTGAATTTGATCGAGCAATCCATCACACCGGCCACCAAGCTTTTGGTGCTCAATTCACCGGGGAATCCCACCGGTCGGGTGTTGGATCTCCGTGAACTCGAGGCCTTGGCAGAGCTGGTGCGAAGGCATCCAAACCTGATGGTGATGAGCGACGAGATCTATGAATATCTGTTTGAAGACGGTGAATCTCACCACAGTTTTGCTGCCGTCGCTCCAGATCTCAGACAGCGTTGTTTTGTGGTGAACGGATTTGCCAAAGGCTGGGCCATGACCGGCTGGCGACTTGGGTATCTCAGTGGTGACAGCACGGTGATTAAGGCCGCGGCTGCCCTACAAAGCCAAAGCACGAGCAATGTGTGCAGTTTCGCTCAACGTGGAGCGTTGGCGGCGCTTCAGGGATCACGGGACTGCGTCCGTGAGATGGCCGCTAGCTACAACACGCGGCGTGCTGAGCTCTGTCGTGGGCTTCAACAGATGGAAGGCATCACGCTTGTGCCCCCAAGGGGCGCCTTTTATGCGTTTCCTCGCCTGCCTGATGCGATTACCGATTCGTTGGCCTTTTGCGAACGTGCCCTCGAAGAGGAAGGATTGGCGATTGTTCCCGGTGGTGCCTTTGGCGATGATCGTTGCGTCAGGCTGTCTTGTGCCGTCTCGCGTGAGACGATTTCAGAGGGGCTGAGTCGGTTTCAGAGATTGCTGACTCGTCCCTAAATCCATTCTTTTAAACATGACCAATCCTTTGACACGGGTCCGAAAAAAAGGGGCCGTTGTTCTTTTGGCTCTTCTTTGCAGTCAGGGCGCAACGGTCCTTCCTTCTAACGCGCAAGCAACACTCCGGATCGGAGCCATCCCCGATCAAAACCCAGAACGTTTAAATCGTCGTTACGGCCAACTTGCCGCGGAATTAAGCGACAAACTCAAGGTTCCAGTGCGGTACGTGCCAGTTAGCAATTACCCAGCAGCCGTGAGTGCTTTTAGGACCGGAAGTTTGGACCTTGTTTGGTTCGGTGGACTCACAGGTATTCAAGCTCGACTTCAAACGCCAGGCGCCCAGGTTTTGGCACAACGGGCCATCGATGCACAGTTCAATAGTGTTTTTATTGCCAATACTTCAGCGGGTTTAAAACCCATTAGCAGCCTTGATGGTCTGAACGCTCTGAAGGGCAAGCGCTTCACGTTTGGATCAGAAAGTTCCACGTCGGGACGTTTAATGCCGCAGCATTTTTTGGCTAAAGCAGGGGTGACCCCGAAGCAATTTGCAGGTGGACAAGCCGGTTTCAGTGGAAGCCACGATGCCACCATCGCATTAGTGCAGAGCGGCTCCTACCAGGCCGGTGCGCTTAGTCAGCCCGTCTGGGATGTGGCTGTTAAGAACGGGAAAGTGAGCCCCAACAAGGTGAAGGTGATTTGGACAACCCCTGCGTTTGGGAATTACCACTGGGTGGCGCGACCCAATCTCGATCAACGTTTCGGCAAGGGATTCACCAGCAAACTCCAGCAGTCCATTTTGGGTTTGACTCCCACCAGCAAGCGGCAGAAAACTATCTTGGAATTGTTTGCTGCCAAGCGTTTTATTCCAGCGCAGGAATCGCAATATCAACCCATTGAGCAGGTGGGTCGTCAGCTCGGCAAGATCCGTTGACCTCTCTCCTGGAGTTGGTCAATGTCAGCCTGAGCGGTCCGAGGGGCGATCGACTGCGCTCGATTTCCCTCTCGGTTTTCGAGGGAGAGCGGGTCGCCTTGTTGGGCCGGAGTGGGGCTGGCAAGAGCAGCTTGTTGGCCATCGCCAATGGCAGTCTTCGTGTGGAACAAGGAGAGGTGCGTTGGTGTGGTGCGTCGATTCGCACCCTGCCTCGCCGCAAAAAAAGAGAGATCGGAATGCTCTGGCAAGACTTGCTGCTTGTCGAGGAGCTCAGCGTTGGACAAAACGTCAACAGCGGTGCTTTGGGCCGTCACAACCTGATCTGGGGATTGGCCAATCTGTTGTTCAACGTGGATCAATCCGCCTGCAAGCATTGCCTTCAGCAAGCTGGGCTGGATGCTGATCTGATCGAGCGTGGATTGATCGATGCTCCGATCCGCCAGTTGTCAGGGGGGCAGAGACAACGCGTGGCGCTCGCTCGTTTGCTGCGTCAGCAACCGCAACTGATCCTTGCGGATGAACCGATTGCGAACTTGGATCCCGCCATCGCCTCTGACCTATTGGATCACTTGTTGAATCGTTCGCCAGAGGGGCAGCTGAATTGTGGCGCCAAGGCGATTGTGATCAGCTTGCATCAACCCGAACTGGTGCATCGCTTTGATCGTGTGATCGGTTTGCAGGATGGGGAACTTGTGATGGATCAACCTTCAGACCAACTCACTGCTGCTGATCTTTCGCGGTTGTACGAGGCCGGATGAACCGCCTGAAACCAGCGGCACCGCTTCTCACCCTGTTGCCTTCCATGGCGCTGGTGCCCGTTTTGATCGTCACCTGGACAGGGCTGCATGGCGGTGGTCTGTCGATTTGGCAGCAATGCCTTTCGGGCGCCCTGCATCCATCCATGGATCCCGATGTTTTGCATGCGGTTTGGCATGGTCTTGGCGTCACCATGGCCACAGCTCTATTGAGCTGGAGTCTCAGCTTGCTGTTTGGCGTGTTGCTAGGCAGCGCTTGCGCGGATGTGGTGTGGAGAAGCTGGACGCTTCCCTCCTGGCCAGCCAAAGGACTTCGAAGCGCCCTCGCCATCCCGAGAGCGGTGCATGAGTTGGTTTGGGGCCTGTTGCTGCTGCAAGTGTTTGGGCTCCATCCCTATGTTGCTGTCGCGGCTATCGCGATTCCTTACAGCGCTCTCGTCGCCAGGATTTGGCGCGATCATCTCGATAGCGCTGACCACCGTCCCCTCGATGCCTTGATCAGCGCTGGGGTGCATCCGCTGTCCGCCTTGATGACGGCTCTCAACCCAGGGATGGGCCCTGTTTTGCTGAGCTACGGGGGGTACCGACTCGAATGTGCCTTGCGCAGCGCCACCTTGCTCGGGGTTTTTGGTCTGGGGGGGCTCGGCACCGAACTGCAGCTCACCTTGCAGTCGTTGCAGTTCCGCGAGCTCTGGACAGGTTTGTGGGTGTTAGCGGCCGTGATGCTGATGCTTGAGCAGCTGTTGAGGGTTTGGCGAGAACGTTCCGATGTCGGCGTTCATGGTCAGCGTCGAATGCTGTTGTTCGTCAGCTTGGCGACCGTTTTGGGAGTGATCGGCACGGTTTGGCTCAGACACCTCGTGCCTGATTTGTTTTTTGGCCTCAGTTGGCTCGGGTTGGAGGTTCCTTCTTGGACCCAGCTGAATGCCGCCGCCATGGAACTGCCCTGGTTGCGCATGATCTTGGAAACGCTCGCTCTCGCCGGGTTGGCTGCGGGGATTGCCATCGGACTGCCCCCCCTGGCCTTGCTCCTATGGCCCTCGCCAAGGTGGCATCAGTGTTGCTCGATCTTCTGGGCTTGCATGCGTTGGATCCCACCGCCGTTGATGGTGCTCCTTCTGCTGCTCAGCAATCGGCCAAGCCTGGCGATTGGAGCCTTGGCGATCGGTCTGCACAACAGTGGAGTGATGGGGCGTTTGCTGCTTGAAGGACTGCAGCAACAAGGCGGTCAGCGTCAAGAAGCGCTCAGGGCGATGGGGAGTTCAGAGCGGATGAGTTGGTTGTATGGCCTGCTCAGTCCTCAAAGTCCCAGTTATTTGGCTTATGGGGCCTATCGCAGCGATGTGATTCTCCGAGAAACCGTGGTGGTGGGGGTGATTGGTGGAAGTGGTTTGGGCTGGCAGCTGCTGGAATCACTCAGCTCTTTTCATTGGGCTGCTGTGGTCTTGGTGCTTTGTTGTTACTGCGCCCTCACGATCAGTGGGGAATCACTCAGTGACCGCTGCCGCGCGCTCTGGCTGCAAAGCTGACATCTGGATTGCGTGACCGCCAGTGATAACAACAGCGCCCCGCAAGCTTGTCGTGATCGGTGATAGCGGTGTGTACGGATGGGGGGATCCAGAGGGGGGGGGATGGTGTGAACGCTTGAGGCGTCAATGGATGACATTGCCCTCTGCCCCCGTGGTGTACGGGCTTGGTGTCCGTGGAGATGGACTGGAGCGCATTGCTCAGCGTTGGCAACAAGAATGGAGTTGCCGTGGAGAGCTCCGTCGTCAGCAGCCCGATGGCTTGCTCCTCTCTGTGGGCCTCAATGACAGCGCCCGTGTTGGCAGGTGCGATGGACGGCAGCAACTAACGGCTGAAGCATTTCGCTTCGGGTTGGAGCAATTGCTATCGGTGATGACTCCTGCCACCAACGTCATGGTGATGGGGCTCAGCGTGGTGGATGAAGCGGTCATGCCTTTCGCTGACTGCCTTTGGTACAGCAATGAGGCCGTGGCCATCCATGAAGCGCAATTGGAGGAAACCTGCCTGGAAGCTGATGTTCCGTTTTTAAGCCTGCATCGAGCGATGGCAGCAGAACCTGATTGGCTCACCTGGTTGGAGCCCGACGGGATTCATCTCAACAGCACAGGCCATCACTGGATTTATCAGCGTCTTCAGCACTGGAAGCCCCTTCTCAATTGGGCTGGTCTGGAGCCCCACGCTCAATGCACACCTTTGCTGATGTCTTGACCCTTCCACTCGAAAAGATGAACCGGCTTTCATCCTTTCGAGTGGAGCATTTCATCGCAAAGAAGGAGGGGAGAATGCGCGATGAAAGCGACGTTGAAAGGGTCGTTAACACCCACGCTTCATGCTTTCTTCTCAAAGCCTTCGACGCCGCGAGCAGCGCCGATCGTTGCCCAAGCCAATTCTTGAGCGCAACGATGCTGTGCTCGAACACCTTGGCCTGGCGCACCATGCCGCCATTCGTCAGGCGGCCCGCTATCCAGGGGAGCAGGACGAGTTAGTGCAAGAGGGTCGCTTGGGGTTGATCCATGGCTTGGCCAATTTCGACCCTCAACGTGGATGTCGCATCAGCACCTACGTGCTGGCAAGGGTTCACGGTCAAATCCTGCATTTCCGTCGCGATCGCCAACACGTGCTCAGGATTCCTTGGCGCTTGAAGGACTTGCACAGCCGGGGGATGCGTCTTCAGGCTCAACGGTTGCAAGAGAGGCTGGAACCGCTGGACGAGACAGGCCTTGCTGCATCACTCGACGTGACTGTTGAGCGCTGGCGGGAGGCCCTGATGGCTCACGCCTTGGGCCATGTGGATTCGCTTGATGTTGCCCCTGCCATTCAGGCGGTGGAGGGAGAGTTGAGAAGCTCCCTGCTCGATCAGATCGAGGCTCCCCCAGTCATGTCTGCATCGACCTTTGAAGCGACCTTTGAAGCGGATGAGCAGGAACCCAGGCTTCGCTGGTTGCAGGGGGCACTGAAGGCTCTCGAGCCACGCCAGCGCTGCTGGCTTCTGGCTCGCTACGTCGACAACATTCCCATTAGAGATCTTGCTTTGAAAGAGAAGGTGGCACCAGGGTTGCTACGCAAAGCCATTCGAGAGGCGCTGAGCCTGCTGCGACAGGCAGCACGGACTCCGATCAGCCGGCAAGACCCAGAGGAATCGCGACCAGCATGGCTAAAACCGCAGCCCAGGCCGTCTGCAATCCGTTGACGATTTCATTGGTTAACCAGTGCACCCGCTCCTGAGCCAGAGCTCCCAGCAGGCTTTCCAGCAGGGTTGCGATGAGACCCACAATCGCCACCACGGCCATCGCCGTGGGCGTGGTCACGAACGACAGTCCCGCCATCACCAGCATCATCACAAGGCTGCCGGCGGCGCTGGCCAGGGTGCCTTCCAAGCTCACAGCCCCTTCCGTTCCAGCTGGCACTCTGCGCAGGGTGGTGATCAAAACGGTGGTTCGTCCCCAACGTTTGCCGATTTCACTGCCAAAGGTGTCGGCAAGTTTGGCAGCGAAGCTGGCGGCGAATCCGATCAGCAAGAGCGTTGCCGAGCCAATGCCTGCGCCAATCAAGAGAGCGATCACGGTGCCAGTGAAGGCAGACCCCCAAACGTTGGCGGGTCCTCGCCTTCCTCCACGCGCCTCCGCAAGCCCCTGCTTTTGTTTTTGCGCAAAGCCGAGACGCGTGACCAGTGACCCCAACACGAGGTAGATCACAACGGCGACCCAGCCTCTCCAGCCAAGGCAGCCCCAGAGGATCGTTCCCAGAATTCCGGCATGGACCCAACCCTTGCGCGTGAGAAGGGGGAGGCGCTGCGCAAGGGCAATCAGCACGCCATTGAGAAGCAGGGCTATCCCCCACATCGTGATGTTTTGGTCTGGCAAAACCATCGAGCTGTGTTGCACTGCCCTAAGCATCAGCCCATTCAGACAGTTTGGGTTGGATAATCAGCCCACGTTGTCCACCGGAACCTGGCATGGCGCTGAAGAGCAAAGGCTTTTTCCTCAACCTCGAGGAAGGCGCTTCGAGCGACCAGGCGATTCAGATCGCGCCTGTTCGAGACCTTCCTGAGGAGGACGGTCAAGAGGAGGCTCTTGCCCCCATTCCCGCCATCTCCAAAACAACGGATGGCAATGTCACCACTGAGATCGCCAAACCAGCTCCAGCGGTTACCACCCCAGCCACGGCTTCGGCTCCTGCAGCTTCTGCCCCTGTCGCTTCCGCACCGGCAGCTTCAGTGCCAGCTCCATCGGCACCAGCGCCATCAACACCAGCGGCCGCAGCAGGTTCCCTCACCACGGCTGAAGCGATTGCAGCGGAACTGGCAAAGGCGGAAGCCGAGCGTCCTGTCGTCACGCTCAGCACGTTCGCTCCGGAGATGGTCCAGCCCGGTCGTGCACTGCGTCCTGAGCGTCGCCGTCCGGGAAGAAATTTGAAGGGGTTCAAGGACATGGCATCAGAGCTATTCAGTAGCTGACGCCGCTTCAGGTCTGATCTCCAGTTGGCGTCGTACGCCGCCAACTGCTCAGCGTTGCCACCCCGGCAATCGCTGCAGTGGAAGAGCGCAAAATGTCCTCACTGAGACTGACCGCGGACCATCCTTCCCTCAGGGCTTGCGCTTGCTCCTGAGGGTCCCAGCCTCCCTCCGGGCCAATCGAAAGCCAGATGCAGTTGTTCCCAGGGGTCTGGCGCTGCAACCAAGGCTCTAAAGCAGGAAGCCCTTCTAAGCGTGTGGTGGCAATGGCCAGCGTGTCCCTGCTTTCCGGCCGCGTCCACCAGCTACCCGTGGATGTCAGCGGGAGGAGCTGGGGCATCCAGAGCCGCTCGCATTGCTCGACCGCTTCTTTGAGGATCAGCTGCCAGCGGTCTGGTTTGTAGTCCGCTTGGGGTGTGGATCGCGTTGCTTTCAAGGGTTGGATGCAATCCACGCCCAATTCACAGGCCATGCGCATGACCTCATCCATGCCCCGTCGAACCAGAGCAATCGCGAGGCCCAACCGAGGGGTGCTGGCAGGGGTTGTGGTGTGACAACTGCCGGGAAGCAGGAGTTGCCCCTTCTCCTGAAGCACTCCCTCCCAAAGGTGGCCGCGGCCATCGACAACCTCCACAGGTGCTCCAGGACGCAGCCGTAACACCCGGCGAAGGTAATGACATTCGTCATGGCGAAGCACAAGGCATCCATCGCCATCACGGTCGGCCATGCGGGAGGGTTCGATCAGTAGCCGACGCAGCTCCGCCACCATTCGATTCAGTGCAATCCTGCTTGCCGGGCTTCGCGATACAGCGCTTCCACACCAATCCGGTTGAGGGGTAGGCGCAACAACTCCAGAGCCAGGGATGGTTGGCCCCGTTGAATCAGCCAGGCCATCAGCGGGCGCAGGCTGCGTTCATTGAGGAGACCTCCGAGGGTGAGCAAGGACCAAAGCAGGCGATGCAACCAGGTGAATTGAATGATGAACCGGACGCGACGACTGGGATGCTTGCGATAAAACACCAAGCCCATGCGTGCCCGTTCCCGCTCGACGCGAATCAGGTCTGGGATTTGGTCTAGGCGAAATGCTGGATGCCAGTGATATCCAACCGCTTCTGGACATTTCACCAGCTCAACGCCCATTTGCCTCAGCCGTTCTCCAAGCTCTAGGTCTTCCCATCCATAGAGGCGAAAGCCCACATCAAATAATCCGGAACGCTCTAAAACATCCCGATCGATCGCGACGTTCCCCGTTGCGAAATAGGCCCAGGAGAGATCGCGTAGTTTGTGTCGTTCCGCTGTTGGTTGATCAAAATTGGCTGTATTGATCACAGCGCCATAGGTGAAACAGAGACGATTTCCCTGCTGATTCCAACGACGACTTAAGGCGCGCGCATGGGATGCGAGAAAGCTTGATGTGACCACTAAATCACTATCGATAAAGACGATCACATCTCCTTTGGCATGATCAACGCCGCGATTACGACCTTCTGCAGGTCCGCCATGCTGTTGTTCCACAAGGCGAACATGGGGGAAGCGAGCGGCGTCCTTTCGCAACCAGTCGGGAGTGCCGTCGCTGGAACCGTCATCGACGACAACCACCTCGTAGTTTTCGATTTCCCCGCTGGGATCTTGATGTTCCAGTGCCAGCAGGCACTTCTCAAGAATCGAGCGCCGGTTGTAGGTGGGGATGACGACGCTGATGAACATCCGCGCGAAATAGGGGCAAGATGGCTTCAGCCTAAAGCCATCAAAAAAGAGGGGTCTCCCCCTCTTTCTGGATTCAAATAGTTTTGATGCAAACGGTGCAGGGTCACGCCAAAGCGATCAATCCGCAGCACCACCGTTGTTTGCTGTTCCGGTTACGCCGTTGCCAGCACCTTCACCACGGCCGTCATTGCGGAGCTTGCGCTTCTTGAATTTGCGGGCGTAAGCGCGATTGCGCTCCTGCTTTTCCTTCTTGAGGTTTCTGCGCTTAGCCATGCGTTTTGGAAGATTCCAACTCTTTTACTCAGACCAACTTAACGAATCGTCTGGTAGAGACGCCCATCTTCCATTCGAACAAGACGATCTGCCACATCAAGGATGCGCGGATCATGCGTCACCATCAGCACAGAACAAGACTGTTCGCGCGCCAAGCGCTTCAGTAGCTCCACCACTTCGCGGCCAGTGCCGCTATCGAGGGCCGCTGTTGGTTCATCGGCCAATAAAAGCTGGGGTTTGGCTGCCAGGGCTCTGGCGATCGCTACGCGTTGCTTTTGGCCCCCGGAAAGGTCATGGGGAAGCTTCCCTAACTCGTCTTCAAGACCCACAGAGCGCAACCATTCCCGTGCCTGATCGCGGCGTGCTCTGTAGCCAAGATTGGGCAACAGATCAGCGCCCATCTGCACATTTTGTTCAGCGGTGAGGCAGCGCAAGAGATTGTGGCCCTGGAAAATCATGCCAATGCGACGGCGCAACCGCTGACGCTGGCCGCGAGCTGCTCCGCGTAACTGCTGTCCAAACACCTCAACGTCCCCCTCCTGCACCTTTCGCAAGGCTCCGATCAAGGTGAGCAAGGTTGTTTTGCCGCAGCCGGAAGGACCGGTGAGCAGCACCACTTCACCGGCAGCAATTTGCAAGTCCACCCCTTGCAGCACCTGCCTGCGGGTGGAGCCTTTGCCGTACCAATGGCTCAGCGCATGAATATCAACGGTGAGTGAGCTCGTTGCCATCGCCTTAAAAAATCTCCGCCGGATCGGCATCCACGAGTCGGCGCATGGCAAGACCAGCCGAGAGCATGCACATGATCAAAATCATGCTGAAAACACTCACGGCCCGCACCGTGTTCATCGCCACGGGCAACTGGGTGGCGTTACGCACCAGCAAGTACAAGCCCTGTCCCGCGGCATAAGCGGGTAGATAGCCAAACAGAGCCAGCAACAGACCTTCTCTGACCACTACGCCGAGCAAGCTGTTGAGCTTGTAACCCATAGCCATCAAGGTGGCGTATTCGGGCAGATGATCGCTGACATCTGAATAAAGAACCTGATACACAATCACGCAGCCCACCACGAAGCCCATTGCGGCACCGAGGGTGAAAATGAAGCCGATTGATGTACTTGTACGCCAATAATTTTGCTCGAAATCGATGAATCCTTGCTTGGTCAGCACTGTGACATCGTCGGGAAGTTGGGATTGGAGGCGTTGCGCTACCTGCTCCGCATCACTCCCATCTTTTAAGCGAACTAATCCCACCTCGATGCTTCCCGAAGGGGTATTTGGAATTAGATCCAGAAATGTTTCGCTGCTCGTTAATAAGTTCCCATCAGCACCAAAGGACGCTCCAAGGCCAATCAAACCGGCTACGCGAACTCTTTTGCCAGCAATTTCACTTTCAACGGTGCGTCCCTCCCGAAACCATTGAGCAACAGGACCAAATTCTGCTCGCGATTTTTCGTCAAATAAGACGCGGCCTTTCTGGGTAAGCAGCTTGGCTTTTGCTGCCAATGTTGGATCGGTAAAGAGGGGATGGTTGGGTTCAAACCCCAGCGCAAGAATGGATCGTGTCCCTAGGGTTTCGGGATTTCTCCAAAGCAGCAGATTCCAGTGGACGGGCGTAATTCCCTCCACTTCAGGAGCGGCCATGGCCTGAATCAGTCGCCTGCGGGGGAAGCCGGCCATGCTCACGGAACTGGTGGAGCGCGGGCTGATCAACACAATGTCTGCATCGAACAGACGATGGACGGTGACGCTGGCGTCAAACAGGCCGTCGCGAAAGCCCAGCTGCATGAACATCAGAATTCCGGCGAAGCTGATGCCTGCCAGAGCAACCGCTAAACGCACGGGTTGGCGGATCAGCATCAAGGATGCCAATGGAATCCTGCGCCGCTGCCAGAAGGCTCGGATCATGGGGTCTTGAAGCGGGCTATCACTTTCAAACCAGAGAGTTGCGTCACTCTTTTTTCCGACTCTGGAGAAAGAACCACATCCACTTCAATCACCCTGGCATCGGCATCTCCAGTGGGATCGGTGGAAAGAACTTTTCGCTGTCGCACCTGCGGGGTGATGCGCTCCACACGCCCCTCGAGTGTTCCTTTAAATCCGCCGTTTTCGCTGGTCAGGGTGACGAATTGGCCGATTGAAATTCGATTGATATCCGACTCGTACACCTCCACCAGGGCCTCCATGGTTTGGCTGGCTCCTACCTCCATCACACCGTCGCTGCCCGGACGCTCGCCGACGCGGCTATGAATTTTGAGCACGACGCCATCAATGGGAGAGAGCAGTTCGCTTTCAGCAAGGTCGGCCTCGAGGCTTCGTCGCTTTGCGCTCAGCTCGACGCCTTCCCGTTGAAAGCGTTTGAGCTCATCTTGTTTTTCCTCATAGAGCACCATGGCAGCTGCTCCCACCTTGGCCGCGGCTGCATAGCGGGAAACCTCTCGCTGTTGCAGTTTCACTTCGAGCGCAGCCGATTGGATTTGGGCGTCCACCTCAGCGATTTCGGCTTCGATTTGGGGTCGGTTATCAAAGGTTGCCAAGGGTTGACCCTTGCGAATCTTGTCCCCTTCCTTCACCAGCAAGGCGGCAATGCGCGGCGTACCTCCAAAGCCACTCGCCGGAGCCGCCAAGCGACGGACTTCTCCTGCTGGCTTGAGTTGACCGAGGGCAGCAACCGCTTCCGGAGCACGTACTTTTTGAACCGCGGCAGCCGGTTGGACTTTCGTTGCCGGCCGGCGCGTGATCCAGACACCGGCTCCGACAACGGCAGCTCCGAGCACCCCAACCATCACCCATAGAGGTAATTGCTTCATGGAAGAGGTGGAGGATCGTCGAAGAGCATTTCCTCGATGTAGCGATCGGCCCAAGCGCTGCCGAAGGCTTTCTCTAAGACGCGTCTGGTCTTGTCGTTGCGTTTCTGTTGCCGGCAATAGGAGAGTTGGCCTTGATGACGATCGATCGTAGGGAGTGAATCAAGAGCATCGGGAGCGGTTGCCAGAATCGCCTGGCGCAGGATGTTGAGATAGTCAGCAACAAGGTCAACGAACCAGGTCTCTTCTTGCTGATCAACGGGTCGAATGAATTTCACATAAGGGGAAAAAATGGTTCCCCACGCGGGCAGGTCTCTTACCTGCTGAAACGGCGGCAATTGAAGAGCACTGAGCGGTTGACTCACCGCCTCTGGTAAGGCTTCGCAGACAGGGGAGAGATCAACGATCGCCGCCGAAATGCCCGCTTTGCTGGCAACAATATCGGCACCAAATACGGGTAGGTCGAACCTCGGATCTGGAAAAAAGACGCAGTGGAGGATCTGCAATCCCATGCCTAGGCGAGCAATCTCAAGGTGCAGTTTGCGGAGACCAAGGCATTGATGCAGCTCGTTGCGAATGAAGAGCGTTTCACCATCCAGCATGCCGCTGATCGCCTCCAATGCTGGGTCTACAGCGAGAGGAGAGAGGTCGGGGAGAGCTGTCCGGCACGTGCGAATTTGCTCCGCTAGGGAGGTCACCAGCGGATGCAATTCAAGACCGTTGGTGGATTCGGACATCAGTCCAGCGAGGGACAGAACAGAATGGGACTTTGACACGGGACCCTGAACGAGATCGCCTCCGGCCCTGGGCTGCAGCATCAGCTCTTGAAAAACGGTTGTCGAACCGTGACTGCCCTGATGCCAGACGCAGACCTCACCTGTCTCGACTTTTGGTGTCGAGCCGGAAGTACCTGGGAAGACCAAGGGGAAGAGGGCCTTGCCCACTTTTTAGAACACATGGTGTTTAAGGGCAGTGCAACGTTGCAGGCCGGCGAATTTGATCGTCGGATTGAGGCCCTTGGTGGCAGCAGCAATGCGGCTACGGGTTTTGATGATGTGCACTTCCACGTTTTGGTGCCTTCCAGCTGCGCTCAAAACGCTCTCGACCTGTTGCTTGACCTTGTGCTGAATCCGGCGCTGAGGGAGGACGCCTACGGCATGGAGAGGGATGTGGTGCTTGAAGAGATCGCTCAGTACCGAGATCAACCCGACGAGCAGGTGTTCCAAACCTTGTTGTCTCAAGGCTTTGGACAGCATCCCTACGGCCGTCCCATTCTTGGTTGGGAGAAGAGCTTGATCGATAGCACTCCAGAGGGAATGCGCCAATTTCACAGCAGGAGGTATCGCGGCCCCAACTGTTGTTTGGCCATCAGTGGCGCTGTGACAGCGAGTTTGTTGGAGCAGATCCACTCGAGCCGCCTCTCCGAGCTTCAAGGCGATCTTGACCAGGGGGACAAACGTGCATCCGCCTCTCGTTCGCTTGCGTTTCAAAGCGGACGACAAAGCACCCGATTCCCTCGCCTGGAAGCAGCACGGTTGCTGATGGCATGGCCGATGGCGGCAGCCAACGATCAAGACAGCGTGATGGGCGCAGACCTCGCCACGACTCTTCTGGCCGAGGGAAGGCGGAGTCGATTGGTGCAACGGTTAAGGGAAGATCTACAAATCGTGGAATCCATTGATATGGACGTCACGGTGATGGAACAGGGAAGTGTGGTGATGTTGGAAGCCTGCTGCCCAGAGGACCAGATCGCTCAGGTTGAAGCCGTGATCGAGGAAGAATTGAAACGGGCTTCGCTGGAAGCCATCGCTAGTGAGGAGCTGCATCGGGCACAGCAATTGGTGGGAAATGGCCTGCGCTTCAGCTTGGAAGCGCCTGGATCCGTGGCTGCCATTGCTGGATCCCAATCCCTATGGGGGCGAACCCAAACGTTGTTGTCTCCGCTCAGCCATATGCAGACCTGGACGGTTGAACGCTTGCAACAGTCCTTGCTACCGCTTTTGCAACCTGATCAAGCCTTCACTCTGTTGGCCTTACCGGAGGACTCGGAGTGAGCACAACCGATTTGGTTTTGGATCCGGTTCAGACACCAGGTGTGTTGGCTGCCAAATTGTGGATCGGACGCGGAAGCGCTGCTGATCCAATCGGCCAGAGGGGAGCGCATCAGCTGTTGGCATCCGTCTTGACTCGCGGCTGTGGCTCCCTCGATGCCATGCAAATGGCCGATCTAGTGGAGGGTTGTGGGGCAGGCCTGCGCTGCGACACCAACGAAGATGGCTTGCTGATCAGCATGAAATGCCGGGATCTCGATAGCTCCCAATTGCTTCCCCTCTTGGGCTCGATGGTTCATGAACCCCATCTGCAAGCCGATCAGGTGAATCTGGAGCGGGAGTTGAGCCTTCAGGCGTTGCAGCGTCAAAGAGAAGACCCTTTCCATGTGGCCTTTGATGGCTGGCGGCATCTGGCCTATGGCGAGGGCCCCTATGGACATGACCCCCTGGGCGTTGCGGAGGAGTTGGAGCAACTGAATGCTGAGTCGCTAAGGCCGATTGCTACATCGCTCAGCGCCGAGGGAGCGATTTTGGCGTTGTCGGGTTCGATTCCAGCTGGATTGTTGGATCAACTTCAAGCGGATGGAATTTGCCCTCAATCCAAATCAATGGAATCGGATCTGGCCGCTCAAGATTCCCTTGATCAACCACCCCTGCGTGCGAAACAAACCGTTCACCTCCACCCTCAGTCAACCGAACAGGTTGTGCTGATGCTGGGTCAGCCAACGCTTCCTCACGGACATCCAGATGACCTTGCCCTGCGCTTGTTGCAAACCCATCTTGCTACTGGCATGTCGAGTCTGTTGTTTCGCCGGCTTCGCGAAGACCATGGCGTGGCCTACGACGTAGGCGTTCACCATCCAGCAAGGGCCAAAGCCTCACCATTTGTTCTGCATGCATCCACCGCTGTTGATAAGGCCTTAACCAGCTTGGATTTGCTGATGATGAGTTGGAAGGAACTGATGGAACACACGCTTGTCAGCGCGGACCTCAATCTGGCGCGTGCCAAATTTCGTGGTCAGTTGGCCCATGCCTCGCAAACAACAGGTCAGAGAGCCGAACGGCGAGCCCAGCTCAGAGGCCTTGGCTTGCCCGATAACCATGACCATCGCTGCATGGAGGCTATGGAGACTCTCGATGGCACTGCACTGCGCTTGGCGGCTTCTCGTCACCTGGCTGATCCCCTTCTCAGCCTCTGTGGACCACAAGCGGCTATCGAATCACTGGCTGATCGATGGCAACAAGGGCTTGGCAAACGCTGAGCGTCCAAAATCTTCCAACTGCCTTAAAACAAGCGCCTAACTCCTTCGGCCAAAGATTTTTCGTAAGCGACTTGATGGATTGATTTTTGATGGAGTTTTTTGTGAATGAGAAAAATAGATTCAAGATGGCTGCATCTTGTTTTGCTGTTTGCAAATATTTTTAAATATCCGTGCGGATTGTTTCTTTTGTTGAAAATAGTTGCAACCTTAATGTGGGCGATTGACGAAACGAAGGCATGGGCTTGCCTTTGAGATGTGGATACTGTCACTATCAAGATTTATTGTTAAAGTTTTAAATTTATTCTCTTTTGGTTCTCATCTTTTGCGTACATGCATTTCCAGAGTGAAATTTTGTTCACTGTCTAGATCTATTGATTCTGGAGCATAAAAATTGTTTTGAAGGTTTAAGTTATTGTAGTATTTATAATATTGTTATTCCTAGTTGTCGTAATGGCAGCCAATTCTTTTGTGGGTATTGAAGGCCTCTTTAGAACTCTTTGTTGGTGTCTGTGGGTTGCTGTATAGATCGATGGCTTTCAGGTACTGATCCTTGGTGATGATGCCTTGCATGTAGATTTGACAAATGCCTGAAAGGGTTGAGGTCAAAGCGAAGAATTCACAGAACTCTGTGTCTTCACGGCAAAGCTTCTCCCCCCGCTTTTCCCACTCACTGGTCTCAGCCGCTATCAATGGTGAAGCTGTTGCGAGAAGAAGCATCAGTCCAATTTTTGGAAGGCGCATCATCTTTGAATTCATTTTTCTAACTATACCGTGTCTTTGTCCTGCATAATAATTTAGCTGAGAAGTTGGGTGGGTTCGATACTCCAGAAATGAGTTCGTGGCAAAGGTTTTGAAACGGCTCATATTGTGAGGTGAATTTGCCATGCATGATGGTTAGGAGAGTGAATAGATTCCGCGCTTTTGCGAGAGCTCTGAATGTTTTGTTGTTCCTTTGTTCTGCGGACGTTACATCCAGATGATGAACCATGTCTCAAAACTGTAAGTCGACTTCTGCTCAGTGAATGTGGTGAAAGATCCTTTTTCGGGTGGTCGTGTTGATCGATAAGTCCTCAGGACTTTTTTAGACCTGTCATCACTCTCGTTCATGCATTGGTGATTGCGACGTGCTCTAGCTTTTCCTGCGCTCCTGAGTGAAATGACTCACGGCAAAGGGTCGCAACACGTCAAAATGACGAGATGAAAAATTTACTCTTCAAGCTCATTGGCCCGCTCTTTGCGGCAATTGGCGTTTTTGGTCTCGCGGGGTCAGGAATCATTTGGAATTTCTTGGGGCGTTCACTTGGTCTCCCCAGCACGATGGCCTCTCTTCTGTCATTGATGCTGGGGTTTGTGCTTCTCCGTCCGCTCGCTCGTACGCCGGCATCTCTTTCCACCTCAACCACTTCAACGTCTTCTCAGACGGAAACTCTTGTCGGGGACGTGGATGCCGACTCGACTGAAGCTGTTCCCGCGTCAGCATTGACAACAGCAGAATCAATTGCCCAAGAGCTCGCGGAATCGCAAAAATTGCTTGATGCAGCTCCTCAGGTTAATTTTGCACCAAAAATGTTGTTGCCCGGACAAGGTTTGCCTAATCGGAGGCGTCGTCCAGGTGCATCGCTCAAGCGCTACAAAACCATGGCAGGTGAGTTGTTTGTAACTAAATAATTCATCAAGATTTCACTTGTTGTTGGGCATGGATGATATCTGCCTTGTGCGAATGATTGTTTTTGATGATTGATTGGTGTTTTTGATTAACGTTCCGGTTTTATCTTTTTGTTGGGAGTGATTGGTCTGTTTGTTGTATACACATCCTTTTGTTATAGGGCAATCGTTCAGATCGGAGAGATCGGTTCGCTTTCGGGCATTTTTTGAATGTGTTGCTAAAGCGTGTTTATGGTTCTCAGCTCTTCGTTATGAAAGCGATTCTTCTATTTGCAGTTGCCACCATGGTGATCGGTCCCTGCGGGGGTGCCTGGGCCGGATCAGCAACTCAAGAGGCGATGGATGAAGAGGTTGCCACCAATAGGGCCTTGTCCAAAGTGCCAGAGGGAAAAAAAGTAACTGGTACCTCATGCAGATCCATTGAGATCGGCATGGGGGGCGAAACCTCTTATCGCTGCACAGCGACCTGGGAGTGAGCCCAGAGCAAGGCATGCCGCAAAAGTCTTTTTTGCCTGCGCGCCTTAGGCAGACACCACAGGTTTCAGCGCGATTCGCTCAGCTTTCTTATGGGGGTTTTGCTGTGATCGCATTGCCGTTCCGCCGATTCGGCTAGGGCGGGGTTCCAAGGGATGGGATCGATTACACCGAAATTCTCTTGCACGATGAAGCGTCCGCTTGGATCTGCTCGACCCAGTAGAGAGCGTTTGCGCAGATGCTGCGAGGGCATGATGGAAAGCAATCCTTGAGGGGCCTCAAAACGAGTGCCGATCAGTGCTTTGCGCACTTTGGCGGGATCGGTGCTGTTGGCGGCTTCAGCGGCTTTGGCCCAGAGATGCACCAGGCTGTAGCCCGCTTCTGCTGGATCATTGATCACACGGTGAAAGCCATAGCGTTGTCGAAAGCGTGCAGCAAACTCTTTGGATGCCTCGCTGTCCAAGCTTTGGAAATAACTCCAGCTGGCGTAGCTTCCGCTCATGTTGTTAGAGCCGATCGCGATCGCCTCTTCCTCTGATACCGACAGGCTGAGCACGCTCAGGTTGGGATCGCCGACGAGCCCAGCCTTGTTGAGAGCCTGGAAGAAAGCGATGTTGCTGTCGCCATTGAGTGTGTTGATGACGACCACTGGCTTCGTCGCACGAGCCTTAGCAATCGCTTGAATGAGTGGTTCCACGGCTTGGCTCCCTAGGGGTAGGTAGAGCTCATCAATCACCGTGCCCCCTGCCTGAGTGACCTGGGCGCGGATGATCTGATTAGCGGTTTTTGGGTAGACATAGTCCGAGCCAATCAAGACCAATTGCTTGCTTTTGTTGGCGAGCATCCATGCAACGGCCGGTGTGGATTGCTGATTGGGAACGGAGCCGCCATAGACCACAAATGCTGAACATTCCTGCCCCTCGTATTGAACCGGGTAGAACAGCAGCCCACCTCTCGCTTCGAAGACAGGGATCATCGCCTTACGACTAGAGGAGGTCCATCCACCGAAAACGGCGACAACGTTTTGCGTATCGAGCAACTTGGCGGCTTGCCGCGCAAACGTTGCTGGATCCGACCTTCCATCTTCTTCAATCGCTCTCAGGAGGACACGTCGCCCATTGAGGTTGAGGCCGCCGTCAGCGTTGATTTCTTCGATCGCCAGTCGTTCCGCCTCAGCGACCGTGTTTTCTGAAAGCGCCATGGTGCCGCTGCGTGAATGCAGAATCCCAACATTCACACTGCTGACAGGTTGGCTCGACGGCGAGTTGTTGCAAGAACTCAGCAGCGAGGCCCCGAGTAGTCCGGCGAGCCAGAGCAGGCGTTTCATCGCACCCCCCAACTAATGAATCCGGTTAAAACCAGAAGAGAGAGCGAGATGATCTGGAAGGTTAAATCGGCTCGATTGATCATCTTGATCGCCTTGGGTTTGTCGGCCTCGGATGCTGCTGCAAAGCTGTTGTATCCCCACGTGAATAAGGCGAAGAGCGCCATGGAGATCAGATAGCTCGTTGTGAAGAGGTCGTCGAGAAAGGTGGTGTAGGGGATCTTGGGAAGGGATGCGTGATACGACTGCTGCAAGAAAATCAGCGTGAGCAGAGCTGTGGAGGGGATGGCTAGGCGAACGTCGGAGAGCGTTCCTTCCACCGATGGTGCCATCAGCACGATTGAGTTGATGATCATCAATGGGATGATCCAATTCACAATGCCGGGCCAAAGATTGGTTTGGTAGTTCAGCTCTAATCGAACTTGCGCGAGCGTTGGTCGGTACCAGGTACCGAGTTGGTTCGTCGCCTGACGAAGGTATGGCGTGAATGAAACGCTTTTGAGTTCGTAACCACTGAGGGATCCCAGAGCACCTACTAATCCGTAGGGGGTTGGTTCCGGTAAAAGGCGAATGTCCGCGTATTTTTGTGATGTCCAGCGCGGTTTGAGCTCAACGATGATTGGGAGCCGAAGTACATCGAATGGATCACGACGGAAATCAACCGCATCGTCATAGAAACGGCTGGAAAAGTGATAGGACTGTTGATGGCGCCCTCCAGACAGTTCCGTTGGGGTTTTGGTTGTTGGCTCGAATGTGGAATCCCAGGTTTCGATTCTGTTTGTTAGATGGATTAGTTCTGCTGGATCTGTGTTGTTGGCTTTGAGCAACTTGTCGACATTCGGAAGCCACTCCAGCCAAATTTCCCCATCTGCGGTGAAGGTGCGTGAGTGCAGATTGAGCTCGTAAATCTTTTCGAGATTGATTCCTGCGTAGATAAAGGGGTGCTGCTCCAGTAGCTCCGCCGACATCGTGACCTCCTCCAGCCCCGCCGGGGTTTCGATGGGGGGTTTGGTGGCGGTTTCGGTGGCTTGGTGTTGCCTTGCGCTCTGGTTTGGGGGGATGAGAGGCCCTCGGTTCGTGAGCACGAAGCCCATGGCCAGTGCCGCAAGCACAATCAAAATGATGAACTTGCGGCGATGGCGCCATCCTTGGCGTGACCAATCCGGGGAATGTCGTGAGAACCGGCCCATAAGCTGTCACTCTTTGTTCAGCATGACGCCTTCTGGCGATGGCGGCGTCTTTGGCTTGCTGATAGAGACCAACGGCAACGAAGGGCTGTTGCTCCAAGCTTGTGGAGTGATTCTGCAGGCTGGGGTCATGCTTTTCGAGGTTGATCAGTAATGGAATTGTTTTGCTTTTTGCATCTTGCCTCTCATGCCCTCTTCATCCTTCCAGGATCCATCCTGTATGAGTTTGTTCTCATAGCCTTCAAATAATCTTTGCTTTGGTACGTATTTGCAAAGGCGTGAAGAGACTTTTGTTTTTTTGCTTGGATTGCTGGCTGCGAAATCCATCCTGGCTTTGTTCCATTCATATCTAGCATTAGCCGAATTTAGTTTGTCTTTGTCATTTTCGTACAACAGAGAATGAGGTTCGGGGTGTTCAATCCCAAACCTCGAGGCTTCTTCGGCGATGTTTATCTTTGTTTCGTAAATTAGGACTCTGCCTTCATCTTTCCAGTCTTCGCATTTTTCAAATGCGCGTGCTTTTGATGAAAAAAAGTCTTTCTCTTGTTCTAGTTCAAATCCGGACATGCCCATGATTGCGAGGATGAATAAGAGTATTTTTACCGATTTCATGGCATCCCTTGCTTGATTTCATACTATACTCAAGGGTGTGATTGTTGACTATCAACTATTTTATTGGCGTGAAGCTCTATGACCTGGTTGAAGCCATATCATCTTGGGGGATATTTTCTTTTGGGTGTTGTTATAGAAAAAGTGCTTCATTTCTTAGGCTTTTCTCATTATGGCTTGATGAGGGTCACTCTTGTGGCCGCTCTTGTTCTGTACGTTTTGCTTTCTTGGTGGATTCATCGGCTTGAGAATAAGTAGGTGGGGTATGGAGTCGATCTGTTCTGTCGCAATGAATTTGTTTGGTTATTTATGTTTTCAGGAAATGTGATTGTTGTCTATTGAGCTTTAAAAAACTGGTGTTGGCGGGACAGATCGGTTGTCTTTGCGGCCTTCTCGGTTTTCATTGCTTTTCAACAAGGACCATTTGCTTCCGGATCAAGCGGATGTGTATGGGATCAACCTGCTTGGCGAATCGATGCTGCTGATGCAACGTCAATCCAGATCACAAAAAAGCCGGCCCTAGAGGACCGGCTTGATGAATGGGATTTGAGTTTTTGTTTGAAATCGGAGCGGCGGGATTTGAACCCACGACCCCCACTACCCCAAAGTGTGCTTCGTTCTTTCTAATCCAAGTCAGGCAAACGCTTGTGGAAATTTTAAAAACATATTCACACGCATATCACACGGAGATCTATTCTGGTTTATCAAAGGACGTAAGCGATGGCGGCGGAATTAGGCCTTGTTCTGAGGTACGAGCAGCTGCTTGGTGAAAGCATCGACAAAGCATGGAAAGCGACAAGAACACCAGACGCTCTTCAAGAAGCTCACGCAAGGAAGCTCCTGCTAATTCAAGACGGAATCGGCAGCATTGCGGAAGCAATGAGTGATATGACTGTGCTGCTTTGTAAGGCTTGCAGCTTTTTAGCCGTCAGTAACACGCCTCGCGATCTGCATTCTCTTTATGTCAGCTGGCTAATCGCAAGCGACTTGAAGTCAGCTATCAGTGTCACGAACCTAAAGATCGGTGGACTACAGGGAGCGAAGCTGACCAAAAGCCTGTTTAGCGACGTTGCCGCCCAGGTGAAGGCAGAAGTGAAGGCGAAGGTTGAGCCGAACGGTGATTACAGCCTTGAGGAGGTAGACGAACAACTGGAGCAGTGGTTCTACTTCGTCTTCACCAAAAGCATTGGCCATACGAATACAGCGAAAAGCACGAGCCAGCACGGGAAAGAAAACTGCCAGAGGATCGTGTATGACGCCACTGAGCTCATGATCGATGGGAAGGTTCAGAAGCCTTTGTATCAACCCAAGCCATTCGTTGAACTCAGCGAGAAAGCAAAGCTTTGGATGAAAGACGTGACTTCGAATCAGCTTGCTAATAACTTCAAGAAAAAGTGGTTAGATCAGTAGCTGAATTAAGAGAACAGTTCAAGTTGGATATCTCCTTGAGGTACACCCGCTTCCTCAAACATTTTGTCCATGACTGAGGTCATGTGGTTGAGAAGATCTGGGTTCTGTTCCAGGTCATCCTGCAAGCGATAGATATTACAAGAAATCAGAAACATCTGACTTAAGACAGACTTACAGGCTTGCTGAATTTCAGAACTATGAATAACTAAATCGCTGGCGTCATCGCGAGCTTCCATTGCTTCAGCAAGAAAGTAGTGCGTACTTTTCAGTGGCTCCAACAATGCAGCCCAGTGAGCCATTGCAAATAAACAGTCGTCTGTAACTGATGGGGGAACTTCAGTACTCTCCCTAATATCGAGCAGATGATTTGTGTAATTAGATGCTATTAAATGTAGAGCGTCAAGTTCATCTTCTGATACGTCAACATTTGGTGCTAGAAAGGCTTCTTCTAATGAGGCAAGCATATTCATTAAATCGTCTTAAATATATTCTATGTCAGACATATTAGAATTGGTATTGTTAAAATAGTTATATCAACAGGAGATTCAAGAATGAAGAATACTGAAAGTCAAACTAAGTCAGTTCGTTTTAGCTTTCGCATGACTGCTGAAGAACAGCGTCTATTGGCAGAGACAGCGAAGAAGCTGAACGTGAAGCCAAGCGACGTCGCAAGGTTTGCAATTAATGCAGCGTCAATCGCAACGAACAACACACTTCAAGCTGCTTGACATGCGACTAATAACTGAGGCTGGTAAAGCTCTACTTGGTTTAGGAAAAACAATTGGCTCTAAGGCAGGTGGAAACTTGTCTCGCTCAATTGGTCAGATGGGAAAAGGCGAACTTGCAATGTCGCTTGCTCCTGATTTGATGTTTGGAGCTATGTATGGAATGCAAACACCTGGAGACATGACTGACAAGATTGTCGCCGGAGTTGGTTCAGGTCTTGGTGGTGCAATTGGTGGTGTTGGATTGCGTGGTGCACTAGGAGTAAAGAACCCAATGGTTGGACTAGGCATTGACTACGTTGGATCTATCGGTGGTGACATTGCTGGACAATCTGTATCAGATAATGTTCTCCGAGCCAAAGGTGGTGGAATGACGCCATGGGAACGATTGCAAGAAGAACAGTATCAACAGATTAAGGCTGAAGCAAAACAAGAAGCAATTAGAGAAATCATCGCCAGACAATATCAGTAATAGCTTGAATATATTTAGTGTCGGACAATCGCTAAAATAAAAGAAGATTAGCGAATTAAGATAGTGAACTCTTCTCCGTCAAGCATTAATAATCAGTTTCTTACTGAATCAGCACTTATCATGGGCAAAGCCAGACAAGCTGGTTTGTCTGATGATGAAGCAATACGTGCAGCAGAGCTGCAGACGAGAAGCAAACAGCTTGAACAAGTGCAAGCAGATTTAGTAAACGAAGGTAATACACCTGCTACTGATAAAAGATTGAGAAATATCCAAGTTGAGTTGTCAAAAATATATGAAGAACAAAAACAAATTAGAAGAAAGATCAATATTAATAACCAACGTGCAGTAAGAGAAAGAGAAGGTAGAAGGGGCAAAGGCAGTGCATCTATTACTACAGATGAGATGGCAGCTTTTGATGCGTTGGGTATTGATCCCGATGTATATATTGAACGCCAATTAGGCGAAGGAGCAGATAATTTCCAAGAGTTCCCTGGAGAAGTTGGAGGTAAAGACAGGAGCCGCAACTTTATGCGGCAAGCTGAACAGAACTTTGATGGAGGTGAGGATCCAAACCTATTCCAAAACTTTGGTGGACAGGTTGGTGTTGCTGGTGGAGCTGGAAATAGAAATAATGCAGCAATAGATGCTTACCGTAATGAGCTGCTGAATGCTCAGAATGAAAGGGGCTTAACTCCTTATGACGAGTCAAGGAATAAACAACAAGGTGAGGCAATGCTTCCTCCTGGTGTTGATGGTTCTAGAGCTGGTGTTGGTTCACGACCTGGAAGTATTTCAGAATATTTAGCCTTTAAATTTAATCAGAATACTATTGATTCACCAGATGGTGTAGTTAATAGTCCAAAGCACATAAAAGCCGTTAATGATGCATATGACAGAGCTCTAGAATCTATCGCAAGATCTCTTTACTCCGATGATGAAATTAAACAATTAGCAAGTAGAGACCTATCACCTGGAATGGCGTTATCTGATCTAGAGGATGCTGTGTCAAAAGGTGGTGTCACATTAGAATCACTATCTCCTCAAGACAGACGAAGAATTGAATATACAAGTGATCTTGTAGGTGAAGAGTGGAAGCAACAAGATTTCGGTAGAGGTCGTCAAGTTTCTGATGGACTTGGTAGAAGATTGATTAAAGGCGAGCGTAAAGCTAGAACAACTGCAAATCAAGCGGACGAATTCGCTAATCCATCAAATATGGTGGACGACTCTCCACTAACAGACTTTAATGGTAACCCTATTACCGAAACGGCAAATGATGGTATTAAACGGGAAGTGTTTCAGAGGCATCAACCAGGAAAAGTATTTGGAGAGTATCCAATTGGCTTTAGAGACAAAGATGGAAAATATCCTCAAGTCTCATACGATCAGTTGGTTCAAAGATTTCCAGACGACATCATTGAGTTTAATGAAAGCGTAGGATCTTATGAACGCTTCTCTAAAGATAGTAATGGGCAAAAAATTCCAAGTTCAGGGACTTTAGTTAATCTTGAAGAAGTATACAAACAGATGTATCCAGGGCAACCCCTTGCACCTAATGAAAGATTTTGGCCAAATGTTCCTCAAGTAATTGATGGAGGAGGCGCAGGAAATGCAGGTCTTAGAGATGCATTTAATCGATTAGAAAAAGCAGTAAATGCGGGAACTATCTCGGAGTATGATCCCATTACACCAGAAAAGTTTCCAGGCTTGGGAGCTTTAACATCAGGGATTCCTATTAAAGCTGAATCAGCCAGAAGATCTGGCGATATGGGAAGAGCAGAAAGAAGCACCCCAAGAACTGTAGGTGAGTTAATGGATCAGATGGTAGAGCAGTTAGATGGTCGCACTCGTTTACAGAAAGATAGAAGTGCAGGTGCTGCTGTCAGAGAAGCTGCTAATAGAAGAGCGCGGGGTGTGTTTACTGATGATGAAATCAAAGCTGCAAAAGACCAAGCCTTCAATGCAGTATTGATGGGCAGTGGTGAAAAATATGGCGAGGGAGCGCATCCAGCAAATGATTTCTTGGATAGAATAGTTACCCCCAATAACGATGTTACAGAGCCAGATCGAAGAATGATTGCTTGGCAGAATAGGCTAGATAATATTGATACATCAACTCCAGAAGGTGCCTTAAAAGCAGAAAGAATTCTTCGTAATATGCGGGAAGTCGCTATTGGAAGAAGACAAGGAAAACAAGGTGCTTCAAGGGTTGAGAGAGGTGATGGTCGGTCCATACCCGGTCGTGTAGTACCTGGTGGTACTAATAGAAACTTCAATCAAGAGTTCCACAATATGGCATGGCAAACCCCTAAAAAAGGTTACTTTGGTGCGCTACCTAAAGTTGAAGATATGCCTGAAGATCAACTGAGACGACCTGATAGACGCGAAAGATTGAATACAGCAGGGCAGCAAAAACTAGCTAGTCTTATTAGTAGTCAGGTGGATGCACGTGCAGCTGAAGCACTTGATGTAGGTGGTCGTCTTTCACAAAGACAAGGAATTAATGATGAACTTGCTGCTAGAGAAGTATTGGCATTGCAGCAGCAGGCTCTTCAAGATGCCCAAGCTAGAAAAGGTGCACCTTTAACTGATGCTGATAGAAGGGATGTTCTTAATCGAATGAATGCTGAGATCTTCCCAAATCAAAGAATTATAGGCATTAACGAAGATCCCGGCCAGGGCTACAAACTAGCAGGGAGGGACTTCGAAGCTAACCTTAAGTTAGAAGATATTAATCCTCGTAGCGAAGCATTCAGAGTTGTTGGAGCAGATGGAGTTGCTCGCTTCATTGGTGATGATCGTGCTCTTGATAATTCACTTGCTAACTTTAATACCGAGTCACAAATATTAGAACGAGCATTCAAAGATAAATTGCTCGATAGTAATTCTGTTATTACACCAGAGTCATTTCAAATCTTACGTGAAATCTATGCTGATGATCAGCCAGCTCTTAGTGGCAAGATAGCTGAACTGCAACAAAATTTGGCAGGGGCAACGCTCAATGGTGAGTCTGAGAGAGCGGCAATAGCTAAGCAAGCTATTAATCAAGCCGTTGCTCGTAGAGATAGAGGAGATAATGCTCCTATTAGAGATGTGGTTTTAGGAGGTCGTAGAGAGGATCTTCTACGTCAACAAGCACCATCACAAGTTAATGCTTTAGGACAGACTGTAGAAAAATGGGAAGCCCCTAGGTTAGATGCTTCTAAAGATCAAGCAAGAGCTTGGATAGAAGGGGCAGTCTTTGATCAATATGATGCACTTAAAATGGGTGACAGCGCTGATAAAAACTGGGGAATTGGACAGCAAATCAATGAGCCATTGAATCAAGTAGCTGCTAAATTAGGTAAAAGTTCTATTCGTAGTGTTGATGAATTCCAGTCAGCTATTAATGAATATATTTCGCAGAAGTCTGTCTTCAACATTCAAACTGCACCAGAAGGTGTAGAGGGTAAGGTCAATAGAAATGGTGGAATCACAGTTAGAAAGGATCAACTTAGTGGTTCTCAGTTAATTGATGTAGCAATGCAAGATTTGAAACTTAATGCAACTGAGCGTAAGTCTTTTGCAAGAGCAATGGATATTGTTGATAAAGGTGCTCAAGTTGATATCAATCAAGATCAGAAAGCAGCATGGGCTCAAGGCAGAACAAATCCTGACCTAATGAAGAGACGCATGCAGCAGCTTGTCAAAACTCCAGATATCAATCTGTTGTCTGATGAACTTAAATCTATCAACCCTAGTGGTAACTTACTAAGAGCAGAAAACCTTGCACTGCAAGCAGCAGATAAGTATCGACAGGTCTTGGGTGTCAAGACCCCTGGTGTTGTTCCTGATTTGTCTGATGCAGACGCTGAATGGATTGTTGGTAATATCCTTGATCCTAGAGTTGATGAGAAAGAGCGTAACAATAGAATTGGCATTGCTAGAAACCAATTCATTAACAATCCTCAGCAAGCTGATAAAGCAATTGCAGACATTAACTCAGTATTCGATCAACGAGCAATTCTTGCTAGACAAATCTTCCAAGATGGGTTTGATGTAGAGACCAAAGGTCTTGATAAAAAGTTTAACGAAATCGGTAACGTTAAAGTCGGATTTAAACGTCGCAATACCGAAGGTAATGTAATTCTTGGTAGAGATGGGACACCAGCAATTCTTAGAAAAGAAGTATTACCTTTGCTGAGAAAACTAGACGTTAATGATGAAATTGCTCGTCAACTTAAGAATGAAGAGGGCTTGGTTGCTAAAGAGATTAGGCAACGAGTTAACAAAGAGATTGTAGACAAACGTAAGCTTATTAGCTTCTTGGAAGTTAATGCAAATGACATGGGTATTGATCCTAAACAGGCAAATGCTTTGCAAGCTCAACTCCAGCAAGAGCGTAATAATTTAGTGAGCTTGGTAGATAAGCGTATTGGATTGAATCCAAATGCTACTACTGATCAGCGAATGCTTCAGCATCAACGAGTAATGCAGGAAGTGAATCCAAACGGTTCTATCCCTGCAATCACTAATGAAGCAGCACTTCGTCGTAAGCTCAAGGCCAGAGACCCAATAAATGCAGCCCAACGTCGTGTGACGCGTGATCGTATTCAACTAGAAGTCGCTGGTGTTGAGGCAGATAAGTGGATTCCTGATGCAAGGAATAAGTTTATTGGAGCCTTTGATGGTCATGGTACTGATAGTAATAATGCTAGAGGTGGTGGATTCCGTAAGAACGCAAATGATCAGCACTTGCTAGTAGGAGGTAATTTCAAAAGACAGCAAGAGTACGGCGATGCTTGGCTTCAAAATAAGCTAGCTAATATGAATGATGGAGAAGTGATGGCTCAATTCGGTAACGAACTGGCCGCTCAATATAATCAAGAGCAAGCTAATGGTCAGTTAGGTACTGCTCCACTGACAACTGGTAATCAACAGTTTATTCAGAATCTGCAGAACGAGCAGGACTTTGTGCAAAATGCCGAAGCAGTTAATCAAAGAAGAATGGCTCCTGGCGAACGTCTTAAGCCAGCTGATTTATTGAACCTCGAACGTATGCAACGAGCACGGGAGCAAGGTCAGTCAGCACCTACAGAATTCGTTCCAAGAAGAGGTACTGCTGGACGCAACATGCAAATGGGTGATAATCAAGCAGCCATTGTTCCATCACGGGGATCTTTCTCCGGTGCTGAAGCTGGGGGCTTAGTTGGACCAATCCTTAATGAGCGTAACTTCAACGAAGCTATGATTATGGATCGTGATGGTAAATCCCCGATTCCGACTGATTGGAACGCGTGGCAAAGAAAACGCGACGTCATATGGAGTAAGCGAAAGGATTATCGTCGTGGCGAGATGGCTAAAGCACCTGTGGCTACTAGTCAGCTGAGAAGTGGCATTCCTAATACTGAAGCTGCACCAGCAATTAATGGAGCATTAGTTAGAGCAATGCCTGCTGACATTGTCAGAGCAAGTGCCCCACAACGCGAAGCTGTAGATAATCCAGTGATGAGCGAAAGCAGGAAACGTAGGCGTGGAACACAGGATCCATGGCAAGGGAGTTACACCGATTCCAGTGATGTAAGACGCAAGACCACTTCAAGTGGATTATCTGATGAATCGACTGGTGCACTTGTGGCTCGTATCAATCCAACATCACAATCCAGGCGGACCAGTTCAAGACCAGGGCAAAGACAGCAGCAATCAACCAGAAGCAGAGCACGCGAAATGTTCGAAGGTGTTCGCTCACACATCAGCAAGCGACGCGGTCTTTATGGAGCAGGTGCTGCAGGTCTTGCTGGTATCGGAGCTGGATCAATGATCGCTGGGGAACGAGAGCGTCGACAGGAAGAGGCAATGCGATAACCAATGAACGTCAAGCTGCCAACAGTTTTATCAACATATTGAAGTTGAAACTGTTGGTGTAGCAGTAGTTCGCTTTTGGTTAAGTGCTTCTTACTGACACGTCTCCTTAAAAGATATAATTATAAGAGGTTTGGGTTTAGTAAGTATGCGTAAAGCATTGGATAAGTTTTCAGAGATATATGGAACTCAGCTTGGTAATGATGTTATTGAGACATTAGGGGGAGCTGTAATAGCAGCAGGTGGGCAAGCATTATTTACTGATATGACACCAGAAGAGATTGCATTAGCAACATCGTTTGGTGTCGGCAGTGCAATTGTGGGAAGACCTTTAGGGGGTCGTGCTGGCAAGTTTATTGGAAACAAAATATCAGAAAGATCTCCAGCTGCTGATAAGAGATCACAGCAAATAATCAACTTTATTGTTAATTCTAATCCAGAAGCGTTACAGCCAATTGTTAGAGCTAAGTTTGGGCAATATGCAGATTTAAATCCTACGACACAATTAGCTGCAACTTATGGACGCAGTAGGGGAGATAATATAGCGCAAGGAGCAGTTGCATTAACTACTCCATTCTTTTTCACAGGTGAAGACGAAGAAGAGGTGCTCTAGTTACAGGGCACCATTTGCTCCGAGTAGGTCACTGATTTCCTGCAATTGCTGCATTGGAATATTTGACGTGATGGACTGAGGCTGTGTCATTGGATCAGCCGATGGTTGGGAGTCGTTGAACATATATGCACTAGCACCAAGTGCGCCAATACCAGCTCCGATACCAGCACCAACTGCTGTACCAATTGCACGACGCGATCCTTTGAATAACGAAGGATTAACAAGATCGGGCTTTTGTCTTCTAGCTTCTGCCATTGCAATTTCTGGAATAAAACCATCATTAGCAATGAACGAAGCTGCTTTCTTTTCGTCGGCAAACTTTTGTTGAGCTCCCTCACGATCAGCTGTTGTTTCCCAAGTACCACCTCTTAAATCTTTTTTAGCGTTAGAAACTCGTTCGTTGTAATACTGACTGCTCGCATCAGGGTTGTTGTTCAGATAGCGATCAGATGCTGCGTATCCAATAGCTCCGCCAATACCACCAGTAAATGGGATTGCTCCAACAGCAATTCCATTCGCTAGTAGCTCACCTGAATTAAGAACATTTTCTTCTCCTGTTGCCCAGTCAACAACACCGGCTCCAGCCCCTAAAGCAGCAGCTGCACTAACTCCACCAGAACCTAGCTGAATATTGCGTCGTTCTGTAGGAGTAAGGCTATCCCAAATCTCGCGAAGTCTGTTTTGAATAGCTTCTTTTTGTCTAGGATCCATTGCTCTATGTTTGTATCTATTAAGCCTATTCTATCTAATGTCCGACAGTTATCTAATAAGCACCATTTGCTCCAAGTAGGTCGCTGATCTCTTGCATTTCTTGCATAGGAATGTTTTGTGTAATGCTTCCTGGATCAGCAGGGGTTGAGTCATCCATGTAATCAATTGCGTAAGCTGCGCCTGGATATGATGCTGTAACTCCACCAATCATTGCTCCTGCTGCTCGATGACCACTTAGCTCATTTCGTGGTCTACCTTTCAAACGATAAGCTCCATGTCCTATTGCTGATCCCAATAATCCACCACCAGCAGCAGCTAATGCAGGTATGCCTGCTGCAAAGTAATTAAGTCCTGCTTCTCCAACATTATTTTTCACTTCACCATTGAATAGGTCGTGTGCTGCGTAACCAACGCTAGCTACATGTGGAGCAGCAGCAGTTCCTATAGCTAATCCAGCTAGTAGCTTTTGACGATTATCCATGACTTTGGTTTAAACTACTTCTATTCTAATAACTTGTCAGACACTAGATACAAATAACATTGCACTGCCCCAAAGACGACCTGCCCCGAGACCTTGCCTTACAGCAGTTGCTACAGCATCAGCATCAGTTACGGTAGCTTCACCAATGAGAAAGTAGTTGTAGTAACGGATCCCACGTTTTTCACTGACAACCTCATCAGTCCCAATACATTCAATAGTAGATACATTGATACCATTCTTGCCAAGACTGCCTCTAGCTTTAGCAATCATTACTTTATTGTCAAGAACAGTTGTTCGCTTGCCTGTGCCTGAGTGACGAATGAGCCCAGCCAAGACCAGTTGAAATTTAACTGTGTCTCCTTGGGTTACTTCTGTTAAAACTTCAGTCGTATCAACGGATGTGAAGTATTGATTGCGTGCATCATTGAGAGGACTGGTCACTGGCGGCATATCCGCTTGGAAAATAATTGTTGATGATGGTACATCAACTGTGAATAACAGATTGATTTTCTTACGTGGAGAAGAACCCAGATTGTCTGGGTACAAGGACATCAAACGCTTGTGTAATCTATCTCTATCTGCGATATCACGTGCGACATCGATGCGTGATGTATCTACTGTGGCGATTGTACGAAAAGACATTGTATGAATTGCGATGGATATAAATAACGACCAAGATGGTCAAGTGCCCGAATGGGCAACGCCTTTGGCTGGATTCGAACCAGCGACCAATGCATTAGAAGTGCAATGCTCTATTCCGCTGAGCTACAAAGGCATGTGCGCCCACCGAAGTGAGCAATAGATGACCGATACGACCTAGAATCACGCCCACCAAAGTGAGCAATGTGGATCGGAGGACCTTGAGGCTGCAAGTAGGATCACGCCCACCTAAGTGAGCAGTTTGTTCCTGAGAGTGCCTATGGAATCACGACCACCGAAGTGATCAGGTACCACGTGCTGTATACGAAGGATCACGCCCACCGAAGTGAGCAATGTAAGAGATGTCATACGCCTGTGGATCACGCCCACCGAAGTGAGCAATTGGTTTTTGAAAACCCCTGAGGGATCACGCCCACGAGATGTGAGCTAATGACGTTTGCGGTCGCAATGGGATCACGCCCACGAGATGTGAGCTGTTTTGGAGCAATCCCACCAGGATCACGCCCACCTGAGTGAGCAACGCCTTCGCAGGGATCGGGTGGATCACGCCCACCGAAGTGAGCAGGTGCTGAACTCCATGTCGGCGATAGGATCACGTCCCCGTAGGGACAAGTTGCTTAGGCAGAATTTAGAGCAACCGTTGTCACCATCCGAGATAGTGACCGTCTAGTTTTTAGACCATCGATCACGTCCGCAATACGACGCATTGGTGTAATGCCAGATCGTGCTTCGACTTCAACCGTAGCCATTGCAGGAGTTTTGACTAAAGCCAAGCCATCATTGAGATCACCTTCAATTGAACCAACAGCCATTGGTTCTACAGGCAGACACGTCTTGCGTCCGATATACACAGGGAATACCGGTGCAGTAAACGCAGCCAGAACAGCATCGATCAATTCTTTATTGTCTGATTCAAAGAAAACCAGATGACGAATTAGATGATCGCCAGCAGGTCCTGCTTCATGTGATTGATAGAACGTTTTACGCCGGATGCAAGGATCCTTACGGATCTTCCCATCAATCTTCATCCCACCAAAGATGGTTGAGAACTGCTTATGCGCAATGCCACTATTGATGACGACAGTTGCGATCTTCAAATCATTGAGATCATCAATCGATTGGTCTCTTGTGCGACCCATAGCCGCAGCCATCATTCCGATGACTGCAGATTTCGTGAGAGTTGATTGACCACCAGGTGATTTGTAATTTGAGTTAATTACGCCAACACCCGTTCTCACTGCTGCGATATTGACAATTCCTGTATATGTCATTTGATCTCTCCAGCAATCTCAAGAGTGGTCTGCAGGTATGCATCAATTGATTCACAAACTACCCAATCTGTTGGAATCTCCACTTGCTTGCGGATGGTTGGTGTCGCAAGAATGATAGGGATGTATCCTTCTCGTCCGTACATAGAACGAAAATCTTCGATGTGAGAGATCAATCGATTAGCAGAAGCAACCTGATCTCCTTCTTCTGTGCCAAATGGAACAGGTTGGACGAATGCACCTTCGAAAGTAATTGGGACGGAGCTCGTCACCACGTTAATCGAGACATCAGGGAAAGAGCGAGTGCTTGAGCACCGTTGACCACCATCAATCGTTGCAAGGATTTGTGCTCGCATCGATTCAGCAGTTGCTTTCAAGAATTGCGCTTCTGTCAGATGAGGAAGATTTAGATGCAACTGATCCATGTCCCAGAGGTTAGGTTCAAAGAACACACCGGAGGTCTGTTCACGATTGAACATTAGTTCCGCACCTGCATGATCTTCCCAATCTGGAGTTTTTGCATTTGCAGTACCTAACGTATTTGTCAGTTGAAGTTCACCCGTGGAGAACGAATGATTGACTGACAGCGCACCTGTAACTGATGTCTCCGGCATATCGCATTTAGTGTCACCACATAAAGCGACACCTAGACCAGCAAAGGACTTTTTGCGATATTCGCGTTCGACAAAGTCTTTGAGTTCTTTAAAACTCATCTCTGTTAGAGGCGTCAGTTCTTTTGCTTTCGCTGTCTTTTTGACAGCACCAGCGGCGACAATTTCAGCCAAGAACTGTCTTTGATAGTAAGAAACTGGCTGGATTGTATCCTCATTGCGTTTGAAAAGCAGCCAAGGATTCTCGTAAATAGCTTGGTCATCAGCTGATAATGCAGTTCCATCTGCAACTGCTTGATAGATACCAACAATCTGCTCTTTATTACTGACGTAGTCTCGCATCAATGCAGATACATATCGTCCATCTTTTTGTTCAGTGTCCAGTCGCTTCTGACTGATGCCAACAAAAGCAGCGATATAAGCAAGGTCAAGCCTCAGATCAATTGTGGACTGAGGTGCAGCAGCTGTCATCGCTTCAAAGCAGTGACGGAAAACAGAACGATCACGCTCTTCCGTCAGTTCCTCGATGTCAGTCAGTTCTTCTGCAAGATGACGAAGAGCTCGTGTCCGACTATTGCTTGAGATCATTGCCCGTGGTGTGCCACCGATATAGGTGATATTTGCTTGACCTGATTCAGAGCGTGAACCGTAGTTATGAGTAATAGTCCTCAGCGTTGAGTTGATGATATAAGCACCTTGACGACCACGAAGATTGGCACCGGATCGGATGCGATAGGTGATTTCCTGTACTACATCTTCTGAAATAGCAGGTGGTGTAACGTGAGAGGTATCCATGATTGTTCCTAAAGCGGTATTGTTTTGATTAGACATTTGAAATAAGGATTGAAAGTTTATAATTACGACGCCCGAGATTGAAATCTCAGGCACGCCCACCGAAGTGAGCAAGGGTTTGACCGATCGGATGCGATAAGTGAGGGATCACATCCACCGAAGTGGATATAGGAGATATTTAACTCTCCACTAAAGCATGTCTTTTATTTGCAAAAGCGTTACACCCTTAAGTGTCTTCTGATGTAGCCTCGGCATCATCATTTAGACGAGAGAAAGAAGTTACAAGACGAATACGTGGCATAGCAGGCTTGTCATCCCAATGCATCAAATCACCAAACAGAGATCCGATGTTTAGTTGATAACCTTTGCCGAGTAATTGATTTAGCATTGACTCAATATGTGGACGTGAATACTTAAGATCCATTGACACACATCGAGTAATCCTCTTGAGAACTTGATCTTTTGTTCCAGTTGCATCAGCCCACTGACGTAATACACGTCCTAGTGCTTTAGATTCAGCATTATGTCCTTCGAATTGACCAGTAGCAGGCGTATGTTGTGCTACTAGACGTGCCACGGTGACGATTGCTGGGAACGCATCAGGTCCTTTGATGCCAAATGATTTCTGTACATCGGCTATAACTTCTGGTGATGGTTGGATGCCGCATTGCGTAAGCAGCTGCATACGCATTCCAGGTTTATTTTTTACAACGCGAATAATATGATCAGCGAGTGCCATTGATTTCTTCCTCTAATTTACGTTTGATGAATTGAAATTTTGCGTTTGCGTGACCCACTGCTTGGACATAGCCAATGGTTGTCAGAGGCAATGTGCCAAGAGTTTGGTTCCACAGACCCAAAGCAATATCTAAAGTCCGTTTCTTTAAACTCTTGAATTTATCAGAGACAGCAACCAATCCAGCATTTGGATTGTCAATAATCCACTGGACTGCTTCCTCAAATAACGGTTGAGATAAGCCGAGGTATTGCTCAGATAGTGGATAGCGTGTCTTGAGTGCATCGCCAGATCCAAGTCCAGGCTTTGCCCATCGTGCGAATTGATTAAGAAGATTAAGGGGTCGTTTGTTCAACAGACGCTTTTTCTTATCTCCTTTTTCATTACTATCGTCGTAGCCTGGCAAGAACGCTTCACGATTAATGCGAGAAATGAATGCAAGCAATCCAAGTAAGTTCTTACTTACCAGTCCCTGCTCAAATACATTAGATGGAACAGTCATTGATGCTTGAGTTACAGATGCAATCGCAGGATTATTAAGACCTGCCATCACAACGCCGAGCACTTCATATCCGATGGATTCGGGCATGAGTCCTGCATCACGCAGGTCTTGCCAGTGTTCTGTGATTGGTGCAGGCTGAATTGATGAATGCCCCAATGTCTCAAAGATTGTTCTCATATCAGACCAATCAGATGATTTGTTTGATGGTGATAAGAACTTCAAAACATTTGCTGCTGTAATTCGTGGGCACGATTGCAGTAGATCATTACGCAAAGGCAGTGTGTCATCAATCCACTCACGTTGTATTTTCTCAGATGGACCAGAGAATACTTTATAAGGTGCATCACCATTCCATAAAATCAATGTTGATTTAGAAAGCGTAGATAATAACTGAAACTCATTATCTGGCGTTACAGTAACAGGGAACGGTCGTCTTGACTTCTCCCATGGAGCCACTTCAGTCTCATCAACGAGGCACTTGGGTAAGTTGACGATTATTGTTTCTCGTAGTGTTGGCAGTTTTGCGACCACATGTGTGCGATTAGGTAACAATGATTTAGAAGCATTTGCTTCAAACTTTGATTGACCTAGCTTCCTCATCTCATCTACCTTTGATGAAGACAAGGAAGAGCACCTGCCATATTTACCAGCAAATGCTTCACGCAATAGGAATTGAGCGATGTCAATAAATTCAAATGGGGGAACATCATCAATCAAATACTGATAGCCAAACAACAGATCCTTCTCAGTCTTGCCTGTAATTAGCAAGGCATTTAAATTTTCTGGCTGACATAACATCGAACCATTGGAAGCTTTTAGAGTCCCAATCTCAGCTATCTGTAAGAATGGTTTTGTTTCGTCTCTTACGTTGAAGAGATCTTTATTCTCCGCTAGATATTGCAGGACATTTTGCTGTAGATCGTTTGAGTCAAGCAGAGCTCTTACATCAGCGACATTAGCGACTCCACCTGATACACGCATCAGGATTATCTTTAGGAAATGCATGATGCATAGAGTGGACATACCATCTACACCTGTGATATCAGCGATCTGATTCCAGTCAGTAAATAGTGTTTCTAGTGAGACATATCGGTTTTTACCATCGGTATATAAAGCAGCGACCCATGGGTCTGATACAAGATTGTTGTGTGTCATAGTCATAAGAGTGAAAGAATATAAGTGAATATCGCCCACCTAAGTGAGCAGTTAGCAATCGCCATTTTTGGTAGGATCACGACCACCGAAGTGATCAGATATGAATGGGTCGTGTCAGGATCACATCTACCGAAGTAGATATAAGAGAGATTTAACTCTCCACTAAAGCATGTCTTTTATCTGCAAAAGCGTTACACCCATCAGTGTGTATCTTGCCAGGATGTCCCAATCTCCCCTGCTGCCGTAATAGGTACGCGGAAGTTGTAGTATTCGCCTGCTTTTAGTGCAGCTGCTTCGATGATTGTTTTGATATCTTCAGCAATCTCAGGGCGACATGATGCTTGGATCTCGTCATGACAATAAACACAGAAAGTGAAGTCCTTACCCCACTCGTATTTAGCAATGACATCGTTGTAAGCAATTACAACCCAACGCTTACTCAGGACTGCACCAGACCCTTGCAAGCAGTAGTTCAGTCCGGCATGTTCCGCCGTACAAGTGATAGGACGACCATCCAGACCCTTGAGTTGCCCTTCAGTTCTGATCCGATCTTTTACAGCAGCCACCAATGGTTCAAGTCCAGGAATTGCATCAAGAAATTTCTGACGTAACTCCTTCCCTCGTATGCGTTGTGATGATTCAGATAAAGTGGGGTGAACTAGTTTGCCTAACTTGACATCGCCCGCCCCATAGATGAACCCATAGGTGAGACTTTTCACGAGCTTTCTTGAGATTGGCGTCTCAGGCGTAGATACAGAATCGGCGTTGATCTGGTGAATATCGCCATTGACAACAATGTGAGCAAAGCGTCCCTCGTCATAGGGTGCGAGGAAGTGCCCAAGTGCCCTCAATTCCAGCCCTTCTAAATCGACTCCCACAAGAACGTGACCTTTATGCGGGACAAATAGTTGACGAGCCCATGGTGCAGAAACGACCTGCCCGAGGTTGGGACCTGAGTGAGCATTGCGTCCTGTTTGAGTAGCGAGGCGACAACTGTGGTGGATACAACCGTCATCGCCTACTTTTTTGATCCAGGCATTTGCACCTTCAGATAACTGGCCCATCCACTTCTGGAGTTTCAGTAGTGTCCGAAAGTGTCGAGCGGATTTACGAGCGCGACGTGAGTAGTCATGGTCTTCCATAACAGAAGCAAGAATGTCTTCGTCGATTTGGATCTGACCTGAATCTGTCTTCTTGTCAAACTCAACACCTAGTGTTTGCAGGGCATGGGCAATATGAACACGGGAAGTTGGGTTGAATTCCAACAGCTCATGAAATGGACAGCCTGCTTGTGTGTTTCGTTTGGATGACCGAACCTTGGGTATCTTAAGTTTGCCTTTCATCGCTGGAAAACGATGGATCAGACCCGTGCGTATCTTCTCGAATCGACTTGAGAGTATCTTTTGAATACGAGTAGCAGCAGCAATATCTAAGCGGAATCCAGATGCCTCTTGACGTGCCATGATCCGTGCCAGATCCATCTCAAGTTCGACATAATCAGGAATAATCATTGGTTTGCCTCCATTCGTCTTTGCATTAGACGGTATAATTTAATGTTGGTCGTAGTATCTTGAATACAGTATTGAAGCATCGCATCTGAGTATGTAGACCAATCATTCTGTTTGCCAAAGTCACCTTTCTCTTCTCCAAGTCGCAGTCCCCACGCCTCTAATGAATGTGACCCATAAAGTCGCTTTGGCAGTCCGTAAGGAGAGCGAGTGAAATCTTTATCAGCTAAAGTTGCATAGTACAAGCGACTAAGCACCAAAGTATCAAGGACCTTTTTCGGTGGATTGAAATTTGGATATAGCTCATGTAATAACGCTTCATCATACGAGATGATATTGTGGCCCACTAGTAAGTCAGCACTTTCAAGTAGTTTGACGCCTTCATCTACGTTGTTTTTGACAGTATCAAAAACTAGTGGTGGCGATTCATCATCTGCCAGATTTCTGACGACAATGCAATGAATTTGAGAGCCTTGCCGGAGAAGTCCGGTGCTCTCTATGTCATATAAAAGTTCCATAAGAATAGAAGTATAGGTGAATAAATACGCCCACCGAAGTGAGCAAGTGGATAGTCATTGGCCCGAGGATCACGCCCACGGTATGTGAGCTATAGATACCAACGCCTTCAACATCCGAGGATCACGCCCACCTAAATGAGCAATAGATGCCTAGCGTAAATGTCAGGATCACGCCCACGAGAGTGAGCAAGTGGCGTCGTTGGATCACTGAAGGATTACGCCCACCGAAGTGAGCAACTTGATGAGTATGTGATCTCGGGATCACGCCCACGGTATGTGAGCAAGTGCAGGATCACATCCACCGTAGTGGATATAGGAGAGATTTAACTATCCCCTTAAGCATGTCTTTTATCTGCAAAAGCGTTACACCCATATTTCACCTGATATAACGTATGCCAAGCCCATCGATGGTATACACAATCTCATAAGGACCAATCATTTTGATTGAGCCCTCAGTCATATCAACCACATTACCTAGGACTGGATGATCAGGTTTCATCACTGATCCCTGCGCTTGTTGCCAAAAGTGAGGACGATTGGAAACTGACACCGAGTGATTCTTGACATATAGCAAGAAATTGGACTTATATAAAAAGTCATCTTTGTAATTCGCAGGTCTCACAAAGATTTGAATCGTCCAATTAATGTCACGTGGCGAGTGTGAAATGTATTGTTCTTTGAAGCGTGTCAAACCTGATAACCCATCGATTGGAACAGACGTATCCATTGGGTCTGGCAGTTTAGGAATGACAAATTCTTCTGCTTGTGACCGCTCAGCACGGGGCACGAGAGCTTGCTTATCAACAAATGCTTGCCAGAACCTGTGATAAATCACAGGCAATCCTTTTGGAACAGGAGCATCCTTAAGGTTTGATGGCATTTGATGTGCTGTATCTACAAACAATTGTGCTTGCTGAGGCAATAACAGTATGCTGTCCTGCTTGAGATAAGCATAGGTTTGAAGCACAGGCACTCCACGGAAACCTTGGATTCGCTTTGGTAGCAATACAAAGTCCGCTTGTCCAATAGAGAACTTGTCATCCTCAGTGATGCACGGTTCTTCTAAATACAATTCATATGTAGGCATTTTGTTAGATCGATTGAATCGACCTACTCGTCCCATGATTTGTATTAGATCCTCTGCTGGTTGGACGTGAGTTACAACAACATCAAAGTCCACATCGAGTGATTCACGCAGGACTTGCGTTGCTATCACAATGATCTTGCCCTGCATTGACGGATCTTTTCCGCAGTATTCAAAGAGGGTCTTCTCTTTTGCGTTGCGATCTTTTGGGCGATGACGGCTGTGATATGACATCACATGGAATCCCACTGATGCCAGCTTTGCTCGTACTTGTGACGTTAGCTCTCTTACATGAGTAGTCGTTGCACATACAACAGCAATACGATCATTGTCGGCTGCTAGTTGCTTGATTGTCTCAAACCAAGTTCCGTGTTCAAACCACTTGACTTCTACTTGCTTGGCGTCATGAACATCACACGGCAAATCTTCCTGCCTAAGTTCCCCAGAGGGAGAAAGGATGATGGCTTGAGCGTGCTCCGTCAACTCAAGATCAGACGAAAGCTTTGTTTGCTGTCCTTCGGCGTACGCTTCCAGAAACTTAGTTAGTTTGTTTGTGCTGATTGTCGCAGTCAAAGCGATAACAGGTGTACCAAAGAAACCGCAGTAATAAAGCAGTCTTTCCAGAATGCAATCCATCCGTCCATCGTATGAGTGGATTTCATCGATAATGATTGGACGGCTGAATAGCCAATATCCACGACCTACAAATTTGCCATCTGCAATTACAGACATCAAAGCTTGGTCAATTGTTGCTACTGAATACTGTGCCGATAGGCAGTCTTGTAGCGACTCGCCTTGCAGAGCAAGCGCTGCTTTCCAGACATCAGTAAAACAATCGATATCACGGTAAGCTTCAGGGTCAGCCAAGACTGACTCCATTGCTGATTCAAAAATACAGCCAGCATCAGAGTGAGCCAACGCTGGTATTGACTGAGTTGCATCAGGGTTACGTTTAAGAAAACTCAGCAGTGCATAAAACATTCCATTCGCTGTTGATCGTCGATTCGCAAGTAATGAGAATCCACATACGTGATATATCGCACTTATAAATGCAGCGATTGTTTTACCTGAACCAGTCGGCATCTTAAGGACAGTCATCCCATCTTGCTTACCTAACTGCTCTAGTTTTTCTTGATGAGGGCGAGCAATAATATCAAAACCGTTTAATGTTTTGTTAATAATCTCCTGAGGCTTTTGTATTCCATACCGATGAATTACTGATGATGCTTCATCTGAAGACAAGCCTGCAGGCTTTTGTTCGCCATTGATGAGTCTGAAGTTTGCCTCGCGGCTGGCATTGTGATCTGCATTGATAACAAGCCCTGCTACCAGCAGCGACCAAGCAACAGGAATAGCATCAGGTATCTCCATTGTCTTATCAGGGTCAATCTCTTGACGGAGCTGATGGAGCAAATCAAGACGCTGTGCTTCGAATTCTCGGTATGGCTCGTGAATTTCTAATTGAGAAAAATAGTCATTTAGATTTTTGACTCTTTCTCGTGACGGATACAGACCATGATGTGCTGTAACACAATGCGCCATCATCACTGCGGTTGATTGATCAACCCCAAATTCTTCACTAAAGAGTCGAGGCAGAATGACCGCCGCCATTGGTCCATGGTGAAGGGGATTTAACTTCATCCCTGATTGTTGTTCTTTGAATGCTTGAACGGCTCCTACAATTTCAGATGGGAAATGACAATCATTAATCTGCTGATACGCATCGTATATGCCGCGTTGCGTTTGAAAAGCAATATCCATTTTGGCTATATCGTGTGACCCCGCGATAATTGCAATCAGTTGAGCGCATGACTGAGTGGATACGCCTATTGGATTGGCTAGATGATTTAACCTTCGGTCATCGAGATTAATGACACGGTGATATGCCATATTAGCAGCATTTATGCAATGCTGTAGAACAGTGTCATACTCAAAATCTTTATTGAGTTTGCCGATTAGTTTTGTTTGAAATGTCATAAGAGTGGAATATAAGTGTGCATAAAAAACGCCCACCTAAGTGAGCAATGTAAATAAGGTCGATCGCCTGTGGATCACGCCCACGGTATGTGAGCTATGTGAATGCTCGCTGAAAGGATCACATCTACCGTAGTAGATATAAGAGAGATTTAACTCTCCACTAAAGCATGTCTTTTATCCGCAAAAGCGTTACAGGTGTGTTGCATCGATATCTGTATGAAAGACACCCGACGCAGATGCAGGTGAAATACCATTGTGATGCCTGCGATAGAGAATATCTAGGCAAGCAATCAATTCAACTGTAGTCACAGGTGTCATATGAATTTTGTACCAACTACACGAGAGTATTTGCCCCATTCCTTGGTTGTATTCATTGACATTTCCACGAGTAAAGTTTGTCAAGAATATCTGATCGTAGTCTCTAAGCTTCTTGCCTGGGTTTCTTAATTTAAGTGTCTCCGTCTTGGGATCATATTGCCAATGATCCATCGTCTCAAGCTCAAAGCTTTCAGAGCCATTGATCATACGCATCATCCATCGAACAGTTTGATTCACTGCTCTTTTGACGAATGTCTTTAAATCACTGGAATGAAAGACTGGGTGATAACGTGAGATTAATGACACATCTTGATGTGGAACTGTAATGGCAACAACTTGCCCTTCTGATGATCTGAGTGGAATGCTTGCGTCAAATGGATTTGGAGTTTTTGCTTTTGATTTAGTAGTCATGATTTTATTTATGTAAGTAGATCTAGGACGTGCCTATATTTATTCTATTGAATTCCATCATAATCAATGGAATTCACTGTCGTGGACTGTATTTAGAAGTCCGCTTTTGCCTTCAAATGAGCTGCAAATTCTTCTAAATCTGTGACTGTTGGTTTATCATCTGTTGACCCACCAGGCATCTCACGGATAATCCATACCCATGGACGACCATTATCACGTCGCACCTGCTTGTATTCTGCTTGATCTCTTGTGAAGAGCAGTCGCATTAGGTTGTTGAGTCGTTTTACATCAGACGTTGTTTGCCGTGAATCTTCAACACCAATCTGAGACAGAGCAAGTCCTGGTGTGAACTCACGCCTTAATCGTGCAAAGTCGAGCAACTTAGTTTCCCAAGGATCTACTTGAGTAAAGTTCCTTTGCCAAGTATTCAGTGCTTCGCGTTCTTCATCAGTGAACCCACGCATCTCACGGCTATTTGCAGTGTATGTCTCGGCGATGATGTCAGCTGCAGCCCAGATCTTTACATTTAGACCATCACGGACCTCTTCCCAAGGGATTTCCCACCCATGTGGAATGAGGATAGGCATAAACCGTCGTTCACCTGTGCCATCTTGAAAGAGGTCAGATCGATTGGTAGTTCCAATCAATGCAAAGCGTCTAAGTAATTTGACAGGCTGCGCTGCGTATGGCTTACGGCAATTGTCAATACGAGTCGTCACCATGTTTTTCATTGGCTCAATTGATCGTTGATTACGCATCTGCGCATCAATTTCAGGCATTTCAAGCAAGAAGCCAATATGTAATTGGTGTGGCTCACGTTTGATGGTCTCGATTGGCAAGGTCATCTGCTGAAACAAATCCTTAAATCGTTGGGGTACAAGATGCGTGCAGAATTGACTCTTTCCACACCCTTGAGCACCTACCAGGATTGGCATCCATTGCAGTGTCTCACCTGGATGCCTGGCAAGGAATGCCATCGCAACTAAAAATCGAGCAAGGAATCTATTGCGAAGATATTCACCACAAATAATCGGCTCATCACCGTGGTGTCCAAGCAACTGCTCTCCAAGAGAGAACAGGAATTCCTGTGCTTCTTCAAGACCCATTGTCGGGTACTGCTTACGGCACCACTCAATCATTTCGAGTTGAGGCTCGTAAGGGTTCTTCTTAGCTACAAAGATGAACGCATCCTTTGCTCGTTGAGCAGGAATAAAGACGCCGTGCTCTACTGCCAGATGAACTGACAGTTGATTGAGTTCTTCGCCTTCTGTTTCATGCCACCCAAGCTTGCCAGTCTGATCGTGAATCTTTAAGTATTCATACTGGTCAGTCATACGATTATGACGCAAACCTTGGAACTTTTCACTAACGATTTGGACATCGTTTTGGATTTGCTTAGCTTGGTCTTCTTCTGTTTTACGAGGGCGTCCCTTCTTGCGTTTAGTCTTTGACTCCAGCATCTCTTTAAGAGATGATTCAAATACTATAAACTCACCAACAGTAAAATCTTCGATAAACGGGTGCTTGTCAGATACACCTAAATATCTTTCCTGCATCGACTCATCTTGTAAGCCCTTGATCGCTAAGTCATGGTATCCGTCTTTATATTCATTTGCTTCAATCTTTGATAGCAATATTGCTTTCGCTGATCTTAATACTAGTAATAATTCTTCGTCTGCATTTGGCCCTTCTAGCAGTTCCAACTGCAAATCTATTTGTTTCATTCTGATATTCATCAGTATCTCCGTAGTGTGATAAGTCGTTTGTCTTTATTAACTACTTAAGTGTAGCAATATTTGTCGGACAGTTAAGACCTCCTGAACATATATCGTGGTGCAGTATTCATAGATTGTGCAAGAATTGCATCTAAGTCCATAGATTGACCACTGCCTGGATTGAAGCTAAGTGCTTCAGGCAAGAATGATGACCACCTATTGTCTTGCATCTTGGCGTGCTTAAAGATCGTGGCTGGTCCGCCACAAGTCAAGCCATTCCATTTCAGTGAAGGATCCAGATTTGCTGGCTTACTGCCGTGATGTCCTTTGGATACCCAATGACGCCACGCATCAACCATCTGATCGCCAATGGAGGCACATGCTGCAGTGATCGGAAGATAGAAGCTGTTGTACTCTCCTTCTTCTGTAGGACGCAAGAAATTTTCTAATACGAAAATCGCCCGTTTGATGTCGATATCAGTGACACCATCCATACCTTTAGCTGCGAATTGCGGCTCGTCAGGGATTGGAATGGTTGCTGCTACTGCGATCGGTACGCAAGCATCAGCATTGTGAATGACTTCTGCATTGCGATTGCCATACCACAAGCGTTCTGGCTTACGCCCACAATTGTCTTCGAAATCATCGATACCCAGTTGTGCCGCTAGTTTCAAAGCAATCCAGTCGTAAGTGCATCGGTGCTCCCATACGGTTGTCATAGGCATACCTTCTATAGGAAATAGGGCACGAAACCGGTGCACTTCTGGTGTATGAGACGCAGATGTGTAGGTCATCACGCACCAGTCTTGAGCAACTTTTGTGGTCCAGAATTTCTCTAAGGAACAATCCCCGTCAAAATCAAAGACTACGCAGTTGCTACCTTGAGCATTGGCTTGCTTTCTGTGACCGTCACGGAAGTGTGTGGCGGTCCAGCCGTATCCACGTTGGATATGAGCGGCGATTTCTTCAGGAGTTTTCCAATCAGATAGCCAGCCTTTGGCAACCTTTTGAGGATCCTGTTTATCGATGCACCTTGAGTGCAATGAACATTTGATTTTCATTTTAATTAAAAGATAGTTAGTTCGAACTGCATACGTAATGCGTCAAACCAGAATTGTTAGTTACGCCCACCGTAGTGAGCATGCTTTGGCGGTCTGAACTGGGTCCTGAGGATCACGCCCACCTAAGTGAGCATTTGCAATGCAACGACATTACGTAAGGATCACACCCACCGAAGTGAGTATTGATCTGTCTCACTTCCGCCAGGATCACGCCCACGAGATGTGAGCAATGGAGTAAACAGATTGTCTGTGCTGAAGAATCACGCCCACGGTATGTGAGCAAGTTGATCGCTTGCTGCTACGAGGATCACGCCCACCGAAGTGAGCAATTTTTGGAAGGGATGCAGGGATCACGACCACAGATGTGGTCAAAGGGAGGTCGAAACCTCCCGATGTTCCTTTACGCATAAACACGAGGGACAACCCAAACCCCGCCTTGGACTTACAGCAGAGACTATGAAAAACTGCATGCCAAGTGTTTAGAAATCAGACAAAGCAACTGAAGCTTTGACTGCCAGTTCCTCAGCAGACAACGACTGGGCTTGCGATTCAGCTTCTTCGAATGAGCTATCCAGTTGTGTGCGCATCGAATTGCCTTTCTTACGGCCGCCTCCACCTTTGCGAGATTTCACTCGGTCTGTCTCTTGCATAAAGGTTGCACTGACTTTTAGCTTGTCGTAAACGGTCGTGCCGACTTCACCTTTCGAGCGGAATAAGTTACCCATAAAATACACTTCAGTCCCATCAGCAACTGTCTCGCACTTATCACCAGTTCCGCCTTCATCTGTTCCGATGACTTGTAAGCGTGATTCGTATCGTCCTTCTTCAAGAAGAGACTCACAACCAGACGCCACAAACAGTTCACGCTTGCGTTTGGTATCGTCTTCAAAATCTGTGATTGGGCTGGAATAGCCAGAACCAAAGATGATTGCTTGTTCGGGTTCAATCTTGGTATCCATCCGTAGACGACGAGCACTTCCAACATGCACAATCACTTTGGGTGGTTTTGTGATGTCTTTTGTTTTCTCGTCTTTTTCTGCAAGCACCGACTGAATAACACCTGAGACTAAAACTTTTACTGGAGTAGTAGATGCGTCTTCAGCAAGTGATTTTAGAAACGTACCGTTTTCAGTCCCTTGCTCTACGTGTAGTAGGACTGGAATGCCAGGATTATTTGCTTGATTTAATGCTTTGAATTCGTAGATTTTTACGCCATCCGTAGATGTCGATTCTGTAGCAGGGGCAATAATTGTTGCCGATAGAGTTGTGAAGAAAGCCATTGGTTTTTAGATCGAATATATTTTTATTGCCACGTGGGCTGTATCAGAATTTGTCCGACACTTTTGATTGTAGCCTCTACATAATAAATATGTGAGGTATAAAAATAGCCCCCGAATTATCGGAGGCAACGCCCACCTGAGTGAGCAATTGGCCCGACCTGCGATGAACACGAAGGATCACGCCCACCGAAGTGAGCAAATGTGCCAGCAATACCACATGTAGGATCACGCCCACCGAAGTGAGCAGCGCGGCAGATAATCGCAAGAGGGATCACGCCCACGGTATGTGAGCAATTAGTGGATAAACTCTGCATCAGGATCACATCTACCGAAGTAGATATAAGAGAGATTTAACTCTCCACTAAAGCATGTCTTTTATCTGCAAAAGCGTTACACCCAGTATCATGTCTTTCTTTTGTATGTGTTGTCCCGATCTTTGAAATACCAATCATACTGTCGCATCCTAATTGTGAAGCGAAAGTTTGATTGGATTGTGATGCGCATGTCAGATAATGATTAGACATTACGGCGTGGATGCGTGCACGACTGGAGTCATACATTGACATCTCTGCTTCTAACGAAACGAACCGCATGTCGCATTGCTCAATTTTTTGATCGAGTTTGTTTGTAGAAAGCTGTACTCCTTTAATTGGTAGAAGAACAGCATCGGCGCAGCCTCTGCCATATGTCAGTTGCCTGCTACGTACATGACCGATCATCGCAGGATCTTTAGCCAGAAGCCCAAGCATGGAGTCAAGTTGCGAGGCGGAGCTAGGAGTTCCATACACCCATGATCTACCAAGCAGTTTCAATGCCCAGTCACATAGCGGTGTTGAGACTTTAGGTCCGTCTGTAATTACGCGAGAGACTTCCTTTTTAATAGAAGTCAGGAATTTTGATTGGATTAAATGTCCTGATAAGGAATATGTGTCTGAAATGTGACCGGCGTATGCTCGTACTTTTGGTAGAACAATGTCTCCAGGTAGTGTCATCTGCGTATGAGGGTGGTCAAATGGCAGAGCCAGAATGAGTAATCTTTCCAGCTCTGATGATTTCTGCCTTGCTGTTGTATGTAGGCTATCTAGTTGTTCTCTCGTTTCTACAGCACGGAGGATTGGTGCTCCTGCCATACCAGTGAGTTGTATCGCATTATTATTTGATTCAAGGGATGTCCAAGAGATACCTGTAACATCTAGGTATCCCTTCCAATCGTCAATTGCTGTCATGCGTTTCTCCCTTTTATACTTCGTTTGTTGTCTCTTTTGGTTCCTCCAGTCTAGCGATAACTTCAGGAAAGATGTGTCCTCCTTTGTTTATATAAAGCAGCATGTGCTCAATATGTGAGTTAGATACAGTCGTGCAGAGACTGTGTTCTTCCTTGACTGGTAACACTGCTGTTTCTTGTCTGCTGAAGCCAAATTTAAGTAGTCCTCTTTTGATTTTACTTCGCAGCGTTGCATCCTTAATCTGTAGTCTATTGACAGTTCTTTCGGTAACTGTAACTTCAAGTAACTCTCTACAAATACTAAGTATTTCTCTTGTTAGTCTCCTGGTCTTGTGTTCTCCAATTCCAGTGATTGATTTCATAGTCAAGATACTTGACTCAAGTGTCTTTTTCCCTAGTTGCATCACTTCGTACGCAGGGTCTAAGAATGTCATCAGGATTAACTGCTGCTCATAAGACATCTTTTCGATGGCTTTTGCAAGTAGTGTTGTGACTTCTTCACGCACCAAAGGCTTGTAATCATTAGGGACAATATCGCCCTGCATTTTTGCCCTGTCACCTGGTGGCATTTTGTCATCATAAGATGCATCTACCTGAGGAATTGGCTTACAGTCTTCCGTTTCTTGCTTTAGTAGCTTACAAACATCGTTCTTGACTATTAATTTAATAGTGTCTGTGACTTGTGGAGGATCTAGATCCTTTACTAGACATATTGTCAACAGAGGTTGCCTACGTACGGTCTTTTGCTTTTGCTCTGGCGTGATTATATTTGTGCATATTTCACCAGCTAGAGTTCCTCCTTCTGAATCTTTATGAAGATCCTTTCTATGTGCATGCAATGAGGTAATTGCTTCAGCTAAGCCAAAGCTATTCACATATAAGGTAAGTACGTGGCGCACAAATAGTGCGTAATCTGATTCACCTATAATCTCTTCAGGAATGTGTCCATCTTGATCTAGATGAGGCAGGCATGCTGATCGTGCCTCAGAAATAATGTAAGACCATTGACGATGTGTCAGAGGACGTTTTAGTGTAGGGAACATTCTTCTCATACGAATGTTGAATGTCCGATTAGTGTTGAACAACTGATCCCTATGCGGGTCTGGCTCAACGGTTTGCGTAGCGGCAATCGCTACTTGACGAAGTCTGAGTATAAGCTGTCTGTTGCGCTTTTTGTATTGAGCCGCTTTTTCCGAAGCAGGCTGAAGTTGAGCCAAATCTGTGAGAGTATTCATTTCGTTTTAATCGAGTGTTTTAGGGGTGGGAAGTGTTGTTATGACAACCACATGTCGAAAATATCTTCATCAGACATCTCCATCGGTGGTTCATAAAGCGCACCTTGTGTGCGGTTGGGAAACATTTCATCCAGCGATTGCTGGCGTTCGTGTTGCCGTGAGTGGTCTGTTAATTCACGTGATCGGACAATCGCTTCGATTTCTGCATCAGTGAATTGAATCGGCTCTTCAAGTTGTGAAGGCGATTCGCCAAGTATTTCTAGGATCTTGGCAGGAGAGTACGTCATTTGTGTTCTTCATATGTGTGTTCCGCTCTTTAAAAGAGCCGCCGACAGGCGGCCAATACAATTGGTTACATTGGATATTGATTGATAGTTTTGTCTCCTCTCTAAATATAGGATAGGTATTGGGTATTGTCAACATATAGGCCCAACAAATGTTGAGCCTATGTAACACTTAGGCTTTATCAGGCAGGTACTGCTTCTGCAGTGATGGTCTTGTCTTCAGGAATCAGATTATCGATCTTGACTTTGGCTGATGCAGCAGCATTGCGAAGATCTGCTTGCTGTGATTCATCCAGAGCTTCCCAGAATTGATGAGCAATTCTCGTGGCCATCACCCCGCCACCTACTACACCGAGAATCGTCAGAGGTCCTGCAAGCCACGGCATCAACGCTACGAGAGCCGACGCCACAACCATCGTGAAAGCCGAAGACTTGCCAGCATCGACAGCAGTGGAAGCAACTAGTTTTAGTTGCTGTGCCCTGTTTATTTCACCATTTTTTCTGGCGGCTTCTGATTTGAGCAGGGTCAGAATCGCTTGATACGCTGAGTAGACTAAGACACCACCGATAGTGCTTTCGGCGGTCATTTCAAGCACTCCACCACCATCCATGCCGCTTCCGTTGACATCAATGGATGCCAGAGTTGCTACGGGGATGGCTTCAACCCCTGCTTGAGGAATGACGTAACGTTTGTCCACGACTACTTTTTGAGAAAAATCAGACATAATTAATTTGGGATAGTTTGTATAGAACTCTTTCGTGGGTTAGTTACTCCCCCACGATCATCATAGACCCGGAGTATGATATCTGTCAACATAATTGACGTGATAAATATACTCAAGTGTCCAGAGTTATTGATGATTAAAACGCCCACCGAAGTGAGCAATTGTGTAACACCAGCCTGCCTCAAGGATCACGCCCACCGGAGTGAGCACTATGAGATGCACTTGAAGCTGTAGGATCACGCCCACGGTATGTGAGCAAAACAACGATCATGCCACCCGAAGGATCACGCCCACCGTAGTGAGCAATTAAGGCCATCGAAATCTGCGTCCGTCACAGGATCACGCCCACCGAAGTGAGCAATTGTGCTGCAGGTCGCCGACTAAGGATCACGCCCACTTAAGTGAGCAATCTGGGTCTGGGCAACTCGCGAGGATCACGCCCACCGAAGTGAGCAAGTTTTTGGCAAAGGAGGACGCGTGACAGGATCACATCCACAGATGTGGATTTGTGGTGCCGCCGTAGCGACACCCGTCTGTATCAGGCGAGTTTGGCTTTGATGTCGCCCACAAAGCCCTCGACGGCTTTCATGTACTCATCAGTGCCGCGAACTTCTTTGAGAAGATCCTCGGCATTCATGTCACGAGATGGGCTTCCACCTTGGTACACATTTACGAAAGTGACCCTTCCGCCTTTACCGACTTTTCCAGATAAACCCAGTTCAGAACTGAGTTGTTCGCTAGTCAGATTGTTAAGTCCGGCGATAATTCCGATGGCGGAATAAGTTGCAGCCCCGCATGAGACGGCAACTTCACCACCAGATGCAGTGACAAATTCGCAGACCAATTTTGTGGTCTTCTTCAGTTCATCATCAGCATTGCGGACGATCAGTTTCACGTCAGTCAGACGTGCTGTGAAACGGTTTGTTGGGATATATTCACGCGCAGATGTCTCACGATTCCATTGGTAGAAAGGCTGTCCGCCTTCAGTTTCACCACCGATGAAAACCATCGGACGGCTGGGACGCTCCTCGAAGCCAGGAGGAAGCATCGTCATTGTGGTTTCGATTGCTTGTGATTGACGATCAGCAGTAATTACAGTTGCAAGAGTAGACATTAGATTTAACGTTTGAGGTTTACAGGTTTTTTAGCAAGTGGACTTACAGTAATTGGTAGGTTTAAGCCAATTAAATGCCACTAGGAATTACGCCCACCGAAGTGAGCACGGTTTACAGGATGTTGAAAAGTGGAGGATCACGCCCACCGAAGTGAGCAATAGATCGCCAGCGCCGATCGCAGGATCACGTCCCCGTAGGGGGACAATCGGTATCAGTCGATCAGGACCAATCGACAATCTGCAGTAATCAGATAATCAGAAGGATTTACTTTTGACCAATCGATGCAATTAACGACTGCTTCGGGCATCGTTTCTTTCCAGGTGCGGATGCAATCCAGCCAGTCAATCCACAGATCACGGTCGTCAATTTCTGAAACAGGTGTCGTAGATACGCAAACTCCTTCGTGTTCTTCACAGAACTGACTGATTACATAACCATTAGATGTGGTTGCTGACCATTCCAGAACAGTTCGTTCAGTCTCAAAAAACTCATCATCTTCAGCAAGATGAGCTGTGTGCATTCCCCATGAGGAGTAGCAAGATTCATATCCATCTGTAGTTTCATCGTCCAGATCGATGTATGTATCTGAGTAGTCAAATCGTTGTTCAGATGCATATCGTTCGTCCACTTTCACAGGCTGTGTCAGTGACTGTCCGTAAGACAGTGATGGCAAAGGCAATTGAAGTGGCTGTCCAAGTTCATTGACTTGATATTCAGGCCGTGACGATACAGCAGAGAAGGTAGAAATAGTCATTAGAAAAAATATAAGTAGGAGGAAATTACGACTACAGTAGTAGTCAGGATCGTATCCACCGAAGTGGATATAAGAGAGATTTAACTCTCCACTAAAGCATGTCTTTTATCTGCAAAAGCGTTACACCCTTGATTGAATAAAAGATAAGAGTATTGCATCCAATGTTGTGGATGTAGGAGAGATTTAACTCTCCACTAAAGCATGTCTTTTATCTGCAAAAGCGTTACACCTTGTCTAGTGATCTTTCTATGGGATCGAATGTAGATGTTGTCTTGTAGTAATGGTCGTATTTCATAGTGATGTATAAGAATGATTCAATTGTTTCTCGTAATTGGGGATAGCAAGTGAATGACGCTGTGAATATGGTGTTGTTTTTTCTTGATATATGGGGACGTACTAAAAACTTAGTTAGATATGGTTCTAGGAAGAATATCCAGTCATGCATCAAAGCATTGGCTTCTTCTTCCTCAAATGGCCCATCTTGTTTTTGTAGTGATATTGAACAGACCATTTCACAGTTGTCATGGTGGTTTTGCTGTGTCATTAGAAATTACCTTAGGTATCGCAGCTGTCGGTTTCTGCATATCGTTTAAATGTAGAGAATGTTGTTTCAAGTAATGTGAGTTCCCGTGTAGAACCAATTACGCAACCAGGGCAAACAGTGTCGCCTTGGATTAATTCTTTGATGTATTTTTGTTCTAGTTCAATCAGTCTTGCAACTGAATCGATAGCAAGATTTGTCAGTTCTGTACGTTCAGCATCTGAATTTTCATCGTTTCGTAGTGATGATAGAAACTCTTTGCGTCTATCAAGAGCCAGTTGCTCTCTGAAGTTTTCAATTTGTTTTTGATCTTCCATTGATTTTGTCATGATTAGGATTTTCGTTGTCGGATACGTAGGCTTTTAACTGATGCTTCTCTCGTGAATTGCTCTACGATTTCAGGCATCTCAGTCTTTAGACGAGCAGTATCAATTGATCTTCGTGTAGATGTTGAATACGATGCAGTCATTTGCCCTGCTTCGACGGTCGTGAACTCTCCCATCGTTTCTTTTATTTGAGCTTTTAAAATCTTTTCCTCTTTTTCAAGCTTTGCTTTTTGAATACGGATTTGCTCCAGAGACGAGAGCTTTTCTTCCCACGATGGATCAGTTAGCTGCAGAGTTCCTGCAGGGATAGATACCTGACGTGTACCTAGTGATTCAGGTGGCTCTTCTTTGCGTGTGACGTAACCCCAGAACTCATCGACACGGTCAATGATTTCGCGTTGTACGGATGGTGATCCAACCACTCGCCATACGCCGAGCTTCTGTCCACCGAACAGGCAGGCCAAATATCCGTAATCCAAGCCAGCAACAATCATTTGATACTGCAATTGAAGCAAGTAACCAACTGATGGACCGGCTAATTTGTATTCCGCATAGCGTCCTTCGTGGAGATTCTTGAGTTCCAGTGCTGCTACTGCAACTCCGTCTTCTAAAACCACACGGTCAAGACTTGCACGATGGTGTGGTTTTTCACCCACCATGATCATTGATGCTGGCATTCCGACTGGCTCACCTGTCCGTCTCTCAAATTCAGCAGCGACTACAGGTTCCATTGTGTGTCCCCAATGGAACAGCTCGCTACCAGGGTCGTAAGAACAACCGTGGACTTTCTCATGCCACAAATCTCGCAATGTCTGCCAGGGGGATAGTCCAAACAAGACAGCTATCTCGGAAGCACCAACACCTAAACGTCGGTCTTCCATCCATTGTCTGATTTCTGGATCATTTACCCGCTCGTCTTCATAGGGCAATCGCATGAGATGAGCACGTAAGCGTAGATCGGGTGGTGCTTCATCGCCATCGACGACACGGTCGCCAAAGATGACTTGTGGCACTTGCTCTTCAGCTACTGCTCCAATTTCTTCGAATAGATTTGTTTTTGATACGGATGATGTCATTTGTGTCTCCAATAAAAAAGCACCCGTGGGTGCTAGTGATTAATGTCGTTGTCTGTGAGTAATTTTTTTAGTCGTTCAATTTCGTCTTTGTATTCTTTGTTTCGGTTGACCTGTTCGATTAAAGCATCTTCTAATGCCATCGCATAGGAATTTAATTTTGCGGGTGCTTCGATACCAAAGTGGTCAAGAGCTTCTAAAGACTCAACTGAAAAGTCAGTCAGAGCAATGTGGGTAGGAAGTTCGCCATCGAATTTTTCTGGCTTATCTGGAGTTGTCATAGGGTCACCATAATTGTGAGTTGTTAAAAAATCTAGATTTGAGATCAATGCCTGTCGTAGAAGGGATCTCAATGACTGCTCCACGAACAGCTGCTGATAAATCGGATGCTACTGACGAAGGTTCTACATCGCCAGACCAGGATAGTTCTGCATACTCATCTGGAATAATCTGTGTGACTGATACGTCAGATGCCGCACCAGCAAAAGCTTTTTTGAGGAATGTGAAGATGTCATCACGATCAGATGCATCGTATAGAACGGATAAAGTGTGCATAAAGTATTTGTGTAAAGAATAAGGACGCCCACCTAAGTGAGCAATTAGATCAGATGCTGGTTGCGAGAGGATCACGCCCACCTAAGTGAGCAAAAGTGAACTCGCAGCTCTCGGTGCTTCAGGATCACGCCCACCGAAGTGAGCAAAAGAAATTGCCGAACTTGTACATAGGATCACATCCACCGAAGTGGATATTTGCGATAGGGACTTACGTCAGTGACGGAAAATTGTTGATGATTGTCCGATGACTGCCCCAATAGATAAAGACTAAATCTATCGATGTGGAGATAGGAGAGATTTAACTCTCCACTAAAGCATGTCTTTTATCTGCAAAAGCGTTACACCTTGATTTCAAAAGTCATCAAGTCTAGTTTTCTTTTTGAGCGGTGTCTTGCGTTTCCATAGTCGGATTGATTTACCTTTGCGGGTAGTGACCATACGCCGCCAACCAAGGGCAGACATAATTGAGCCGACTCGTTTTGACTCACGTACACCTACTGCTTGTGGTGAGAATCCAAGAGCACCAATGAGAATGTCATTGGCACTTACTTCATCTTTTGTTCCTAGGAATTCTTCAACGATGGTCTCCCATGGATCAGATACCGAAAACTGCTGGATGTAATCAGCCAGTTGAGCAACTTCACCTGATGTGATTTCCCATTGAGTACCAGCTTCGTATTCCAATATGGCTTTCTTCCAAAGCTGATCACGGAATTCATGAAGAGTTCTCCATGGTGTTTCGAAGCCATCACCAATTTCTAGTGGCATAAAGCGTCGGTTGCCCGTGCTGTCCACTAAAAACTCTGAACGGTTAGATGTTCCAGCCATCACAAAGCGTCGTGCAAGACTGACAGGTAGTGACTGATAGGGATAACGTGTTTCGTCTACTCGTGTTGTGATTAGGTTTTTGAAGTTCTCAATGTTCTTGACACTGAAGTAGTTGTCCACTTCTGGCAGCTCTACTAAATAGGAGACGTGCAGGCGATAGATTTCCTTTGACAGTAAGTCCATTGATACAGAGATTTCTGCAAATAGCTCTTCAGGAACTAATTCTCGAAGCAACTGGCTCTTTCCACAGCCCTGTGCCCCAATGAATATGGGTATCCAAGACATAGAACAACCTGGGTTGTAGGCACGGGCTACAGCACCGATGAGGAATTTTTGTAGTGTTCGCGTGGCTAGTTCAGTCGAGTTACCAAGAAGTATTTCGCCTAGACGATCCCAGTCCTCAAAAGGTTTTGCGCTGTAGGCACAATCCATAAGGTATCTTCTGATTGGACAGTAGCCGTTGTGCTTTGCGATATAACGAATGGCTGCACGAACACGTTGCTCAGGAACAAATTTGTCATGCTCTAGAGCCAATCGCACAGACATCGTGTCGATGTCGTCGCCTTCCATCACTGTTGGAGATGTTCTAGGTCCATACTCCATTTTTCCAGTGAGTTGATTTAAGCGAAGATCTGGCAGGCATTCTTTTAAAATGTTGACGTCATCAGTTCGCTCTTGAATTTGACGGTCTGCAGTTAACGGTGGACGTCCTCTGCCTCGCGTTTGGGTTTGATCACCATCGTCATCTGATTCATTAGGAGTAGGCTCTAGGTCAATAAATTCTGGATTGATTGTCATAGTATTATTTTCTATTAGTAAGGCGTATTTTTAGTGTAGCTTTCGCTTGATACATTCGTGAGATTACATATCATCAGATGGTCGTATTCCTAAAAATGTTGGAAACCTTGGTCTAAGCACAATTCCCTGATTGAAGAATTTGTATTTAGCGTATTGTCCAATTAACTCATCCTTTTGATTCCATAGTTCCTGCCGTTGCTGTGCATCAAATCCTGTTCCAATTTTGAATGTAATTCGTTCATCTTCTAATGACTGGACGACTAATGCACCGAGAGTGCCTGCAGGAACAAGATTCTCTTTTGATGTGGAGCGTTTGGTGTGCCCCAATTCGTCCAGCTCTGCTGGGTTGTCGTTGTGCATAAGTTCTTCTACTCCGATGATGCGTGCTTCAGCATCTTCAAAGGCTTTTATCTTTAACAGAATGCCTTGATTTACAGTTGATCGTCCAAATTTGTAGGTACCACTTGGGTCTCGAACCATGGTCCCTTCGTAACCATCGTCTAGATGTTCTTGCACGAATTGCATCAAACCTTCTTTGTCGTATACAAATTCTGGGTAGATGACTTTGCAGTTTTTGTTCAATCGTCCTCGCTCTAGATGATCTTGCAATTGATGCATGCGATCGGTGTATGGAGCAATCTCCGGTGTTGAGAAGTCGAGGAAATCAAAGATGTGATAGGTCCAATTAAGAACTCCATCTTCTGACATGACAGATGAGACAGTGCCTTGAAATGATCCGTCATTGCAGACGATTTCGCCATCACAGCCCGATGGAAGATTGCCAAGGATAGATTGAACTACACGACTTCGGATGGGCTTCAGAGACCGTGAGAGAGCGACTCCATCGCGGATGATGACACGTACGCCGTCTAATTTGGGTGTAACAGCGACTGGGTATTTGATGGATAATAAATCGCATCGTGAGGCAAGTAGTGGTTTGAAATTTTGATGATGCATAGTTGTAATAGATATAAAGAATAGACGCCCACCGTAGTGAGCAAAGTGTCTATAGACAAAGAAGCGGGATCACATCCACCGGAGTGGATATAAGAGAGAGTTAACTCTCCACTAAAGCATGTCTTTTATCTGCAAAAGCGTTACACCTTTATTAGAAGAAAATTACTGTCTTAGGGTGTCTTATCACGTAAGTCAGTTGTAATCCATTGCGGCAGAATGGGTCTCAGCGATTTGTCTTGGCTGTCATAGTTGGCCCCTATATATGTATTTTTTAAATAGGGTTTTCCACAGGCTAGTGTCTTTTTTATTCAATATGTTTTTGAGAGATAAGACATAAGACAGAGAGCTGAAACCCGTTGCGCTGCATGGCGTTTGGGGTGTCTTGTCTCCTGTCTTACGACGTAAGACACCTAGTTTTTCTAAGTCATTTATGCACCATAATTGGCTCTAATATGAGAGAAGTGTCTTACGACAAAGTTTTTGATAAGTCAGACGTAAGACAGCAGTTCTATTTCCTTAGATCAAGAAGTTGCTCTAACAGGGCACATTCTGCTTTGAGATCAACGGTCTGATGCCAATTACATTGAAGTGGGTTTTGCTCTGCAGCAACAAGTTCTTGATACTGCTTCAGCAATGACCGCCGATACCCACGCAACTCTCTAACAGCAAGTCGAACTTGAAACTGTTTATCTTGTGGGTCACTCATGCTCCAATCACTTCTAGTGTTAATGCAGGCTTGATCAATGGTGATTCCACAAGCTCTTGGCTAAAGTCTTCGTCAGCTTTCATAGCCATGAAGTCACGAAGATGTTGTAGAGCTACTTCTGGTCTGTCTGAAAAATCTTTGTCAATCATATTGAAGAGCATCATTGCTGGACCAGCAGTACCTTCAGAACATTTATATGGTGACTCTTCAGTACCTACCAGTATTTCGTCAAAGTTGTTCAACTCTTCTCCGAACAATAGTTCAAACCCTGCTTTAAGTGATACCTCTAATGCAATGTATTGGAGGTCAAAGCATAGTTTTTCTTCAGGAGCAAGTACTGTGGAATGAAGTGTGCCACTGAAGACCATCCATTCAATATCTGGAAATAATCTTTTGGCAACTTCAATGTTTGCTTCGCAGTTCCAATGACAAGATCCGTGAGCAACAAATTGCCAGAACAGTGGTGGTCTACCTCTTGGCGCATTCCACCGCCAGTCGCAGCTATCTACGTCTTCTGGTTTCCATAGTTCATCTTCTGTGCGTGCCCATTGACCAGGAAGTTTTGTATAGCCACTCTCTTGAAGCAATTGATACCTGCGTACAGCAGCATAAGCACGAGATGTGTAATCGTATAGCCTACGAATTGGATCGCTCTTTAAGATCTTATTTAGACGTCGAGCATGAAGCATAGGATTTACATACTGCCAATCGTCAATATTGCTTGATAGATTTTTGATATTGTCTAGTGAGGGAATATCTATTGTCGGACATTCCCCGTGAAGTATTGCGTTTAGTTCTAAACTCATGTATTTTTACCGTTTATTTTTAATCTAGTCGATGTTATCTTTTGTCGTGGGATTATAGTTTCCCAGATACAAATGATGAGAATTTATTGCCGTCATACTTGCCATCGTAATCAGGTGAGTTTGCTTCGAGGTGCATCGGTGTAATAGCCATTACAGCTTCTTCTGAACCTCCTGTGACCAAATCGTTTCCGTCTTTGCCGATTGATTTGAATAAACCAAATCGTGTTTTCTCGATTCGGTACTGTCCATATTCACATGTGTTCCATGTGTAGTTGTTGACTACCACTGCGTTCTCAGGGATAGTAGTTGCTTTGATTGCTTCTGTTGTCATGGTTGAATTAGTCATTTGTTTTACCTAGGTATTTGTATGCAACTGGGCAGGTTTCCCCGTAATAACCCCAGTAATCTTCGAGTGATACGTCAATGTCATTTAGATGATTCATGAATAAATTGTCAGCTTCGGAATCACCTAATACTGAAAAGTCATTCAATACATCGATGGCATCAGCAATTTTGCGTAAGTCATCAAACGCTTTTGGGTGCATAGAACCTCTATGTATGTAGTGTGTTTTACGTAGATGTTTTTATTTAGTTTTTAGAAACTTCAGTCATTGCAAGAGCTTGGAGTTTTGCGTGTCCTACGCCTACGTAACTGTGTAGTGTGAGTATGTCTAGAGACAGCATCACGTAACTCTTTTGTAAACTTGTTTTGATTAGTCATGTCGGTTACATATGATTCGACAATTGCTTCAATGTCGTTCATTAGTTTTTCTCTTGACATAAGAATGTTGAGGTGATTTTTCAAAGGTCTGTTTACCGTTGTGTGTTTGGTTGAGATAATCATTGGCTAGAAAAGTTCAACGTCTTTGTCTCCTACTTGTGCTGTTACTGGTACTCCGAAGCCACTTGCAAGTGTCACTATTTCTTTGAGAATTAAGGCAAAGAAGATTTCAACCTTGCTTTGGTCCCAGTCGTAATTACTTTTACTAGAACAGTTGCCTAGTATGCGTAACTGGTCCCTTATCTTTTGCACCCTCGCTGGAAAGATGCGTGCGAACTTCGAGCGTTTGCTTTCTGCAGTATCCATAGTTAATCTTTATATTGATTTTGATAAGCCCACTGCTATATGACAGCAGGCTGTTGAAACATTCCAGTAGTAATTTAACTACTAAATGTGACTGGTGCTATGCAGTCGCAAGCTCTAAGGCAATCTCACGTACTGCTTCAACACGGTTGCGATTTACGCCAAACCAAAGTGAACCCAGCTTGCTTTCGCCTCTACCAGTAAGAGGTGAGGTCAAGACTTCTGTAACGGCATTGAAGGCTGAGTACAGAGTGTTTGGAGCGTATTGGTGACCCAAGCCGTTGTTAACAGCGCGGTAGATGTGCTTCGTAATGCGCAGGTCTTCCAAGGTCTTGTCCCTTGCAGGAGCATCCTTGTCTTTCTTGATCTGCCCAGCAATCTCTTTGGCAAACACACGTTCCAGGAACTCACGACATAGGTCGTTGGTCATAGGGGTATTCGCTAAGAGTTTTAAGCCTTCAACCTCTTGATCGAATGACTCGCGAGCAACGTTGATTGATTCGATCAGTGTTGTGACATCAGCGTTAGCTCCGCCCTTGTGAGTCAGACGCTTCAGGTCTGATGCCTTAGCAGTGGCTAATGCCAAGGTGTTTGAACACACAACACGCACTGTGGTGAACAAGGCACCGATCCCTGTCTTGCCATCGTGTCCGAGATAACCAACGATGCGTTTGCCGACAGTGTCACCAGGCACAACATCGCTGTTGGTCCCTTTGATCTGAGCTGTGAAGGCAACCTTTGCACCGTGCTGGATCAGCACTACTGTCTCCATTGAGACTTCGTCCCGCAAGGCTTCAGCCATTTCGAGGAGCCTGTCGTTTTGAACTACCTCGTAGTTGGCAGTAACGACACCCAACTCTCGTCCTGTGTCTTGCCTTACAAGACCAACGCCATTACTTTCGTGCTCTTGACCAATCGCATCCTTGAAGAAGAGTGGGTGCTTTGACACAGTGAATAGAGCACCTGCTGTCTCGAATGCTTCTCGTGCTGGAAGGCTGTGGTCGGTGATTACACCGCTGTTGAACTGACTTCCATCAGCTTTGAGGAGCCAGCCGCTGTTCATTTCGCGAAGTGTTTCAGACATATGTAGTAGGTATGTGGATACGTCCCTTGTAAGGACACGGATATAAACAGCCACCGTCAGGTGGCATATGGAGTTAGTCGTAAGTAAATCGAGCAACGGTGCTAACCGCTGAGCTTTGATTGGGATAGGAGTCCAGTTGTTCGATTTCTGCCCCTAGTGATGCAGCAATATCTCTGAACTTGCTGTATTCCCATTCAGGGTTACCCGTGCAGTGCTCGTGGATTTCGATGAGCTGACGCTTCTTGCCATAGCAGGCATAGACGGTTGTGCTCACGTAATTCAGGTGAGCTGTTGGTTGGTAGCGTTCTAAGTACTCATCTAATTCCTGTGGTGTCTCAAACTCTTGTGTGAAGAACACATGGGTGTCCTTATGTTTTGAACGCACAAGGAATGAAGTTGGAGTGTTTGGTTTCTTTGTAAGTCCTAGTAAGGCTTTGATTTTGTTGAACATATTATTTCTCTTATGAAACACTGTGAATAAAAGACCCCCAGTAGGGGTCTAGTGATTAGCTGACTCGACTCAGTACAAACTGACGATCCGTTTCAGTCATGCGGTTCAGCCTCTCGACGACCTGTAATAGCCGACCTTCTTGACGCTTCGTCTCATACAACTCTTCCAGTTGCGTGATTAGTGCAGTCGTTTCATCAGAGACTGTGATTTGTCCCTCATCTTTTAGCTCATCCAGACGATCTGTACACCCAGAGAATAGGAGTTGATATACCCATAGGTAAACATCTTCATCGCGAAGCTCAGGCATATCGACGCAGCCGTGTTTCTGGAAGGCACGTGTTGGTCCGTATGTGTCTTCGTCCATGTAGTAGTTGATATTATCTACAGCATCAGCAAGCTGTAAAGGTGTAAGACGTGTGAGTAGTTCCACTGCAGTGCGGAGTGAAGTGTCACCTTTGAGTGGAGCAGTGATGGTTGTAGTCATGAGGTTTCCTCGTGTGGTTGTACGTCCTCTCTTGAGGACACGGTTTGAAAGAGCCACCGACAGGTGGCATTGACTGGTTCAGTTGATTATTTATCTTCAGGCCAGCAGATACGCTCATTCATCCAAGATTTAAATTCATCGGGCAATGAATCAATGATTGCACATAGCCTTTTGGATTGAGAATGATTTGCTTCTTTAAGGTTGCAGGAAGCTAGTGCCTATAGTGCAGTTTCAATTGAAGTCAAGTCTTGTATTTTTGTCATGGTTTATCTCGTGTATTTGTTTAGTGAAAGTCAGACCAGGTGGCCGTGTGCTTAATCGTGTCGCCGGAGATGTTTAAAACTTTTCCGTTGAATTCAACACACATACCATCGCCATCCCAGCCATAGACACTGTCATCAGTGTTGGGAGCATCTCCAATTACTTCATCAGCAGCGCAATAAACATCCCAAGGTGTGGCATCTGTAGGGAGTGTCACCGAGCACTCAGTGGTTTCGTTGGGTTGATTGTCGTAGTTGTATTCACCGTCTGCGTTGGTTGAGTTTTCCCAATCACTAGCAGTCCAGTGAAAGGTTACTTTGTATTCAGTTGTAGTGGGTGCGATTGCGGTTGTCATATTAGTCCTTTGTTGTTTTAATTTTCAGCCCTATCAGTGATAGTGCCATTAAGTTAGCAGACATAAACCCCCAGAGGGCTAATGTCTCAGAATTACTGCGATGTATTGCAGCTGATTCTTTTAAGTGATGCCTGCCTGTGCGTAGATATTCTCTGTAGTAGTGCAATGCCATAGGGTATTCACCACCATGTTTTGTCTCACCCCAGAAGAAATACCAGCCAATGGAAAGTGTTCCGGTAAATCCACCGATGCAGCAAAGCAATGCAAGGACTGTATTAATCAGCTTCGTATTCATTTGCTTTGCCAGTGTGCTTACGTTTCATGTTCTGTATATGTAAAGTGTAGGTTTGAAACGTCCTTTGATAGAACACCTTTTGAAAAAGCCACCGAAGGTGGCCTAATCAATTAGTACTTAGTAATTACGTAAGTCGCTCGATAGCTGGAGGCGTTTGTTCAAATGAGTAACGGTTGTTATCTTGTCCTTCGACAGATGCAAGTCCGAAGAATCCAGCACAAGCTATTGTTGCTACTGTGGCTACTTTTGGGAAATAGTTTTTGTTACTGTACCTGTCTTTCATTGGCTTGGTAATAGTTTGAGTTATGTCAATCCTTGGCATAAGTGCAGGCTCTTTTCTTAATACTGGTTTTGATTCCGTGTATTTACGAATGAGTAAGCTTTTGTGTTCAGTCTTGTCTTCAATAAATTCCATTGTTTGTAATCGAGTATTTGGATACTCGTGATCTGCCCAGTTATTTAAAGAGATGGTTAAGGCTTCAGACTCTTTAGACTTTCTAGCTGCACCAGAAATTGATCCGGCAATAAATCCAATGGCTGTTGTTCCCCAAGTAATGGGGCTCACTGCAGCAGGGGCAATAGCACTTCCTAGGACCATGCCAGACATCAAGCCAATAACTCCTACTTGAAGTCCACATGGCTTAACCTTTTCGCCAATGATTTCTAGAATATCGTTCCTCGCTTCATTTAAAGCTTTAACGATAGGATGTTGGATACGATGAAATTCGAATCGACTAGCCAGTATTCCTTCACTAGATTTTCTGCTTAGATCGTTGTATCGCTTGAGTATTCCTTTAGGTGCAGTGTCATAGGTTTTTCCGTGGACGCGATTGTGATGAATCTGCTTCCGCCGTTTCATGTCTTCAGTTTCTGCTACATCAGATATGCGTTCCATCTCTTCAATGATTCCATAGTAGGCACTGGCTTGTGCAAAGCTATTTGAGTTTTCTTGATAGAGAGATCGAAGATCTTCTAGGTCTTTAGGACTGAGTTTGAACCATTCACGCCCAGGGTACTTAGTTGATTGCTTGCTATCGAACCGAGTATGTAGTGCGTTTTCAATAGCAAACACTTCATCTCTACTCGGCACATCCATAAATTCAAGGATGTAAGCATCAGGGACGTTGTAATCACGTTTGATTTGCTCCAGTCGCTGAGTAGGACTGTGGCTTATGCCGATCTTGAAAATGTTATCTTCATTTCCAGAGGCAATGAGATAGAGGTACTGCAAGCGTTGTGCGGGGGCTGTTGTCATATGAATATAAGCAAGGTGTATTAGGTAGTAATCCCCCAAATGGGGGAAGTTATTCAATCTTCTTGGTATTCGTCCATTCGTTGTTGGGTGTTTCTTCGTTGTCTGTAGTCATCTACGAACGTTTCTCCAAGTTGCTCTACAGCGAAAGCAAGGAGAACAATGAATGTGATTGTTGTCGTTGTAAAAATGAATTGACTCATTTGATTTATTTTGTGTTTAGTTAAGTAGGAATCACCCGCCACTCAGCAGTGAGTAGTGGGCGATGTTAGTCACTGAGTTTTACGTAATACCATTTCGTGAAGTGCCATTTCACTTGCTTCGTTCATAGCTCTGTCTAACGTTTTGAGTGTGAGTATGTTTTGGTTGTGGGCATTAGCTAGAGCTTCTGTTAATTGCCCCAGTGCATCACTAATAGTTTTTTGTGATTCTGTAAGTTCAGGTTTCGTTTGCGTGGTCATGTGTTGTATCTCGTGTATGTGTTTTCGTGTTTAGTACATGGGCTTACATCTCAATTGAATGCCATAAGGTTTAGTAGAGCAAGTTGCCTTCGTTGTTAGTTAATGCGATTAAGTAATGACTTGCGGTCTTCAGCTGACAGTGCATTGATTTTTGCAAGCAACTGATCGACAGTATCGTCAACGTAATCAGGCACATCCCATATGCCTTTTTGAATAATCGTTTCCCAGCTGGAGTGTTCACAGCATTCTTCGATGTCTGAATTGTACTTTTCATACTCTTCATCTGAAAATACAACGTCACAAAGAACTTCACTCACAGCTTCATGTAAGTCGTCAGCGGTTGTATCGTCTCCATATGTAGAAAATGCTTCGACTTTCGCTTCTGAGATTTTTCTCCCTTGTTCAGTAGTAAAACCATTATCAAGGATCGCTTTGATTTTGCTCTTGATTACGGAGCTTACTTGTGGAAGTTCGATAGTTGTTGTCATTTGTGTTTCTCTCGTGTGGTTTATTGATTGATATTTGGTCTTACGCTTAGTGCTGCCAAGGTTTTTATGCAGAGTAAGTCCAGTCAGAACTGTGGCTTCGAAGTGTTGCAGTTTCAGCTATTACACATAGCTGCTCACGAAGGTTATCAAGCACATCAACGAATACATCGTATTCCGTAATTTCGTTTGAGTAAGCTTTGACCTCGCCCCAGATTTCTGATTCATCGCATTGAGTAAGGCGAGCTTTGAATTCTTCGATTTGATTTGCTGTGAGTGTAATTTTATCAGCAGTTGGAATTGACATTTGTTTTTATCTAGTGTGGTTTACAAGTGAACGTCCTATTGCAGGACACTGTTTGAAAAAGCCACCGACAGGTGGCCTATTGATATACAAGCAGCTAAGGGATGTTATGTAATCCCCCGATTGGGGGGAACTATCCCACCCCCCGTTTTAAAGCGCCCGGTAGGGCGCAATAACAGATGGGTTAACTGATGCTTTACTGCGGTTTAGTTGAGTTCTACATTGACCGTCTTTTCACCTAATACGTATTGCACTAAGCCATTCTCAAAGAATAGGTCTCGCCTATGTAGGAATAAATGAAAGCCGCTTTCAACTTCTTGTCCAAGTTGTTCTCGAACATTGATGGGCAGTTGCATCAAAATTCTGTCATCATCAATAGAGGTTAGTGGTTTTATGGTGTATTTCAATTTAGTAGTATTAGTCATCTTTTGTAGTATTTTCTGGTTTGTTTTGTTTGTTAAATCCAAATGGCATTCCTTTTGGTTCTTGTGATCGGTTGAAGTAAGCTAACTTACTGATCGCCTCAAAACATTTGAGAGTGTCTTCAGCGGTAGCTCCATCAGGCATCTGCTCTAATACAATTTTGTATAGAGGAAAGAACTGATCGGCAGCCTTTTGAACTTCTATTGGCTCAAGTGGTTTTTTCTTACTCATTTGGTTTCTATCGATAGAATTTGTTCCAGTAGGTTGATGTCTAGTTCTAGATCGCCGAGAATGCCATAGCTGACTGGCACATACTCAAGTGGTAGCTTGTCTTCTCTTTGAATCTTCTCGGCAAGTAGCTCTAGTAGTTCCTTGCGATAAGCTCGTGCATTCTTTAGTGAGTTGCGAAACCTTTTTTCTTTTGGTGTAGTCATAAGTCACTCCTCAATTGTCTATCTGACCAATCTCGGATGATTGTATAGAGGAGTGTTGAGCTCACACCTTGTGAGGCAGCGATAGCTTTTAGCTCTGTCTTGAATTGATCTAGTGATGCGAATACATCTGAAGCACGAGCGGCTTCAGTTCTTTTGAGAGATTGCATTTGGTTTAAGTGTGTAAGTTTTCTCAACGCCAGTCCATTGCTCTGGTTCTGTGTCCATCAAGGCCTTAAGAATGTATTCATCTTGCTCGTCGCAAGTTTCAACCATCTCTTTCATTTCGTAGAGATACTGCTTAAAAGCCGACATAATTAGTTTAATAATAGTGTGGGGGTAAAGGTAAAAGCCCTCCGTTAAGAGGGCATGTGTATTCAGATGACTCCGCTTAGCTCAGCTTGTTTCGCAATAGCTAGGCACTCAAGTACAGCCCAAGCTTTTTCGCCTGAGATCATCTCTTGATCACAGATAAATTGAACCGAATCTTCGATTACTTCGGTTAATTCGTTGAGTTGCTCTCGTGAGATTGTGGCATTCATCAAGCTGCACCTCGCTGTTGAATGCGAAGTGTGGAAGCTGATGTTCTCCGACGAGTCACTTCATGAGTGATTACTTCTGGTGAAGTAGCAGGGCTGGTGACTTGTCCTGCCGTGCAGCGGTCATTGTTATCGCTATAGCGATACAGCACAACGGGTCGCCCGTTACGGGTGAAGTTAGACATTTGAATAGATAGACGTGTATTGGATTTCTGCTTCGCGGGTCTCTGTCTATCTCCCAAGTCCTGCAGTAACTTGGGGTACGTGCGGCTAACCCAGTTGGGCGCTACAACTCAGATGCAAGTAGTTTGCCTGTCGGGCCGTGCGACGGTTTACCGATAGGTTTCGTGAACTCGTGATTGGCTCTCCAGCCGCCCAGTCGTTGTCCACTACCTCAAGCTGACATACCCATGACGAGTCTGTCAACTGAGAACTTATTTTATGGGTCAGAGAATGTGACTGAATATGAGTGGAGTCATCTCTTACCCAATGGATTGGTGGGTGTTTATCCCACATAACCCACTGTTTTAAAAAGCCACCGACAGGTGGCCATTGAGTAATCTTCTGTTCATGACGCCCATCGAAATGAGCAAGTAAGTAGGAACGGTTTCGTGCCTCGGGATCACGTCCATCGGAATGGACATCGCCCATCGAAATGAGCAGGTGATTATCAGCGCCGATCGGCTGCAGCGGGATCACATCCACCGGAGTGGATATAAGAGAGGTTTAACTCTCCACTAAAGCATGTCTTTTATCTGCAAATCTGTTACACCCTTATTTCAAATCTCTAGTAGTGATGATGTCGTGAGCTATCAACTTTACAAGAGCAGAGGAGGTGTTCGGTGTGAAACACTTTTGTAATACGCCTGCTCTGTGCGATTTGATACAGCTTTCAGTCAGATCAAGAACTGCAGCGGATTCGGCTACTGTTGCCCCAATGGCATGCAGGATTGCTACCTCCTTTTCCATAGGGGAGATGCGTAGTGGAGGTATAGCAATGGTGGTTTTTAGTTGATCTACTAATGGAGATGTTTCTATAACACCAGTCTGTGACTGGGTTCTTGGGATTTCGTATGGTTTGAATTTACTGCTCATGTTGAGCATATCAAGTACATCTTTTATGTCTTGTGTGAAATGGTGATGCTCTAAAGTGATCTGCGCACTTTTAAATCGACTATGCATATTAGCCTCTGACATTACTAGTTCATCGCATATGCAATGTACGAGTAAAGGCTCGTGATGAGCAGTTAAAAAATCGTTGAATCGTCTAGATGGATTGTTTGATCTTCCAATTTTGCAAACATCTGGAGAGTTTTTCCAGCTGACTACGTATAGGTATGTTGCTTCTTCAGAATCATACACATCTAATATCTACTATCTATGAATTAATAGTAATAGATATGTCAGACAAATGGGTATAATAGAAGGATATTAGTGTTATGAATGATGTCTTTATTTGAAGGCGGCAAAGAACTATCTCAAGAGCAGATGGAGAGTCTTGTTGCTGAAGAGATTTCTAGAAGGCGTGGTTTCAGTACAGCTCCTGGTGTAGCAGTTGCTGGTGCAGCTGGTTCTGTGGCAGGTGAGTCATTGCGGAACAATGTTCACTCCCAAGCATCTAAAGGCTTGCGTGATGAATTCCAGCGCATTCGTCAAGACCCTGAGAGACAAGCGCGTCAGATGGATCAGATGATCCGTACCTATGACAGGTATCTAGAGAAGACAGGTAACCCTGTTGAATATCTCATGGATATGCCTGGTCAGGACTACTGGGCTGCAGGTCGCCTTGGTACTGGAGAAGACGTTGTCTTTATCGATAGTTCTGCACCACACCCAGCTGTTCTCGCTCACGAGCTAGGCCATGTGAATATGAATCACAGCAATGACCCTCTGTCTTTCTTGCAGACATCAGGTCTTGGTAGAGCTAGTGGCAATAACGCTTTTTTATTGGGTGGAGCAGGAGCGGCTCTTGGTGCCTTGACCGGTCAGTTCCGAGCACGGAACAGAAAAGCATCAGAGATGGACGCTCTTAAGAGCCAATTGATTGGTAGTGGCATTGGTGGAGCTGTAGGAGCTGTAGGTGCATCCGGTATGGCTGCATACGAGGGCGAAGCATCCCGGAGAGCACTGGGCTATTTGCCAGAGGATGTAGGGACGATTGATGCCATGGGAGATCTAGGTAGAGCCTGGGCAACTTATGGAATGGGTGGCCCTGGAGAAGCTCTGGTTACTGCTATGGGTATAGGCAGTGCTCTTGCAGCTGCAGCTCACCCAGGCACTAGAGCTTTTATCAAACGAACCGCTGGAGATATTAAGCAGCGGTTTAATCAAAGTCCTACTAATGCACCCGGCAATATCAACACGACTGCTGCCGGGCGGGGTTCTATGCCAACAGGAGCAGCACCAGTTGGTTATTGAGATTAGTTCTCATTAAGCGGTGAGCTTCAGTAGCTGGTCCAGCTCTTTCTTTTCTGCGGCAGTAGCAAGGTTGATTTCCTTGCTGGTGTCAACCTTTACTGGCAGTAGCTCGTAAGTAATGCCGGTCTTGAGATCGATGATGAGCTCAGCGTCTCCACGCATGTTGCAGTTGACAATTCCTGTGAACTCATAGCCATCGATACTCACCTTCTGAATGGTGGTATCTGATGTGTTGTCGTCAATAAGTGGCATCTTGAATTCTTGCGTCCCTGTGAAGACGGTACAAATTTCAGTAGAGTCGATGTTGACTACAGTATCGTTGTGTAATGACATTGGCGGATAGATAATGTTTAGGAGTAATGAATAACTACTTTAGTTTAATCTAGCGTAGATTTATTCGTATGTGGTTATAACTAATGAATAGTATTACTATGGGTAAGTTTCAGCATATAGTGCATCAGCTGTCTTCTTCATCAGTTCTAGTGAGATAGCTCTTTGAATTGGTGTATCTGCACTGATGTGTATTCCTGGGAATGAAGGAGATAAACCAATGATGCATTGGCTGATAATTGAATTATCAATTACCATTATGTTTGTTTCTGTTTTGTCGTAATGACCTTTTTCGTTGTTTGTTATTGAAACTATTAATGAGTTCTCATTGCGTTTTTTGATTGGTAGTCCTTCATGTAATTCGTGACACCAAGCACGTTGGTTCCAATTCTGGATAGCATTCATATGACCTCGTATGGAACGAGAAAGGCACATTCCAAGCAACGGAGATACGAATGTCCAGCAGGATTCTGTTCGCATTGGATCATCGTTAGGCATGTGCTCCTTTGATGAGGATTCGTAGGACATCACTTGATGAACTAGATAGAACAGAGGTTGTCGTCCAAACTCTGCTGAGAAGTCTCTGCCAGCTTGGAGAGCTTGTTCGAATCGAAGAGATGCCCGTTCTCCGTCTAGTTGCTCTACTCCAATCTTTGAAGGAGTGATCACATACAAAGTATTAGGAGTGACGTAGCCTTCTCTTGCGCTTGCAAGCATTGTGTTGTGGAATATGTTACCCACTTCGTTGGTGTCTTGTGCTGATACAGCATCAAACAATGGCGATTCAGGTGATAATAAGTCTGTATGCATAGTGGTTTATTTATAAGTTGGTATTAAAAAGCCCCGTTATTAAACGAGGCTAGCAACCATTGTTAGTGATAGTGAATGCTGTTAACGAGAATAAGGTACATAGTTTGTACCCTGACCGCCTTGAGCTTGTCCAAAGGCTTGCTGAATGACTTGTGCAGTTGCAGCAATTAGTGGATTCATAGCTTCATCAGCAGCTACTTGCTGATAGCCACAGTCTGCTCCATGTACCATCTTTTGTCCTAGAGGAGAACGAGTGAGATTGATGGCCTGCTGTTGGAATGGATCTACCTCACCACTGACAACGACAGCTGGAGGCTCAGGTCTGTTCTGAATGACGATGGAATCGTGCTGAGACATTGGCTGTTGTTGCTGAAGCTGCATCTGTTGAAGCACTTGTGCAACAAGGCGAGGATCAACTGGTTGTGGAGCAGGGGCCATTTGCCGTACTTGAGGCATCGGCTGTGGTTGAGAACCTCCTAGTACAGTTTTATTGTAAAAACTATCCATTGTATTGTCGTCTAAGTTATTTCATTCTAGCAATTGTCTGACATATCTTTGCCAATAATTTCTACTTTAGGGATGAAGGATGGTTTGAATGCCTGCCCTAGCGTTAGCAATGAATCAATATACCCATAACGTGCAAGTAGTGGACAGTGATGAGTTTGTGTAATTCTTTTTCCTTTTAAAGTAACGATTACTCGAAATCTATTGCCTGCTTTGGTATAGCCTAAATGCTTAGACCCATGCGGCCCATTAGCTTCAACACCTTTTGGTCTACCAATAATATTATCTGGTAGATCACTGCAGAAAAAGTCTCCGTGATGCTTCTTCGCTTCGCTCTCATAGGCTAGTCTGGCTAGTAATGGACAATCATAATGCCCAAGATTTTTTGATTTGCTATTTACTTTTAAGTGAGCTATAAATAAATTGTGTTTTGAGGAATAGCTATATCCTAATGCTGCTCTATTCTGAGCTTGTCCTTTTTGTAGGGTCAATCGAAGATTATTTTTCTTATTGTTTGTAGGGTTTCTGTCAATATGATCGACTGTTAGGTCTCCTGGATCTTCTTCATAATATAGATACCATGCGACTCTGTGCTCTAGATATTCTTTTCCATTAAAAGATAGTTTTCGATATCCACTTGAGTCAATATACCCTGCTCTAGTTCCAAGCTCTATTTCACAAGTTCTATTTGAACCTGAATAAGCGATTCGTAAGATTTCTCCTGTGTCAGGGTTGATACTTAAATAGTTTGATATATCCTTCGGAATAGGTTTATGTTTTATCATTTTGTTTTCAGTGTTTAATTTAATAGTCAATAATTTTCCCATCACTATCCATTCCCCATAGAGGTGACCGTTGCACTAAAGCATTGTTTTGTTTTTTGTATTCAGCTTGTTTAATTGCATCTAAACGTTGTTGGTTATCACGTTGTATCTGAGCTTGTTGTGCCATTGCGGCAGCATTGGCTTTAAGTTGTAAGTGAACACGCTCGATGTTTCGTGTATCAGGCACTGAACGCTGTTGGAGAGGAGGGGCAAAGCGTCCTTCACGAGCCGCTGTAATCATGTTTAATACCAAGGCATTGTTTGGTGTAGCAGCTGCAATTGGTTGAATAGTTTCAACTGGCATTGCCAGCCTGATTAATTCTGCATCTACTGGGGAGATAGCTCCACTGTTGAGAGCTTCGAGTGAGTCGAAGTCGTTAGCAGCAGCAGCTTGACGGATGCGTTTGCTTTGTTGCTTGAAGATGCGTTCATCAGACTGCTCTACTTGTTTCGTGAGATCATCGATACGCTTATGCAATAGCTGATTCTCTTTTACGAGACCAGCCAATTCGTTGCGTATCTGGCCTAAAGCTGAAGCGAAGTCTTGAGATAACATCTTTCTATTCCGTATCTAACTATTGTAAATACTTAGGCAGTTACTAGTGTCCTTTTCTTACGTGCACGGGATACACGTTTAGGAGTAACAGCAGGAGCTGGTTTTTCAGATAACTCGTTAACTGCAGGGGCAGCAGGACGAGGTCTTGGAACAGACTTTGTTGGGCGTTCTTTGACTGGTGCAGCGACTGCTTCAGAAGCAGGCTTTGTCCATTGATCTAATGCAGCTAATGGATGTTTATAAGCAGCCTTTGTAATTGCTATCACTGTCAAAGTAAATGCCACCACTGTGCCGATGAAGTTAGCGACGCTACGGATAGCGTTTGCATAATCATCAACACTAGCGGTAGTTATGTGTTTAATGTTTTGATTGAGTTGATCTTGTTGAATAATAATCATAGGTTTAGGAAACGAGAGTAAGGTTTACGTAGAGTTTTTCTGGAGCAGGGTTCCATAGAACTCCGGTTAAGAACCCGCATAGCCAAAGCTTCATGCCGGTTTTGTCGTCTGTGTAGAACGATGCGGAGGGATCTAATGGATCAGCTTCTAGGAACGTGAGACTTGTTGTCTCGTGTCGTAGTGGGATGCGACTTACTGTCATGGACATTGCGCTCCATTCGTCAGGCAAACAATCGGACATCTCTGTGTAGAAATGGTCGATGATTAGCTCCGTTCCGTTTAGAAGTAGCTCTCCATATGTTTTGTACTGTGGCAGATCGAATTGCCATAAGCCCATCTCGTTGCGTGTGATGTGAAAATCCCAAGCATCTAGATCTGGAGCTGAGGCATTGACTTTCTTGCGATCCTCATCGGATAGCTTCCAGTAAGTACAAGTTTGTAATGCTGTTTGTGTCATTGAATTATGTTGATGTAGGTGTTTAAGTGATGGCGATCACGAGCTTGCTCTTTAGCAGCACGTGTCGCACGTTTTTTTTCCGATTGTAAGAACTGAATCTGTACTTGGGTCATTTTGATATTGATATGTAGATGTATATGTGTTGGGGCTTACATCAGCTCTGCTGAATGCCCAAGGATCAGGCAATTACACGATGAGGTCTACGACCGCTACGTGCCATGGATCTGACAGCTACGCCACAGCTACGAATGTTCTCGCGGTGGAAGCGTGCTGAGATAACTGGGTTGACTGTTGAAAAGTCATAATGAGTCTCTTCTTTCTGTGTGGATGGGCGGAGAATAGTGATCACGAACGAGGGAATAAATCCTCGAACGAACGAGTAGACCTGGTTCTGATTGCAAGCACTCAGTGAAAAGGTCACAGTGTTTTTGTGATCTCCTCGGTAGTGACCGATGACTTGGAATGTTGATGATGTCATGTGAATATATAAATGACTGTGGACACGAATTGAAAAAGCCACCGGCAGGTGGCCTTGTTATTAACAGTCGAATACTGCATGGCCGATCTTGCCACTAAAGAAGCTCCCACAGTCCATAGCAATGCGGCCGGGGTGGTGTTCTACCTTTTGCGATTTAGTGACCGTATGGCCGTGGACAACGGTCCAAGGAAGTCCATGATCCTTACAAGTAAGGAAAGGTTTGCGTATCCAGATCAGGTCTTGAGAATCTTGATCTTCTAGTGACACACCTGGCCTAACACCAGCATGAACAAAGAGGTATTCACCCCGTTGCTCATATCGAGGTAGTGAGTGCATCCAGTTGAGATGACCCTTGAGATCTGGGATTACTTCTGCGTTACCGCCGTTGTATTCCCATAGTTCATAGTCATCGTCTTCTAATGATTCAATGAACATCTGCTCATGGTTACCGAGTAAGGCAACACATGAGCGATATCCATGGGATAGGGGTTCTTCAGTAAGAGCACGTACTCGATTGAGGACACGGAGGTCTCCATCTTCTTCAGGACTTCTATCAATGTAGTCGCCTAAGAAGATTAGATCGTGCCCTTGATGTGAGTAGGTTCTAAGTATTTTATCTAGAGGGTTATAGCAGCCATGTACGTCTGCAATTACTAGTGTTGTCATTTATTACTTATTTGATTGCACCAATTGAAATAGCCACCGAGAGGTGGCCTATTGATTAGTCTTCGTCATCTCGATCATTGGTTGTTGGATGTAATCTTTAGAGGGCAATCACCAAACAGATGAGAGCCGTGGTCAATGCGGTTGCAATGTGACCAAGGGGGGTTTTGTCAGCAGTGTTGTGGTTCATTTGGTGACCTCTTTTCGATACCTTTAATATCTTGCAAATGTTGGGATTTCACATCCCCTAAATGGGTGATTCTGTATCCCCAAATGGGGGAATGGTTTACGCGAACGCTGTAACTAATCGCTTCTCTTCGAGGTAGCAGTACGACCTGGGTTCATCTATAGGGAGCTTTGCGTATGTCTGATGAACAGCCATCCGTTTCTGAAAGAACGAATCCAGGAGATGCAGTCCCTTACTAGGTTGTCCGTAGAAACTCCAACCATTACGGGTAGGGAATGAAGCCCACGTGCTTGCAAGCCGATGAGCTTGATGCCTGAATGGACGGTTGACGTCATAACCAGTGGCACGAACGAGTTTCAGTGCTGCACTGTCCTGATTTTCAGGAGACATGACTTGGTTGGTTCCGTTATGCAGTCCTATCCACGTAGTAGATAAAAACTGATAGGCACCAGAGGCGTCTGATCGATAACCACTGCCGTAACGGCTGCCTCGAATTTGTCGGGGGTGGGGATGATCTGTATCAAGAGTGCCTTGCCCAGCTCTATCGGCAAACCGCATCGAATAATTTATCGATTGAGTTTTCTCATCCCACGTTCCTTCTGCGTAGGCAATAGTTTCAAGCAGTGCTTGTGTAGGAGCATGAACTACTGGGACAGGGATGTCTTCAGGTTCTGGTTGTGGTGATTGGTTGAAGCTGTCTAAAGCTTCTTGCATTGTTAGTGGTGCAGCATGTGTAATGGCACCGAGGTTGATACCTGCAGTTAACGAGCAATAGCTAGCCAGCAGAGTTTTAGCAGCGAGTGATCGCAGCTTGATTTTTCTAATCATAGATAAGTAGATAAATAGATATAGGTGTCTGCTTAAGCAGATACACCTATGGTAGATAGTTAAGTCAATTCACTTATTCACCTAGTTTCTGATGATGTGATATCCCACTTCCTGGGATTCCTACTGTCACTCCAGGTGTTTTGGCTTTACCAAGGAGTGGAATATTGACACGGAACCCAGGCACTCCTATGGATGCTGATACTCCAGATCCTGAAGTATTGATCCTTAGTAGACCATTTAAAAAGTTATTTCTTTTCTGGAATTTCATTTGTAATTTAGCAAGTTAATATTGATAAGCCCCGAAGGGCTATGTTTTTATCGTTGTACGGGACGACTGATATATGTCTGTCCTGGAGAACCATCTCCTACAGATACTGTATGAGTGATGACTGGTGTAGTCCCAACGGCAGACTGACGGTCTAGATATCGCTGATACCGCAGTTCCACCTCTTCACGGTGTGTAAGTGCAGTTCCTCTGCGAGTACGAGGACGCACGATTGATGAACGATGGGCGCCATGGCGCTTTGCTTTTTTGATAGACATAAAGTTACCTATATGAGTGGAGAGTCTTCTGATTAGAAATCAGAGGGTGTTTGTCCTATGAACTAGGACACGAACTAAAAAAGCCCCCGACAGGGGGCCATTGGGTTACGCCCAGCGAACTGAGCAGGTAGAGCCGCTTCGGCGATCATCGGGATCACGTCCCACGAATGGGACAGGTAGTGGACTTACACGATTAAATCGATGCCAAGTATATTTGACTATTGGAAGAACAAATATCCGCAGGATCACGTCCGATATACGGACAGGACTGGACTTACACGATTAAATCGATGCCAATCATATTTAACTATTGGAAGAAGAGGTATCCGCGTTCCATATGAAACGCAATTTGGTCAATATATTTACTTAGGCTTTGCAAGTTTCCACTTTTTACAAAGTGATGCACCTTGCGTTCAATCTGATTCAGTATTGTATTTAACTCATTTTTTGTATGAAATATGGGATTGATTAGCGTTTTATTCCCTTGGGGGGTATTGAATGATCCTGCAAGGCAGTTCGTACGTATACGATCCATTGCGTGGACCATCGTTGCATAATCAGATTTTGTATTCTCACAATTTATGATTGCGTTGAACATTTGCATTAAAGACGTACTGATGTATCGAGATGCTGTGATTGATGGTGTAGTGACGACGTTGTAAGAGCGCTCTTGATTTGTACGTGTGTATGGGTATATATGACCCACTCCACCCCACAAATCCCCTACAGCTAAAGCAAATTGTCTGTCACTGATAGTAATGTCTGTCTGCCATAGATGATCAATTGGCATTAACGTCTGCTGTGGTTTAGGTAGGTTTCTTTCGTCCCAAAGGACAACATCAATCTCAGTGAACAGAATTGTAAATTTTCCGTTTTCTTGTTTGAAGAATTTGTCAATTCGGCCTTTCATCATTACAAGTTGTCCGATGTGACCGGACATAATTGTGCGATCAGAACCTTTTTGGCAAAGCGGATGTCTAATTAACTGTTGCCGTCCACGTGTAATACGAGTAGGAACATTATGTGATTTTGATTGTGTAGTATTTGTAGTCATTTGACTGTATAGATAGTTTGTTTACTGGTCCTGAGGACACTTATTAAAAAAGCCGCCATCCCTGGCGGCCATAGTGATTCCTAATGTGTAATTACGTCCCACGAATGGGACAAGTTGTGGACTTATACATCAGTGATGAAGCCACAGAGATCGCCTGGCTCAAGGTAGGATCACGTCCGATAAACGGACAGGTGTAGCTGATTATCTGCGTGTGGCAGCTCTAAAGTTACGGCGAGCTATTTTGAGAGACTTACGTGCAGTGACAAAGTACTGCCATCTCTCAGGGGTGATGGTGGATGTCATACAGGCATCGATCTTTTCGATCATGTCGTCAAGATTCTCGATGTATGTATCGCATAATGAGATGAGTTCTTCGGCATCTACTGCAGAGATACCAGATGTGGCAGTCTCTGCGTATTGTTGAAGCTGTCCGAAGTCAATCTTGTCTGGGATGTCAGTCATGTGTTTGAACAGTATGGTCTACTAAAGCATGTCTTTTATTTGCAAAAGCATTACACCCTTATGTGTGAACAGGCTTTGAGGCAGAGTCGAAATATTCGACCATATAGTTATAGACGTCGGAGTCGTTCTCGATGTCATTGAGATACCTGCAAGTCCAGCCACCTACGGTTTGCCGGTTGCCTTGGCATACACGATGAATAACATGTGATGGATGTTTGATTATTTCAGCTATTTGAGCAGCTGTTCCGTCAAGCATTTGTTGGTCACGGGTGATTGCAACAATGCGTTGATTTCTTTTTTCTGATTGAGTTGTCATTTTGTTTGTAATTTGGATTGTTGTTTATTTGTGTTTTGTCTTACGTCTGACTTATCAAAATCGTCGTGATAAGACACTTCGCTCTACTTGAGTACATAGTGATACAAAAAGTGTCTTACGACGAGGTTCGAAAAAAAGCAGTGATAAGACAGCAGTTCTAGTCATACCAAGGGTTTTGGGAAGGGTGACTTAGCACGATTTTTTGTCCTAAGACAGCTGAAAACCACTGCAGGGCAATGCATTTCACTGTTTATATACCCTTCTGTCTTATGTCTTTGATCTCAAAAACATATGCAATATAAAAAGTAGAAGAGACCTGTGGAAAACCCTATTTAAAAAAGGTATATATAGGGAGTTTCTGTGACAGGTAAGACAAATCCTTGAGACACATTGCGCTGCAAGGGATTTGCCCTGTCTTACGTCATAAGACACCTTAAGTCAGCATTTAGTTACTGTTTTGCTCCACAATGTTTGTGACCCACTGCATCACCGAGATGGGCGATTCGAGGGCTTGAACTTTAGCGTCAAGAGCATCAGCAGCTGCTAGTAGTCCGTTGCCACGAAGTGAAGTTGCGTAGTAGGACATGCTTTCTTTCCAGCAGGAACGGATGTTGCCGTGCTGTGAGATCTTGAATTCGATTGATTCTCGATCCAAATTAAGCATCGACCACCAGATGTAATAAATCTGTGCTTCGACTGAAAGCTGTGTTTCCAAGTCGTCGAGGTTATCTTCTTCATAGCGGTCTTCGCGATACTCATTGAGTTCACGCATCATGTGAGTGAAGATGATGTCTTGATACTCTTCAGCGTCGCTGTCGGGAGGGCAGTCATTCTTGAAGGCTTGAGCATCTTTAGCTTCTTGAGGCCAAACTTCAGCGAATTGACGATCCCATTCGGTCTGAATTGCTTCTGTTATTGATTGAATAGACATAGGATTTTGTATGGGTAGGGGTTGTTTTGTTATTACGCTCAAGCTTGAGCTTTATGTGGGCTTATACAGGCAAACCTGACGCCACTAAGACCAAAAGCCGCGACACCTCGCGGCCATAATGAGTTCATTTATGAGAATGATTCTCACTTTGTAGAAAATAATTCACTATGAACGGTGGGTATGCTCCAGTTAACGAACACTCTCCAAAGTTTTCTGAAAGGTATTCAGTAAATGTAAGAGCATTAGTATTGCGTCCAGGTCTACGACCGAGAAACGCAAGTAACTGCAGACGCTGATGCGACTGTGTTAACTAGGGGGGTGTGGCTATTGATAGGAATCAAAGCTAGAGATAGGAGGTAGATGTAATAGATATAGGTATAAATCAGTGCGATATTGTACTCATATAGGAATGAGAATCATTATCACTACTGAATTATTAGATATCTGGGTGTCAATGTAGTGGATTGACGATTTCACTACCAGGATGTGCCTAATTTCCGTAGATATCGGGAGATAAACCCTAGTAATACTGCGGATTTACGCAAATGTAGGCGAATAATAGGAGTGTTAAGCTATTATTAAGTAATCTATCGGAATATATAGAGTCAGACAGTAGAATTTACAGCTGTATTTACTCCATATTTTTAGATAGAGGAATGAGTCGTAGAAAATATAGGCATATTCGCCCATATTTCTAGACATCGGGGGTGATCAGTAAATGATCGGGGGATATCAGTAGATATCAGTGGATGATCCCTAGACATGTCCAGTAAGAATGATAATCATTCTCATAATTAAGGACATATGGGGGTGATCATCTGTATATCAAGCAGGATCTAGTCAGATTGCTTCTCGATGTTGTGAGGATGGGTAAAGTCTTCCTCGCCCATGTAAATATTTTGCACAGCTACGGACGATGCCGATAATTGTGCAGCCATGGAGGCGAATGAAGCGAGATTATTTAAATCTTCGTGCTTGGCAGCGAGATCTTGATTACTCAGAGCCCATCCCATCATCTGATTGATGAGACGGAGGATAACCAGTTTTGGAATCATGTGATCATCGAACTTCTCACTCATCGCTTCGATAATCTCAGCAGATACCCGTTCGATTCGTTCTTGATAGTCTTCAGAACCCTCTGACTGTGCAGATGCTTCTGTTGTTGCGGATTTATGCAGCTGTTGTAGCTGTTCGATTGAAATCGAGGCAGGAAAATCCTCGGGGCGGGAGGTAGTCATAAAAAGTAGTTACGTATATGGGATACAAGTGAAAAAGAGAGCCACCGAGTAGGTGGCCTCTTGTGATTTCGCCCACTGACGTGAGCATGTGATGGGCCACTTCAAAAAGGGATAAGGATCACGCCCAATGTTGGGCAAGGGTGGACTTACACATCCGAGGATGCTGCCACCGTGATCAGTTCTTAGCCGCAGGCATAGCTCCGACTGTGACTGTCACCTGGTCCATACGGACGCGAGGTCTTTTGAGGAGTTTCACCTCACCAGTCGCCTTATCAGTCCATGTCGAGGTGACTTCTTTGACGTGCCCGACAACGTGGCAGCGACGGCCAGCAGGCAGATATCCCTTTTTGTAAAGTGACATCAGGCCATTGCTGTTTGTGAAACAGAATTCACATCCCATGTCGTCATCCTGAAGATTTTGGATGACAGACACAGACAGGAATTCTTGACCGTCACGGGTGACGAGTTCCGCATTGAAAATTCGTCCCTCCAGTGTCAAGGAATTAAATCCTGCGTAGTTTTTGGGAAGCGGCTTCTCAGTGGAGACAGCAGTGTTGGACAGGGTTGTAGCGGTATTGGCAGTAGCCATGAAGTGAATCCAGTACATGCTGGATACGAGAGAACGTCCTACGAGAGGACACGAATGAAAAAAGCCACCGACAGGTGGCTGGTGATTACGATCAGAAGATTTCGACTACATCGATTGCAGTGTCATTATCTGATGAGTAGTAGTCATCATCAGTTGGCACATCTAGTCCTAGCTCCTGATAACATTTACGCATGCCGGTGAAATCACCGTATGTATAAAGATCAGTGGAGCAGGAATCGTTGTTGTCGTTATAGATAGAACGCATTGGTTTATATGCAAAGGACATCCCATGACTGGGACACCCTTTGAAAGAGCCACCGATAGGTGGCCTCTTCACTCAGCTAGCAGACAGCATTGCCATGGCACGCTGCTGCTGGATGCTGGGAACATCAGCATGATTGAGTACTAATACTCCTTTAGGCATGCCGAGCTCCTGACGGAGACGCATCGCTCTGGTGACATATGCCTGGTAGGCATACTTCAGGTCATCACCTCTGAGAAATTCAGGGTGATAGTGAATCGTTGGATCACTAACCGTGATACCTGCTCTGATGAATGAGCGAAGTAGGGGAGCGATCTCGAATCGCTTCGAACCTGTAATCAGGTGCTGAGCTACCTGGATCACCATATTGTTGGTACCAGGAGCCATCCCCTCTGTGAAAAACACGAGGAGCTCTGGCAGACCGTGCTGAGCCATACCGACTGTGTAAATGAAACCGGGATGGGTCTCATCTCCACGAATCGGGAATAAGGCGAAACCGTGGTTCTTTGCTACACCGGTCTTCTGTATCTCGTAAGCCTCGATCGCAGAAGGGAAGGAGGAGGAGGTGGTTGTCATGTGAATTATGTGTAGGACACGATTTAAAAAAGACACCGGCAGGTGTCCTTCTTAGGCTGTTTCAGATGCTTGTTACACGAGTAGGTATTGCACCGCTCTCTAATCTGTATTGGATTTTAGTAAGCGATGAAATCTTAGAGTGTAGATCTTCTAATGATGTGAAGTTAAACTCCTTGCCAGTCCTTTCAGACTTACCTTTTACGCAACCCTTTGCGTTGACGTAGATGCGGAATCTGTCTCGGATCTGTCTGCGTTGAGTACCCTTGACATACTTGATGTAGCAAGCGATCTCAGTCCAATAGATGTGAAGCATAGTAATTAGAAATTTGATGATTACATCGATTGAAAAAGCCACCGGTAGGTGGCTATTGGATTAGCCAAAGCCGTGAGCTTTAGGCTGCTGTATGCGATGACGAGTAACGCCTTGTTCGCGACGGAAGCGCCTGCCTGCACGATTGCAGGGGAGGATTACTCCGGCAGCCTGCTTAATGCGACCGCGATACTTCTGTATCGTCTTCAGGAATGAAGCCTGTGTTTCATCGAAGAAACAGATGTTGCCGCTCATAGCGATTTCCTCTGTCTTCTCGATGAGTGTATTGATCAGATTGTGTTGCTGATCGAGGGTGATCATTTCAGATACCTTTCGAATTTCTCCGATTTGCTCGAAGAACTTCTTCAGGAGAGTGCCATCTGTCATGCCTTGCTCTTTGAAGCGTAGGCAGAAGGATTTAGTGCCGTCTTTACGAGAATATTCGTAAACGGTACACATCCCTACGACCGTATCAGTGATACGTGTCTTGAATGCATCAATACAGGAGATATCGATCCAGATGTGGTCACATGTGACGTATGGGCGGTCAATAAAGCGAACCGAATCATCACGATGTGTGATACGGACATTACGCAGGCATGCGAATTTCTTGTCTGGGGTAGGTGACTTGATATTGACTACGGTGCCCATGAAACAAGCTGATTCACCAAGGAATTCAGCAAGTTGTGAGCGATCGTATTGATCGAAGGGGATGTTATCCATGAGTAGTGAGTTATATGTTGTACACAATTAAAAAGAGACACCGGCAGGTGTCCCTTGTGTGGCATCAGGCAAAGCCTTTCTTAGATTTGTGCTTGCGCGTTCCTTTAGGAAGAACCATCATCATTTTGGGATGGTCTTCATGGAAATACAGGACAAGGGAGGTATTGGTCGAACAAGTGATTCTTCCTTCAGAAGCATTGTAATCTTTAAATACTTCAAAGTAAAAAGTATCAGCTAGATCGCTTAATGTTTTACGATCAGTTATTTCGATATGCCCGACTACTCCAGCTTTGTCTGGATTAGGTGCATCTTTGGAATGTAGGCTGAAGACCCAAACAGCAGGAGCAATGATTTGGTTGTCAATCTGAGATGCGACTTGTTGTGGCATGTAGAGGTAGCCCAGTGATGTTCTGGGGATAGGGATATTGCTCTGTGAGAGCACGAACTAAAAAAGCCGCCATACCTGGCGGCCATAGTTACGCCCATGAAAAACATGAGCGGGGAGGCATATAAATATGCGGTAGCGACGCCCAACGAATTGAGCGGAGGATGGCACCTGGCGCACTGTGGATCACGACTACCGTGGTAGTCAATAAAGCATGTCTTTTATCTGCAAAAGCGTTACACCCTGGTCTGTAAATCAGAGCTGTCTGACATTACATACAATAGGGGTAACAAGTGTAGAAATGTTATGGCTAATCCTGGCGCACACCGGTTGAGAGAGTTGATGAATGACCTCGGTGGTGGTCTTAATCGTATGGATGACCGAGTGCAGGAATTTGCTCGGAATACATATGGACGTATGGGTAATTATGTTCCTGAGGGAGCAAGAGGTTACTTAGATGATGTAAGTGAACTGATTCATAAAGATCGTAGTGGTTTTGATAATAGCTGGCAAGGTAAGACTGCTTTGTATGGAACAAGAGCACTGCAAGCAGGTGGAATTACAGCAGCTGGTGCAGGTCTGATTGACCTCACCCATGCGATGGCAAGTACGTTTGGTGGACCCGCAGATGATGCAGGCCCAAACACATTGCCGATGTGATCACATAAAGCCCATACATGCGACACCAATCATATCTAGAGTAGGGTCGTATTCAGGTTCATAAGTATCATCTTCGTTGATGTGACTATTGAGATAGTCTCGTTCCTCAGCTTCGTATGCCGCTACAGCAGCTTCAGCCTTAGCGGCTGCTTCTGGTGTACGGGTGTCAACCTTTTCCGTAGGCATCACCTCAGTAGGTGATACGGGTGTGACGACATCCTCAGGTTTTTGAGGGGTAGGAGTATCAGTCTCCTTGTCGGAAGACTTCTCCTTCTTGTCTGCCTTCTTTGTAGGCTCGGGATAACCGGGCTCACAAGGGATAGCAACACCTAACCCAGGGGAGCAATGTTTGCCATCAACACTTTCGAGTGAGACCCGAAAGAGTTTCCAGAAACGAGACTGCTCCTCACCTTGACGGTTAGGGTCAGGTATTGATTGGACCTTGGTAGATCCGACATGAATGAATAGGTCTGAACGACCGAATACTGGAAGTCGCATAATGCTCCTATGTAGGTGGTTAGTTGTCCTAAGAGGACACGATGAGAAAAAGCCACCGTCAGGTGGCTAATGATTAAGGACAGTTAAATGAATGATCAACATTGTTATCATTTAGTGCTGTATGAACAACTGCAGTGGCTACCGCAACAGCAGCCATAGGGGCAGCAACAGTTGGAGTTGCAACAACAGCTACGACTGCGGCAGGTGCAGTAACAGCGACTGTCTTGGCAACATTGACGACTTTCTTCTTGAAGGATTCTTCAAAGATTGAGTCTGAAGTCTCTTGTTGCGATTCATCCCAACGACTAGCAATGCCAAACCCTCTGGTGAGAGGTTCTCCTTCCATGTTTTCTACACACATCCTACGGATAGTCCAGGTACCAGGTGATTCTTGTGATGAATCATCGGTAGGTATTTGCTGTACTTGTATTTCTCCGATGTGAATTCGTTTCTTCATTCCCCATATTTTATATGAAGGCATTTGTTATCTCCTGTGTAAGTGGTTATTTGTCCTGTGAGGACACGATGAGAAAAAGCCACCGTCAGGTGGCTATATGGGTCAGCCAAATCCTTGGCGCTTACGGCGGTCGGAAGCCTTGGCTTCACCGCGAGCGCGTTGAGCATTTGCTCTGGACTGGGGTGATGTCATTTCGGCATCAGCAACAGCTGCCCAGAAGGCAAGCTCTTGCTTGTCGGAGGGGGTTAGTTCCATAAGTATTTAGATAGTGAAGGACATAGATAGAAAAAGCCGCCATACCTGGCGGCCATTGATATCAACCGCGTAGACGCTTGATATTCGCGATCTGCACATCAGATGCTTCTTTGATGGCATCTACGTTGCAGGTAAACCAGAAGGCGTAGAAGGCAAGACCGGCATACATGCCATAAGTGGACTGGTGGAAGGGCATGCCAAAGACATACCCGATACCACCAAGCATGGCGATGCCTAGTGCAATACCGACCAGAGCACAGGAGTAGATCCATGTCTCGGGGCGGCGCACAGCGAAGTCACCGATGGTGCGGTTGAGGGAATACAGAATGTGTGACATATCAGAGAAATATGAGAGGAACACGAATGAAAAAAGCCACCGGCAGGTGGCTAGTGGATCAGAGATATCTGCGATCAACACAGGTGTAGGTAGAGCCCATGAATGAATCGACAAGAACAATCTGATGTGTATCAGTTAGGTCCTTGCAGATGTCCTGTGCATAGGCTTCGGTCATCTTTGACCCTGCTACGCAGAGGATGAAGCCAAGACCCACGCCAAGGGTGATCGAGGTGAAGTAGGAAGACATTAGAAATATGTGATGAACACGATTGAAAAAAGCCACCGAGAGGTGGCCTTAGGTTCTGCATCAGATCAGAACATCCCTGCACTCCTTCACCTTGCGGTAGTGGGTGCGTCCTTCAAAGGATGTGTATGGATACAAGACCCACACATCCTTGAGGACAGTGAGAGGGGATGCCAGCCTGATGATGGACTGAGCGTTCTCACACCGTTGGATGCGAGATGCGTTATGCCATGCCTCACGCTGAGCAAGTTCTGCTTCAAGTGATGCAGAGAAAGGGACAGTAGTCATTGGAATCTTTCGATTGAACACGAAAGAAAAAAGCCCCCGGCAGGGGGCTAATGAATCAGGCAATTGCCTTGTCAGTGACATCCCTCCAGGAGGGGTTGAAGTCACTGGAGATGACCATCACAGATGGGTCACCCAAGACACGCCTGAAGTAGTGGCAGCGGCACATGTAGTCGTGCACTGCCTTGTCAGTATCTGAAGGACTGAGAACAGTGAAGGTGTACTCAATCTCTGGATCAGACACAACCTTCTTCGAACCATGAATGGAACGAATAAGTGCGTCTGCATCGAAGAGCTTTGAGCCTTCAATCAGATGACTGAGGAGATTCGTCAGGAACCCCATCTGTGGTGCGACGTACTCGGAGTCGAGGAACATCAGCACATCAGGTAGCCCATGCTGGGACATACCGATGGAGTAGATGAAGGCAGGACCTTCCTCATCCCCACGGACCATGAAGAAGCTGAAGCCATGCTTCTTAGCAGTAGCAAGGCGTTCCTTCTCATATGGGGTGATAGGAGCTGAAGAATTAGTGGTAGTCATAGTGAATGAATAATGAATGAACAACAAAAGAAAAAGCCTCCAACAGGAGGCAATGGTTCACAACCCAATTGGTAGTAGCAAGAGTGATACAGCCAGATAGATGTAGAAAATTTTCATGAATGAATATGTAATGAACACAAAAGAAAAGAGACACCGGCAGGTGTCCCCATTGATTAGGCGTAGGTCTTGCCTTGGATAAACAACAGGTGACGGGGGTCAACCGCCGCATCGTGTGATGCACAGCTGACTGACTTCACTTGCTGGCAAGCAATAGACTTACGGATGTGGAGAACCTTCTGATCTTCACGGGTACGGGACTTCATCTTGATGATTACATTGAACTCCCCGAGCAAGAGCAACCGGCAGGTTGCGGATTGGATTGCAATTAGATTGCTACTCAATGAGAAAGGAATCTCTTATCTGATTAGTTGTTAACCCTCGTAGTTATCACAGCTAACTCAAACGATTACACTTGCGTTGATCAACAGTTGCTAACTCAACTGTGATTCAACTGTGAATTCAAATAATATATTGAGAACAAAATAGTTTCAGCTACTAAAAGAACGCTGACTTCTATTGCAATGACACAAGTTGTATAGCTACTTATTTTTTTTTGTTTGACCGCCCATCGGGGTACGGAGGGTATTAAGCCCCCCAAGCGCGATGTACCATTTTTAACCTCCTATGGCGTTTTTGTCCGACATTTCCTGGGAGGTAGTGTGACAAAGAGGGGGGGTCCGTATATAACCGTAATTTTTTATTTCGTCAAAAAAGCTCTCTATAGAAATTTTTCTAAAACTGATTTTGGGTATATAGGAGACTTTATGTTTCCTTAACTATTCGCCAATCTGCTTAACTATCACTTGCCTCACTGTCGCAAATTAGTAACAGATAGAATGATTATTATTCTCGTAATAAATACATGCCCGGACCGAAGAAAAAGCCTGACTTGTCTAAACGATATAAAGAGACTAGTGGGAAACACATAGTTTCACCTGACGGAGCTCATATGAAAATCGGTGGATCAACGTTCAAACGCACCGTTCTACCTAGCGTTGCTACTAAACACGTGGAAAGTGAAAGCCTTGCTAGCGAATTAGAGGAGCTTGATGCCCAGCCAGTGAAAGAAGCCGATATCGACATCTGATCCCCCAATCGGGTGAGTAGATGCAGGAGCAAATCCCCCAGATAGGTGATGTGGCAAGGGTAATGGTCGAATTACAACGGATGTATGCACAGGCAAGACGCCGTGCTTCATCTCATATTCGTTTCAACCATGACCACTACAAGCAAGCGCACCAACCACAAGCAAGTCCTCGTCCGTCATTGCCCAAATGCAAGAGAGACCTTCAGTGCCGCCAGATTTCTGATGGCGCAACAAACTGTCTATCCAGTCAAACCTGGCTCGAAGACAGAAGCTTGGTTCAAACCCTTCTTGAATCATTTCATGACGATTGAAGGAATGGTGTTCAATACCCAACCCTTTGAAAAGGTGAACCTAAAATCCAACATAAAACGCTCTGTCAACCTCATTTCCTTGGCAACTGTTTGCTTAGTAGCGGCAGAAGATGAGGTTACATCTGTTTTTAAGGATGCTCCTTATCCTCAATTAGGTGAGGATCTGAAGATTGTGACAACCAACAGTTATATGGAGGGTGATTTAGTTCGATTGAATGTGCTTCCACTTGAAAATGAGTGGGGCTTACAGGTTGCTCATGACTCAGTAACACTGAAAAGTGATTATCTGCAACGCCTACTAAAGGCGCGACTAGTTGCTCTGCTGGAAAGTATTGAATGGACATATGAGAATTTGTTTCAGCTAATTCAAGATTTTGACCTTGTAAGTCGTGAGGTCTTTAATAATCAGCCGTTTTGGTTAAGCGATAGAAAGAAGATGCTTACTTACTCCACGCCATTGGAACGATTGGATGGTTTGAAGCAAGTGGTGGATTACTCGGCACATTTAATGAAACTGCTTTTGAAAGACGGAGTCATGACGTGTGCTGCTGAGTTGTTGAAAACACAAAGAGGGGACCATAAGGTGCAGCCTCTTCATGAGTTGGATCCGCAGTATCTGTCACTGCTTCAAACAGACATGCGGCTTCGGATCAGGACACTTGAAGCAGGGCCATTTCTGCTGAAGGACAATCCAAGGCTGTGGGAACACACCGGCTTGGAATAAAGCCTGATATTTCATCCGTTTGGGGGAGACTCAATCCCCCATCTGGGGGATGAAAAGCCAGTCCACGACAGGATATAACTAACTCATGAAAGAACTTCGCACCTACGCCGTCACCATCCGCAAGAGCGGCAGCCGCTATGAGCGCCGCATCATCGTCAGGTCCTGCGTCAGCCCAATGGCTGCTTGCCGTGTCGCCCACCTGACCAAGACACGTCCAGGGGAAACGGCGATCCTCGCCTATGCGGGGCGTGCATTAACGCAATAGGTCTGCACTATCGGGAGCAAACAAACCCGAGAACCATTGCTAAAAAGAACTATGACAACACTTCAAATGCTTCAATATCCAGATCTTACAGATGCTGAGAAAGCAGTCGTTGATGCACAGTTATCTGATCACGGTGAAGGGTTTGAGATCCACCGTATTAACAGCGAACTCTTCTATGCAGATGAGTACACAACGTGGTCAGTACAGATACCGAGCGAGCATGAGGAGCTGTATCCAGATCTCTTTGCTGATCAAGACGTTGGCTGTACAGACCCAGCTACCATCACTAAATCACGACTGCTTGGACTGACTGTTGATTTAGCTGATGACGATGATGCAGCACTCAAGATTATTGCAGAGGATTATCTAGGCGTTAAGTACGAGCACATCACCGACATCACTGTCGCCACTTGGTAAGTATCTCCACTTCTCCTTTAAATAACCAGAACTTAGTATGAGCGCATCAATAAGCAACGAAGAATTATTGGCAGCTATTGATGCAATGCACGGCTGCGGCAATGAGTCACTAGAAAACTGGCAAGACAAGCTCGACTTTGGCTACGAAGAGTTTCTTGAGCAATTTAATCAAGCCAAATTTGATGGGAAGAAAACTGAAGCAGAGTTAGAGAGTGTTCTCGATGAATGGCTAGGCGCAGAGAACATTGAACTTTGCCCAGAGAAGCAAGCAAAGCTTGTCACATTTATTGCAGGTATAGCAACTAGTGGCAGTGACAGTTGGGTAAGGGGTCATGAAGCCTTGAAATACTCAATTGCTCTTACAGATGAAGTATCTGAAGAAAGAGTTGAGCAGATCGATATGGCTGACTTTGCGACATACGTTGACGATGATGTTGTAGGTCACGGGGTTACTGGATTTCAGTACATATCGGCGGCAGTGGAATGGTGCAAGAAGTCAATCAAAGAGGATTTAAAAGATGCAACAGATGAGGAAAAAGCTCAGTTCTTTGAGAGTGCCAACTATGCTTACTCTTACGTCGGAAACTGGGAGTTCGGACAAGATGCAGTAGCATTCGTCCAACGTAATCCAGAGTGGCGCAATAATCTTTGGTTGTTTTATTTTGAAAATGAGGATTTTATTTCAGACAGTTATGAACCGCTGTTCATGGATCAGTGGTTTGTGGAGGAGTTCCAGGAAGAACTCAAACTAAATGCCAAAGCGATTTACAAGCGTTGGTGCGATGACGGCAACGAAGATCTATACAACGCATACGGACCAGAAGTAGAAGAGATCTTTGCCCAGTCTGGTGTAGTAACTAATACTGTAGCCTCCTTCCCCGAGTTCAAGCCAAAAGTCACTGGACGTAGCCGTTTACAAATACGAGAGGCTTTTCTTGCTGCTGCCGTTGGTGGAGCAGAAGATACAACTGGCATCTGGAAACTTCTAGAAAGCAAAGCGGGAACAGATGCTTATCCAGAGCATGGCCGGGAGATGCAAAGGCTTGTGATGTATATCGCTTCAAGACTTGAGAAGTCAAATAGCAATCTTGCTGGTGAACTAGAGACATCAACCACAGGGTTTCATATCTACAACATGATTGATAATCTTGTTCAGAATCGCAGGTGGGAAAAGTTTGAGCTGCCTACTGACACTGTAGAACCTGCTGTAGAAGAACCCAAGAAAGAAGAGCCAGTAATCGAGCAAGACACTACTGATGACAGATACGCCATGCTTGTCTTAATTAGTGAAGACGATTACGAAGATTGCATCGCTGGTGATCCTGATGAAGAAGGCGACTGGGAACCTGTTATTAATCAAGCAACGGATGCAAAATGCTGGCGTTACGTCCCCGCCAAGGCGTACCTAAACGAGAACGGTGAACGCCTGTCTGAAGAAGAGCACGCCAAGAAATACAAGATGAGCCTGGATGTCATCAGCTTTGTTGAGTGCTGCTATAGCCCGAAGTGGAGCCACGGCTTTGACTATTCACCTCTGTGGGAAGCAGCAATGTCTGATGGCTCAATAGATGGTGATGAGGTCGATGTTGACCAGCTCAGCCAAATGATTAAGGACCGAAAGTATTGGGCAGGAGATAACGGTGGATATGTTGTTGCGGATGCAGGCAGTGACCTAGCGACTTTGGTCCAACGTGGGCTTGATGGATTAGAAGGTAATGCATGGTTGAGTGGTCACCAGAATGTGGCAGCCTCATTCTTCCTGGCAGAAGCTTGGGATAGCGGTATGAAAGCCGTGCTTAGTGATTTTGCTCAGTATGTACACGAGCAAGAGGTGTCAGAAGAAGAGTACTTAAATGCTGGGAAACCTGTAGTCGAAAACTATGTAGCAGCTCTTCTTGGCGAGCAAAACATGAAAGCAAGTTTCCAATGGGCTTGGGACACATTTTCTCAGGAAGCTGATAACCCCTTCACAAACCTGTCGTTGGCTTATATCAAGCGTCATCCAGAACACCGTGATGCTCTTTGGGAGATGCTGTTTGCAGGTGACGCAGGCTCTGATAATTGGGAAGAGCTTTTGCAAGGTCAATGGTTTGATGAGTTCAAAGATAAGATTGAATTGTCAGCTAAGACAATCAATCACGAGTGGGGACAAGGTGGTGACTTCTCAGACTTTGGAGCAGAAGTTGCTGAGGTTTTCAAAAGAGGTCTATCACTTTCCACAACACCTGCAACCATTGATTTCAGTGGCAAACGTGTCTGTGTAACAGGCAAGCTCAGTCAGACCCGCAAGGAAGTTGAAGCATTGCTTGAGGCTGCTGGTGCAACCATTGCATCAGGCGTCAGCAAGACCACCGACTTCCTGGTGGCAGGGGACGAGAGCGGCAGCAAACTGGCGAAGGCTCAAGAGCTTGGTGTCACTGTGCTTACTGAAGAGCAGATGATGGCAGCGCTTGGTCAGGCTGAAGATGAATCAGCCGAAGGAGAGATATCAGACGATGAGTGGCCTTCCTTTTGCGAACAGCTCCACAGTGCAGGTAACGATCCTGATGCCTTTGGCTATGTGCTCGGACAATATATTTTGAACAATGCATTCACGGAAAAAATGATTGGGAAGTTGAAGAAGATTTATGCGTCAACGAACAGTCAAGAACTGAATCTATTCGATATGCCTTCCGAATCGGATTTCGTTGAATACTGCAAGAAAGCCGTGGTGGAATATATCCAAAGCGATGGTACATATCAAGTTGGCAACAAGCACTTCAACTTTGGTCAGCTGTATTTTGCAATTGATGCTGATACGGTAGAAGATACTGCAAAGCAAATGCTCTCATTTGCTCAACAGAATGCCGACAAGCCACACATAATGGAAAGGTTTACATCGTACCTACTTGATTCCAGTGAATCTGGGATAGGAGATAATTACCTGTGCTTAATGGAGCCATTCTGGAGTGCAATTAAACCGTACATCTTAGATAGTGAAATGCTTGATGCCTTCACCGGATGCACAGATAAGCTTTATTGTGATGACATGAGTGCGGAAATAGCTGAGTTATTTGAGCAACCTGATGTCCGTAAAACACTTGCAAAAGGAGGAGTCACGGTCTATACAAGGACGCTTAAGGATTAAGCCATTCCTCCCTTAGTCCTCACAACTAATTCACTTTATTATGGATTTAAATCTCACTCCCGGCGATCAAGCCATTCAAGATGCTTCATGCATAACCATCTACTGGAATGCCAATGAGTATCAAGAATTTAGCGAACAGCAGACATATAAATCATTCGCCAACGAGGAAGAGGCATACGACTTTATACAAGCCCTATACAGAAACTTAAACAAGAAGCTGACAGTCTGCCGACTAGAACTGACGATTGATGGTGAAGTCAACCAAATTCTGCCTGACAATACTGAGTACGAGCAGTGGGGGATAAACGCTCGTTACTCCAGCTATGAAGATGAACGAGACATTGTTTCGCAAGATCCTGAGTATGTAAATCTTGTCGGGGAGTCAAACGATGACCCTGAGACAGCCCGTGAGATACCAGTGCCTGAATTCATGGACCTCATCCGTACTGGCCAGTATCCAGTCATTCCTCCTGTTGAGTGGCAGGCTCAATGAGCTTGTGCTCCGCCTTCAGGCTTTTGATTGTTGATGTCAAGGTAGTCAATGCATTCTCATACTCTGATTTCCTAGCTTCGAGTGATGCGATTTGCTTTTCAGCTTCGCTCTTCTTCAGTTCAGCCATCTGGCTATCTGAAATAACGACCACACGATCACGAGTAGGGAATCCAAACTCGTTGAAAAGAGTAAAAGGGGAAGGTGCGAACATTTGATTATTGCGATTAGTAATAATCTATGTGATTACTATGAAGCAGGTTGTTCGGCTTTTGCATGGGATAACCGATCATCTAAGCTATTACTTCCTTTTTCTAAAGCTATTCAATTATCTTGTAAATATTATCATTGATTATCACGGATTCATTTTGTTGAAGCAGTAGTCGATATTTCTGATATTGCGGGTACACTCCCACTTCCCGTGCCCATGACATGATTGATGGGTGTATCTCACCTGTTGTTTTATTTTCTACTTTAAAGAACTCTTTTGCTTTGCAAGAGCAGAACTTGCATCCTTTGGTCTTACCTGATTTGGCATTGCATAGATTGAGGTTTACTGTTGTGCTACATCCTTGACAGATTGCTGGCACTGAATAGTTCGTTGGAGGAAGTTTCTTCCAAGGACCAGGAAGCGTTAGCCACAATCCATATTGCTTCCATGCAAATTGATAGTGACTTAAATTGAATCCAATAGCACGAGCAAACTCACGAACAGGCTGAGGAGGTGTCTTGAGACCTAAAGCCTTAATAGCATGAGGAACATATCCACCATGTTTCTGAATATGTTCCAGTATCTGACGATATTCTTTAATACGTTTCTGATGGTCAATGCTTGGTCCAGGTAGATTTCTGTTCCTACCATATTTAGATATTCGTAATTTGGCGAATACCTTAAAGATTGCTGGTTGAGATACACCAAACTCTCCAGCCCAAAATTTCTGTGACTTTCCTGAATCTTGTATTTCTTGTTTACGGGCTTCAACCTTATCGATCAATCTATTTCTAGGTAAAGCACGTTTAGCCCTCTTTAATGCAACTCGAATACCAGCTAGTGAAAAACCAACTTTAGCTGCGGCTTCGGCTCGCGTCATTCCATTTAAGCAAAGATACTCAAATTTATTCAAGAGCTCATCTGTTATTTGTTTATTCCTCCCTAAATTAGACATGCTACTTATTACTATTATCTGTAATGATTATAGGTGAATGTTAAGTATTTGTTGAAGGCCAAAAATTTCTTTGCTGTCCTGCTGATAAATATTTAGTGTCGGACATTTAGATAGAATAAGGAATATATTTAGTCGTAGTAGTAATGAATATCAGAGGTCGAAGATTTGCTGGAATGGAATTGGCTGGACAGCCTATTCAAAACATAAGTCAGCAGCTAAATGATGCAATTAATAAACTCAATCAAATCAATGTGAATGAGACACGAGGGTTCCCTTCTTCGGGGTTTAACGAAACAATCTTGGTGCCTGGCACAGATGCTCGTGTTGATATCAGGGCCAGCCGATCAGGTCTTCCTAACGCCTCGTTTGATCCCAACGAAACTACAATTTATGGAAACCCTGAGCAGATAGCTTTAATCGCTGACAAAAACAAAGGTGATGTTTTTTCCTTAGCTTGGTCTGTCGACGGTAGCTACGACAATGGTTCCCCTCGTAATGAGAGTGCCGCTGAAAGAAGCAGGCGTGTCAAGATCGCTAGAGCAGCAGACAGAGGGTTTGATAAAGCAATTAAAGATTTGCCTGAAGGCAGTCTTGTTGAAAATTCTCCAGTTGGTGCAGCTGCTGGTGATTTTGGTAGAGCTGACATTTACATGCAAAAAGGGTTCGGACCTTTGCAGAATGATGGTCTTCAGTATGGATTAGTTGAAAACGGAAGGATCAGACCTGTCTCTCCATTTGTTGTAAATGAAATGCATGCTCAGCATTTAGCTGAACGAGCTAAAAATGGAGGCAATACTCAGTTGTCGTCAGCTATCTCAAAAGAATTAGAAAGGCGTAAGTCTTTAGATCTAGAGAACAATTATGTAGGCAAACAGCCTGAGTATGACGATGACTATGGTTATGACGGCTATGATGATGGTCCTCCGCCTCCTGTAAGAAGACGTGAGTTTGAGAATCGCTTAGAAAGTGGACTTGATATACCTTACGACTACAGTGGTGATATCGATGAACAGTATCCTGACGGAATTGACGTTCGTCGAAGAGCAGAAGGAGTATTCAGGGAAGTTGACGAGTATGGTCGTCAAGATGATTTGGACGATGCCATCATTGCTGAAGGTGTCAGAAGAGTACGTGAACGTCAGTTAGAAGATATCGGTGATGGGCGTAATCGAGAAGCTGGGGCCAATATGGATCTGCTGCAACGCCTTAATCCTCGTCAGCTGCCTCAGCCAATATCAGCAACTGATCTGGACAGGATGCGGAATGCTCCTGATGATTACTCATCGCTTCGAACGGAATTACCAGCTAATACTCCAAGAGGTGAAAGGCGAGATGCATTTGTAAATGCTGTCCGAAATCGAATGGAAGCACACCCAACTGGAGCAGACTCAGCCCCTGCTGAAATACGCAACTCTGCTAAGCGTAACTTGATTGATATTTATGAGGAGACACCGGGTGGCCGTGTTATTGCACAAGAGTTGTTTAACCCAGGTGATGTAGAGAACCTGCGCCAATGGCAAGTCAATCAGGCTATTAACTGGCCGCTGCCTGCTTACACCCAAAGACCTGCACCTCCAATCCTTGATACTCAAGGGCGTGCAATGGGTCCCGCGCAATACAACGCTCATCCTGATGCACCTTCTCTAGGACAATCGAATTCATTCGGTCGTAGTACTTCTACAAATGCTCAGAGAAGAGAATTTGAAAATAGGGAACGGAATCCTTACTCCGGGACACCTTTAGCAACTGGAACCCGTGAAGTTCAATGGAGAGCTAATCAACCTGCTGAGAATTACGCAAACATTGATTCTTTGCAAGGCGTTGAACTGACACCAAGTCATATGCGAGTCAACGTTGTAATGGCTAATGATCGCATTGGAGCAATGGTTCAAAACGGAACCTTGCCAGTGAATACACCTAGAAATCCTCAGCAGATGCAGGAGTTCTATGGATTGCAGCCGAATTTCGATAACCTGCCTCAAGACTTGATGCGTATTAGGGCATTCAATGGACGCAATACAGCACCCTCTGATTTCTTTGATCGTGATTCTGCACAAGCATTAATCAATCTCAATGCAGCACAGAATGAATCTGGCAACATCTTGCTTGATTCAGTCAATGCAATGAGTAATCAATCGCAATTCAACATCGGCGAATCTGCACGTATCAGACGTATTCAGTCCACTCAGCCTTTTAATCCCAACTTTACAAACCCCATCGCTGATGAGCGTCAGAACAGAGAAGGTCGCAGACGAGCTAATCGAAGGAATGATCGTTGGGGTCCACCAATTGATGTACGACCCGATCCATTCACAGCATCTGTCCGTCGTCAGATGGAAGAACGTGCCATGCAACAAGCAGACAACCTTTCTCCAGATCCAGGTTGGTCTCTTGGCACCATCAGACGAGTTGACCCCAACTCGACTCGTCAGGATCTAGATGGCATCTCGTTTGCTGAACTTGGTATCGATGCGCAACGCCGAACTCAGCAACGCTCTCAATCTCCTGTTCCCTCTGGTTTAAGTCTTGATGAGTTCCTGGATTACACAGCAGACAGCACACCAGGAAACACTGTCGCAAGAGCGCAGCCAAGAGAGTCAACTCGTTCTGGTTCTACTTCTGCAGCATTGGCTAGACCTGAGAACCGGATTGTTCGTAGGCGTCGGCAAGCCGAAAGCTCAGCCGATAGATGGAATACAGCACCACTTGTTCCTGAATACGATGATATTCCGTTCTAGGTAGAGTGTTTAAAAGCAAAGTTAATCATAGATATAAAAATAATGTGGACCCAAGGAACCTCACTTCATAAATTCAAAGGGCTTAAACCGCCCGTAAAAGTTTATTCACATAGCCCTTACTTAGGACTTCCGTGTTTGCATCACGAACATGGTGATACTGAAGTTTATAGAGACGGGCATTCCCATGCTTGTCTTGCTTGTATTGAAAATATAGAAAGCTCTAAACTATCATTTAATCTTGATCGCTTAAAGCCTGAGCATCGTAAGCAAGCACAGAGCTTCTGGTCCAAAGTAAACATCGCATCCCTAGATGATTGCTGGCAATGGACTGCTCCCAATGTTCCAAAAATGGGCGTCGCTTTTTATTGGAAGCGTCCTCCTATTCGTAAAGTTTTTAAATTTCATGCAGTTCACGTTGCTAGTTGGCTGACCTGGGGAGATATTGGTAGACACGAAATCATCTCACTGTGCGGGCAGAGACGTTGTGTTAACCCTCTACATCAAATCCCATTAACACCAAGTGGTATTGGAATCATTGATGACATTGATATGACAAGCCTTTCTAAAGATCTTGAAATTTTAAAGCAGCAGCTTACGAGTGCTGCTCAGCATAATTTATTCTCCCCTTCTATTGAAGAACAAATTAGGCAAGATCCGAATGCCAATAGATATATGTCGAAGTACAGGCAAGCTTTAGACGATGTTGCTGATCGATACGAGTTAGCTTTATACGAGCGCAACGAGCATATCTACAATTCCACCCTTGAATTAATTTAGTGTCCGACAATCGTTAAACTAGATGTATATAGATAAGTAAGCAAATGTTAGATCAATCGTCATATCTTGGTTATCAACCCTCTAATACTGAAGTAGCGGCTCAAGAAGAAAACGAGTCAAACAATCTTCTGACTTTATTAGGTGGCGGATCTTTAGGGACTGGGCTGGCTATTGCAGGTGACATTACACAAAGAGCTAAGTCTAGTAGTGGTGAAATCACACGTGAGTCGCTGCAGAAAGCAGCCAATGAATTTGGCATGGATATTAAAACTGCTGCTTCTGTCATTTCTGGTAGATCTCAATATGACAAGGATCGCAAAAATAATATTTCAACAGAACCAACTATTCGTAAATATGCTGAGAGGAATGCTGGAACAGATAATTACATTAGTACTGATTTTGAGCCTGAATATACACTTGATGATCATCTACATGGACGCGAGCCTCAAAAGCAAGGGTATAGAAAAAACCGTCTAACTCAAGCAGCCATCGCAGCTAGAAGTGCCTTTCAACCTTCAAGTGAAGACTTCATTGCTGTAAAACGCGAAATCAATAGAAGACAAGGAAAAAATCCTGAAGGCCCACGCGGTGAAGTAGCTGTTGACAGAATGCCACTGGTTGATGGTATTAGAGAAGTTTTTGGCGGATATAGTGACGATCATATGAACGTTAGAAGAAGCCAAAACATAGACCTGATGAAACAAAATGCACATCAACAGGTTGGCTCAATTTTAGGAAGAACAGCATCTGATGCTGTTAATAATGGTGTAAGAAGTTTTTGGTGGCTAGTTAATGCACCACAAGCTGTGAGTGATTTAGTATCAGAACAAGGTGCTGGTTGGATGAACCGTGATGGTTTGTATGGTGCTGATGAATTAATCAAATCAGAAGCTGAGAATCGTCAGTGGATTGATAGTAAAGGCGCAGTCATGGATAATGATGTCCGTGTTCGTAAGCCTAATGTTCTTGCCGATGATATTGATTTAGATATTCTACGGAAGTACATGGATATGTATCCTGAAGCCAAGAATCGTCGTATACGCGATCTTGCAGAAATTGAAAGAGAAAAAAACCTTGGCAAAGATGAGGCTGAAATTAACAACCTAATTAAAAATAAAGTTAGTAGATATGATCCTATTTATAGCAGGAAGCGAACTAACAACAATCTATCTACCCTCCTCGCCTTACCTGCAGCCGTAGGTATTAACGCAGGTTTAGGGTTGGTTACACCGTTCGGCGGATCAGAAGGACGCAAGGCTATTTTTCCGTCTGACGAAGATCCATCTAAGACGAGTAATGTTTTCACGGAAATAGCAGCCAAATATTTTCTAGGAAGACAAGGAGATCTTTTGCCTTGGGAAGAGTTTAAAAAAGTACGACCTGATGTATCTAAATCAGATTACATGAGCTACAAGGGTTATCGGTTTAATAAAAAAGAAGATTGGAATATCTTAGACGGTGACTTTAATATTGCAAATGGAATCCTAAAAGGCGATGCAGATGGTATCGACGGCGCTGAAATTATGTTCTTAGGCAAATCGATGCCTGTTAATACTGTTCTTGCCCCTACAGGATTAGCAGTTATCGGCGCTGCTGCTGGAGCAGGGCTTGGAAAACATGGCATCCTCAATCTCACTGGACTGGAAGACGATGAAAAAGATCTTGCTTCTTTAGAGAAGTTTTACAATGATTACTCTAGTGATGAGGCTAATGTGACGCATCACTATAACCTTCATGATGATCAAGTAAGACGAGATGTGCAGAATATGAAAAAACAGATTGACGAAAGAAAGCCCCGCATTGAAGCAAGACGAAAAATTATGGACAATCCTCTTATGAGAGGTATTGGTAATCGCCTTAGAAAAACTAATCCTATCGTTACCGGATTGGTTGGCGGTGCAGCTGCTCTAGGTGCTGGTGCTCTTATTGGTGGTGAAGCAGAGCGACGTCGCCGTGAAGGCAAAATCCAAGAACGCCAAGAGCGGGGGTATTGATCATGAACTTCGGAAGTATTACGCGATTTGCAGGTGACCGAGTAGGTGGAATGTTTGGCAGTGCCTATAACGCTGTTGATAATCAGCTTGGAGGAATTCTTCCAGGTGGAGTAGATGTCAATGCCGGTGGTCTTGTCAAGAATGTTGTCAAGGATTCATTGCCAGGAAAACGATCAATGATTGGTGAAGCTGGTGCAAAGAAAGCAAACTCAGTTGCAGGTCATTTGGCTAGCGGTGATGTTGATAGAGCAGCAGTAGGTACTAGAGCTGGTGCAGCCACTGGCCAACTTCGTGAGCATCTTGTAGAAGAAGGCGTCGAAGCAGGTGCTAAAGCATTAGCTAGGCGTGCTGGGACATTCTCTATTCCTGTCGTGGGTCCAGTGCTTGGAACTTGGGACACCGTGAATGATGCCAAGAACGCATACTCATCTGTGCTTGAAGCAACAACAGGCAAGAACCTTGATCAACACGTGGACATCATGGCTCAGACCAGAGATAAAGGTCGTGGTCTTGCTGCACTATTTCCAGAAGCTGGATCAGTGATGCCAAGTGATGGAAGCATTCCAGAAGTCAGACAAGGCAGACAGCAAAATCCAATTGCTCAAGAAGTCAAAGCACGTTTTAACGACGCTGCCTCAACTTTCAATCCACTCAAGGGTGAGTGGGGTTTGAGTGAGATGTTGTGGGGTCGGTAAGCATTTAACCCATCACGTGCTTCACGGTCATCGGATCTTGAAACTGCGCAAGATTGCCCGTTCCGTACCTCTGATCCTGTAGATACTTCTCGTGATCGTCAAATTGATTACGCAACCTATCTAACTCATTCGGTTCCATGTCTCTCAGCTGACGTTCCCCAGGTCCGCCATGTGCTGGATTCCTAAGGTCAGGCTGGTGGAACTGATGTGTGTTTCCGCCTTTGTGGAAGTACATCGATGGATCACCATCATTAATGACACCTTCCTTGCCTTCATCTAAAAATGCATGACCACTTGCCTGAAGTATGGCTGGCTGCTGCGCAATTCCTGGAATCAAACGACCCGCAGCTACTTCTCCTTTAACTCCCTTTACGTAAGCATCCTTAAGGTCAAAGGCATGGGCTGCTTGTTGCTGAGAATGCTGCATTTGATCATGTCCGACATATTTATATATTCTACAAACTAATATGTACTCTTCATTTGCTTATTTGTTTGAATGATTTCATGAACTGTTCGCATAGATGATCACGCAATTGGTTCACACGTGCTTCGTCATAGGCTATAAAGTTTCCTCGCTTCTCTGCTTTCTTGTAGTAATGCAAGGCGTTGACGATGATTGTGTAGTCTTCTATTGAAATATCTATGTTTACATTCATTTTCTTATTGGCTTCTTGGCTTATTCTACAAACAATGGTTGCCATATTTATATGTTTAGTGGTATGATTTTTAAGGACAAGGTTTATAAAATAATGACTCCAGATATTCAGTTCCTCCACCATCGATTAGATTCTATTGAACAAAAGCTTACGCAAGTATTGCTTGCAATTGAAGAGACGGAAACAGAGCAATGGATCACAACAGCGAAAGCTTGTCAGTTGATGTCTATTTCTGACAGGCACTTAACCCGTCTCATTGCTTCCGGTGTGATCCATGGTCCTGCGATTAAAAATGTTGGGACCGCTAAGCGTCCTAGGTACAGGTATCACAGAACAAAAATGATGAACCAGTGGCTCAAGCGCGTTTCTTCAACTGCTTCTTAAACATCGCATCCATATGTGATTTGTTCAGCCAACGCCGATACGTCTCTGTATGAACCCGAACTGAGTGACCCATCAACTTGGCAGATAAATCGCTGTTGTATCCATCCGCCATTAAGCGAATCGCATATGCATGTCGCAGTGTGTAAAGCGAAAAAGGAAGTCGAGCAGGTCTTGTACGAATGCCAGGTCGCCCTGGCTTTTTTTCTGCAAAATAATCTGAAGCAGCTTTCGCAACTGTTTGATAAGACTGTGTTGGACGATGCTCTTCTCTCAGGTTTAGTTTTCTGACCCACTCAGGCTTGCAAGGCCAAGCTTCTCTTGCACCTGTTTTTCCTTCTGAAATATCAAGCCGACCATCTGCCGTTAGCGATGAATAAACGATCTCATGTGGTCTGATGCCATACGTGAGCATGATTCCGTATAGCCATTTCCAATGTGGAGCGTCAATTTCTTCGTAATAACCCAAGAGCTCTTCGTCTGAAGGAATGTCTCTAGGAGTTAACTCAGCAGCTGTGTAACCAGCGGATGCTTCAAAAATCGAACTCCGGTCAAACTGCTTCCAACCCTTGAAGGCAATTGTGATGCTGTAGATAGAGCCATCTGTTTTGCGAGCGGCAAGGCTTGGATTACTAAGCAGTAGATCCCTTAAAGCAGCTTCATCCACCACTGCTACTGGCGCAGAACGCATGCGTTTGTATGCAGGTGAAAACTTTTTGCCCCAAGCCGTTTTCCAGCTTTGCTCCACGCCTGGATGCTTGTGTCTAAAAGTCTCCTCAATAGCTGAGGCAAATTCTGCTGGGGTGATGCCGTCAGCTGCGATGCCTTGTGCTCTCTTCTTCAGTGCTTCCTTACTCCAGAGAACCCAGGAAAATGTCCCGCTTTGGATCTGTTCATCCAACTCCAGCGCCATTGCTTTCAGCAGTGCCACGTTGTCTGGAGTGGCCTTAAGCCCTGTACTGATGGTTTGATATGAGGTTGCACGTGCATCCGCCTTCTTAGGCAGTGTTGCTCTGAGTTGATAGGTGTTGAAACGCTCAGCCACACGGCAGTGAGACAGCGCTCCATTGATTCCATCAAGCCAACTCGCCACACGCATTCACACGGAATTCACACGCAGGGTAGGTAAAACCCAGTGGAATGGACCCCTTTACAGGGGACATTGGCACCAGTCACACGCTGGTCAAACGCTCGTCAGAGCAATAAAAAAGCCACGCTCATCGCTGAGAAGTGGCTCTATGACTGGGGTTTTGATGGACCGGTAATAAATCGGAGCGGCGGGATTTGAACCCACGACCCCCACTACCCCAAAGTGGTGCGCTACCAAGCTGCGCTACGCCCCGTCAGAAGGAAGCTATCACAGCGCATTCCCCCCTTTGTTGAAGCGTGCAGACCGTCTCAGCAGGCGGTCTGTCAATTCGCTTCGGCTGTCGCTGCTGTATCCCCAAAGGCGCAAATTCTTGGCAAGGAGACGCAACTCACAGAGCGTCATCGAAGCCAACTGGAGCTCCGGCAGTGTGCGCCAGGCTCTGCTGGTCATCGGCATTGCTGAGCGGCTCGGGCGCTCATTCAAGGCAAGCGTTCCATCGGCCAGCCATTCAGGAATGAGCACAATTAAAACGGCAATCAAGCCATAAAGCTCTACCAATCCCTTAGGCAATGGGTGCAGCCGACGGCGCTGGCGTGGGTCAGGTGAAGGCTTCACAAACCTCTTCTAGGTGCCTTGGTGGATCTCAATAATCTAAGTTTCACATTCAAAACTCTGTTTGTGATCAAATCGCCAAGGAGCTTTCGCTGGGCGAGGATTGCTCCTTCCACAGCAACGGCTCCGCGTTGTTGTTATTCGGTCTCAGACTGAAGATCAAAGCGAACACCACAACGAGGGTGAGAGCAATGGCTGCCATGACGACCCTGTCTGGCAAGGCGTTGTTCATGGGTTTAGGCTTTCAGAGAAATGGGGCTGTTGTCACCGCGCAAAACACAGTGACTGATGGACCAGTCGTAGTGGCTCCAAACAGTGCTTGGGAGTTTGTAATTGGCACCAGGGAAGTCACCAAGCAAGACACCGCTTGGCATGGCTGAGCAATACGGCCTGCTGCCCGGCCTGGCCAAGTATTGCTGGTGGTACTCCTCGGCTCTAAAAAACACTTGATCGGAAGCGATTTCCGTTGTGATGGCAGCATCACCTTGATTGTTTAAGGCTGCCTGGTACCAATCACGGCTTGCGATTGCCAGCTCTGCTTGCTGTTCCGTGCTGGTGTAGATCGCTGATCGATATTGGCTGCCTCGGTCGTTCCCCTGTTGATCGCCTTGGGTTGGGTTGTGGCATTCCCAAAACAGCTTGAGGAGATCACTGAAATCAATCGCCGTCGTGCTCCAGACCACTCGCACCACTTCCGAATGGCCTGTGCGTCCACTGCAAACCTGTTCGTAGCTTGGATTCTCGACTTTTCCGCCTGCGTAACCAACCGCTGTTGACACCACACCAGGAAGTTTCCAAAAGCCTTTCTCAGCTCCCCAGAAGCAGCCGCAACCAAACAGGGCCTCCTCCTGATCGTCCATCAAAGGCGCATTCAGGGCAGTGCCAAGCACGACATGCCGCCCTTGATCGCTGGACGGCTGTGACGGTGTTGTCTGTCCGGTAAGCCAGGAGGGCAGCATCGCGATGAAGTCAATGCCGAAACCCTAGGCAACTGATTTGGGTTCCAGTTGAATGTGGTTCAGCAACGTCGTGACAAAGGCGAATAGAAGAAAGGGCAAGCTCAACACAAGAATCAGCCCTACACCCACAAGCGCGAACAACGGCTTGGATGACCCCATCAGAGCCAGGCCAGAGGCCAAACTCACAAAAATCACTGCCATCCAGGCCAAAATCTGGCCGTAGATGTCGCCGAAGGTGAGGGTGCAGCGCACCGCGAAGGGAGAGCTGGAAGACATCGCTAAAACCTTTTGAACTAGCTAAGCCCCGAACGCCACATTTGTCGTGGCTTTATGGATAAGCGTTTCATGTTTCAAGCCACAGCGTCCAAGCGTTCGGCAGCCTGCTCCCGCTCCCAAAGGCTGCGGTAGGGGCCCTTCACCGTGATGAGTTCGTTGTGATGACCTTGCTGGACGAGGCGTCCCTGCTCCAGAACAAGAATCCGATCGCAAGCCGCAGCTGCCGACAGCTGGTGGCTGATCATCACAATGGTGCGTTGCGTTTGCCGACGGACGGACGCGAGAATCTCAGCGGCGGTGTTGTTGTCAACGCTGGCTAAAGCGTCATCCAGCACGAGCAACGGTGAGGTCATTAACAACGCTCTACCAAGGGCCGTCCGCTGCCGTTGGCCTCCACTGAGCGTGATACCTCTTTCCCCCACCAAGGTGTCAAAACCATCGGGGAAACCCTTCACATCATCAAGAAGTCGGGCTTGATCAGCTGCTGCTTCCACCCGATCCATGCCTGCTTCTGGATCTCCATAGCGGAGGTTGTCGGCAAGGCTGCTTGTAAACAGATAGCCCTCCTGGGGCACGAGCGCAATTTGCTCTCTGAGGTCTTGAAGCCGGAATTGGGTGAGATCGCAGCCATCTAAAAACAGCTGTCCCTCCGGGACTTCCACCATGCGACCCAGGGCTCGGGCAAGGGTGGTTTTTCCGCAACCAACAGGACCCACAACCGCCACCAATTCGCCTGGGGCAATCCGGAATGAGAGCCCCCTCAAGGTGTCTTGATCACTTCCGTCGTAACGAATATGCAAATTCCTTGCTTCTAGTTCGCCGAGCATCTGTTCTTTAACAGCGACAGGCTCCAATGGATCCGCAACACGGGGACGGCGCGAAAGGAGCTCTTCGACTCTCTCCAGGCTGACCTGACCGGTCTGAAAGGTGTTGAGCGTGAAGCCCAATAAGGCCGTTGGAAAGACCAGTCGTTCCACATAAAGGATGAGAGCAACCAAGCTGCCGATGGTGAGTGCTCCTCGCTCCAACTGTCCACTGCCAAGGGCAATCAAGAGCAGCAAGGAGATGGAAGAAATCCCCTCTAAAAGTGGAAAAAGTGTGCTGCGGGTTCGAGCCAATCGAATTGCCGAATCCCGGTAATTTTGATTTCGTGTGCCAAAGGCATCTAGTTCCTGAGCCTCTTGTCCGTAAATCTTGATCGCTGCAATGCCGGAAAGATCTTCTTGAATGAGTTCACTGAGACCCGCCAAATCTTCCTGTTGGCGTCGCTGTTGGCGCATCATTCGGCCGCCAAACAAGCGCACAGATCCGAGCATGACCGGATACAAGGCGATCGCTGCCACGGTTAGTCCTGGATCAATGGCCAACATCGCTGGGAGTGTGAAGGCGTAAGCCAGGACGGTGTTGGTCAGGCTGAGGACGGCAAAGCCAAGAAGCCTTCTTACGTTTTCAACATCGCTTGTGGCACGGCTAATAATTTCGCCGCTGCCGGTTTGCTGCACCCAGCCGGGTTCCTGCAGCAACATTTGATCGAATAACTTTTGGCGCAATTCCACTTCAACTTGCCGCCCAACCCCAAACACCAGCTGACGCGAAATCAGCCGCGCAATCCCCATGCTTGTGGCCAGCAACACGATGAAGCCGGCTTGACGGAGCACGTCGGAGATTGCGAAACCGTCTTGTAGGTCATCAATGACCCGTCTCACCTCAAGCGGGATGGTGACGCTGAGAATATTCACCACCACCAGCGTTAGGGCTCCCACCAGAACCGTGCGACGGTGCGGACGCAGATAGCGACCGATCAAATCGAGACGGAAGGCGGCCATGCCTGGTGCAGAACAGCTATCAACCTAGGCATTCGTCTTGGTTAGAAGTTGGTCCGCAACCGCTGACTTCGAGAGTCATAGCTAGTTACTTCTTTATCTGGTCATTGCCTGGTTTGTGGGTGATAGTGGAGATGTCCCCATCATCCGGCCCGGCGTGCATCTGCACACCGGGCTTTTTTCTGAGCAGACACTTCAATCGCGTTTCTCTCATGGTCACTGCATCAGCGTCCTGGCCCCAACTTCTTGAGCAGTTGTTGGGAGGGAACGTTCTGTCCAAGGAGGATGCTTCTGCACTGATGGAGGCTTGGCTGGCGGAAGAGCTCACGCCCGTTCAGACCGGTGCATTTCTTGCGGCTTTGCGCGCACGCGACGTTCAAGGCACGGAACTCGCCGCGATGGCCCAGGTTTTGCGCAAGGCGTGTGCGCTTCCAAACGCGAAACCAAACCTTGCTCTTGTCGACACCTGTGGCACAGGTGGAGATGGAGCTAACACCTTCAATATTTCAACGGCTGTTGCCTTCACAGCGGCGGCCTGTGGGGCCAATGTCGCCAAACATGGCAACCGCAGCGCCAGTGGAAAGGTCGGCTCCGCCGATGTTCTTGAGGGATTGGGATTGCAACTCAAGGCTCCATTGGAAACAGTGGTTGGAGCCTTACCTGCATCGGGAGTGACGTTCCTCTTTGCTCCTGCATGGCATCCAGCACTCGTAAACCTCGCTCCGCTTCGCCGCAGTTTGGGGGTGCGAACGGTTTTCAATCTGCTCGGCCCTCTGGTGAACCCACTCACCCCAGAGGCGCAAGTTCTCGGTGTTGCCAAAACGGACCTGTTGGATCCGATGGCGGAGGCCCTACAACAACTGGGGCTCAAGCGCGCCGTGGTGGTGCATGGCGCGGGAGGGCTGGATGAAGCTTCGCTGGAGGGAGCGAATCAACTACGCATTCTTGAGAACGGAACGATTCGTTCCGATCAACTCAGCGCCTCTGATGTTGGCTTGACCTCTGCTCCCCTGGAGGCCTTAAAGGGTGGGGATTTGGTGACCAATCAGCAGATTCTTGAGGCGGTCTTAAAGGGTGAAGCTCCTGCTGCGCACCGGGATGCCGTCGCCTTGAACACGGCGCTGGTCCTTTGGGCTGCAGGCCTTCAGTCTGATCTGTCCAAGGGTGTTCAACAGGCTTTGACAAGCTTGGGGGAAGCGCAGCCGTGGCATCGACTTGTGTCTCTCCGCGATGCCTTGGAAGGTCGCAAGGAAGAATGAAGAGGCCATGGCTGACACTCGCTTCTGCTAATGACCGCTCTTAACCCATTCACAGCGCGTCTGGTCCTGCAGGACGGCACGGTTCTCGAGGGCTTTGCCTGTGGTCAGCGCGGCAGCGTGATCGGCGAGGTGGTGTTCAACACCGGAATGACGGGATACCAAGAGGTCCTGACCGATCCCAGTTACTCAGGTCAGCTGATCACCTTTACCTATCCGGAGATCGGCAATACGGGTGTCAATTCAGATGATCAAGAGGCGGATCAACCTCACGCCCGGGGCTTGATCGTGAGGCAACTGGCCCCTCAAGCGAGCAACTGGCGCAGTCAACAATCCCTTCCTGAATGGATGGAGCAAAACGGTGTGATCGGAATTCACGGCGTGGATACCCGAGCTCTGGTGAGGCACCTACGCGAATTGGGCCCCATGAACGGCGTGATCAGCAGCGATGGTCGCCCAGCTCTTGAGCTTTTAGAGGAACTCAAGCAAGCCCCTTCGATGGAGGGGCTCAACTTGGCTGACCAGGTGTCGACCCCAACCGCCTACAAGTGGACGAAGCCCTGCGGCGTCCCGTTTGATCAACGGTTCCAAACGCGTCCTGAGCGCCCTTATCGGGTTGTAGCCATTGATTTCGGGATCAAGCGGGCGATTCTTGAACGACTGGTTAGCCACGGCTGTGACCTAACCGTTTTGCCCGGTAACACCGATATCAAGACCGTGCTCTCCTACGAGCCTGAAGGTGTTTTTCTGTCCAACGGACCTGGTGATCCAGCGGCTGTGCAATCGGGCATCACCCTGGCCCGGAATCTTCTGGAGCACAGGCAGCTGCCGATGTTTGGGATCTGCCTGGGGCATCAAATTTTGGGATTGGCCCTCGGGGGCACAACCTTCAAGTTGGCCTACGGCCATCGTGGCCTCAACCACCCTTGTGGCAGCACTGGTCAGGTGGAAATCACGAGCCAAAACCACGGTTTTGCTCTTGATGCAGCGTCCTTGCCTGCGGACCAAGTAGAGGTGACGCATTTCAACTTGAACGACCGCACCGTGGCGGCCTTGGCCCATCGGAATCAACCGGTGTTTGGCGTTCAATATCACCCTGAAGCCAGTCCAGGCCCCCACGATGCAGATCATCATTTCGCCCGATTTGCGGGCCTGATGGCTGATCGCCGTTGATTCGAGATCAGATCGTGGTGAGAAGGAGCCAATCTCCCTAGTATTTATCGCAACAGAATTCCGGGGGATTGGTCCCATTACTGAACTGCAGCGATTAACCGTTTCGCTTCGGGGTGGCTTCGAGCAAAAGGGTGGCTGTGTGGTGTTTCATTTCACCGGTCAGCTTGATGCCTATTCCGAGAGTCAGTTCATGACCTACGTGACTGATGTGCTGAAAACGAATAAGTCCCCGGCCGTGATCGACCTCGTCAAGGTTGATTTTCTCGACTCTTCTGGCTTGGGCGTTCTTGTTCAATTTGCCAAGCAATGCAAAGACTCCAAACGACGTTTTGCCGTTGTTGGCAATGCCCGCGTTGTTCAAACCGTCAAGTTGGTGCGACTTGAGGAATTTCTCCACCTCGTGGAAGATCTGGATAAGGCTGTTAGCCAATTTGCAACTTGAGTGACTGGATTCGTTCTCAGTTGCCCCAAGAGCCTGAGCGTGATCTTGGATCGTTACAGCTCGCTTGGCTGGGGGATGCTGTTTGGGAACTGCATCATCGACTGAGATTTTGCAAAACTCCAGGTCGATCTCAGGACTTACACCAAGCCGTTGTGTCTCTCGTTCGTGCTGATGCACAAGCCGCTGCGTTAGAGAAACTTGAGCCATTTTTGACCGACCAAGAACGCGATTACGTAAGGCGTGGACGCAATCGGGCTGGCCGGGGACCCAAGCGTGCTGATGCTGGTGTCTATGGAAGAGCAACGGGATTTGAGACAATGATTGGCTGGCTCTTTTTGCAGAATCCGGCGCGGCTTGCGCAGCTCTTGGATCGACTCGAGGAGACCGACACCGTCCTGTAATAACCACCCCTGCTATGAGCTCACGATTCGATCGCCGCCCCCCCTCTGGCTCTGGCAGCGGCTCAGGTTCACGCGGTCGGCGTCCGTTTCGTGATGGATCACCACCCATCCGTCGCGATCGAGATGACAGCTGGGGGGGACGTCCTGAAAACGGAAGCAGCGACCGACGTTCCAGTGACCGTCGCCCGTCGGATCGGCGCTTCTCAGAACGTCGTTCTGGCGACGCCTATGGAACGGATCGTCGACCGGCTTTTGATCGCCGCTCCTCCGATCGAAGACCCTCGGACCGACAGTTTTCCGACCGAAAGCCCTCCGAGCGAAAGCCTTCTGACCGACAGTCTTCTGACAGACGGCCTTCCGATCGCCGTTTTTCAGAGCGTCGCTTTAAAGATCCAAGCGCCAGTGACCGCCGCCCTTCCTTCGATCGCTCCTCTGATCGTTCCTCCGATCGTGCAAGCGGGGATCGGTCGTTGACGGATCGCTCCTCCTCAGACCGGTTTTCTGACAGTCGTCCGCCTGAAGGCTCTTTCAGCGATCAGCGTTTTTCCGATCGTCGCTTCAAGGATTCGGGCTCAACGGATCGCCGTCCGTCTTTTGATCGTCGCTCCTCTGACCGTTCTTACGGAGAGCGTCGAGCACGTTTTGCTGAGCGTCGTGGCCAGGCTGGGAGTGGTCAGGGTGGGAGTGGCGGTAAAAGATTTTCCCCACGTTTGGATGACAAGCCCCGGGGGGAGTCGAGTCCTCATGCCCCAGAGGCCGTGGCCGATGATTTGCTCTGGGGGCGTCATGCCACTCAGGCGGCGCTAGAGGCAGGCAGGCCCATTCATCGCATTTGGTGCACCTCTGAGCTGCGCAGTGCTTCGAAATTCCTTCAGCTGCTCAGAGATGCCAAATCGTCCGGAGTGTTGGTGGAGGAGGTCACCTGGGCCAGGCTTGGCCAGCTCACCGGTGGCGCTGTGCATCAGGGCATTGTTTTGCAAACGGCCGCAGCTGAAACCTTCGACCTCGGGGATTTGGTGAAGGGATGCAGTGCCTTGGACGAGGCCCCGTTGTTGTTAGCCCTCGATGGTCTGACCGATCCCCATAATTTGGGCGCCATTGTGCGTTCAGCTGAAGCGCTCGGAGCGCATGGCGTGGTTCTCCCTCAGCGAAGAAGTGCTGGCTTGACGGGGTCTGTCGCCAAGGTTGCTGCCGGTGCCCTTGAGCACTTACCCGTTGCTCGGGTCGTCAATCTCAATCGATCCCTTGAAACCTTGAAATCGTCTGGGTATCGGGTGATCGGCTTGGCTGAGGAAGGTGACCTCACCCTTGAGGAGGTGGATCTGGATGGCCCGCTGGTGATTGTGACCGGCTCTGAAGGACAAGGGCTGTCGATGTTGACGCGTCGTCATTGCGATCAGTTGATCCGCATTCCCTTGCGAGGCGTCACCCCCAGCCTGAATGCATCTGTTGCCACAGCCCTTTGTGTGTATGAGGTGGCTCGGCGCGGCTGGATGAAGGGTCTCAAGGGACAGAACCCATCTCCACGAATTACCCGGCCCCAATTGGCTGGATCTGCTCTTGCAACGGCCCCTGCCAGCGCAGAGCCCGGCGACGCCCCCATCTCGGATCCGTCCCCAGAACAACCGGCTTCCCAACAACCTGCATCTCAACAACCGGCTTCTCCACAAACCTCTGTCCAGCCCTCAGACCAGCTGTCTGAGCAGCTGTCTGAGCAGGCTTTAGAGCAGTCATCTGAGCAGTCTTCTGAGGAGGGTTCAGAGGGTTCAGTGGTCAATCTTGATTTAGGGCGTGAGTCCGAAATGTCAGGACCTGATGCTTTTGCAGTGAGTATTGATCTCTAATTTCGACCAAACGTCATGAAGCAAGGCAAAATACTTTGACCTCGACAGCTCTTCCATGAGCCCCTTGATCAGGCCCCTGCGCAGTCTCGCCAATGGCCTCGGCTTTGCATGGTGGGCTCGTGTCCAGACCCATGGGCCTGATGTCACCTATTGGTTCGGCCCCTTTGTCACCAAGAATGGTCTCGAGCAAGTGCTCCCAGCCTTTCTCGATGACCTTTCTTCAGAAGCACCTTCGTCAATTGATCATTCGGTTCTGCGTTGCCGTAGATCGGAACCGCTAACAATCAACGGTCAAGGCTGATCCTGCGGCTGATAGCGTCGCTGTTGGAACCCAAATCCTGTCGATGGCGATTGCCGAGTGGCGTCAGCAACTTGAACGCGGTGAAGTCTCCGCCAGGGAGCTAACTGATCATCATCTGGCCCGAATCGAGGCAGTTGATCCAAGTGTCCATGCCTTTTTGGAGGTCACAGCCGATCGAGCTCGCGCGGATGCGGATCGCTTGGATGAAGCGCGAGCGGCAGGAGAGGACCTGCCTCCCTTAGCGGGTGTGCCAGTCGCCATCAAGGACAACCTCTGTACAAAAGGAATTCGCACAACCTGCTCCAGCCGGATGCTGGAGTCCTTTGTTCCGCCCTATGAATCCACCGTGACTGATCGCCTCTGGCGCGCAGGAGCGGTTCTGATCGGAAAGACCAATTTGGATGAGTTCGCCATGGGCGGCTCAACCGAAACATCCGCCTTTGGACCAACCGCCAATCCTTGGAATACGGGCCACGTGCCTGGAGGCAGTTCTGGGGGAAGTGCAGCAGCCGTCGCCGCAGGCGAATGCATGGCCTCCCTGGGGTCCGATACAGGTGGATCCATCCGACAGCCAGCATCCTTCTGTGGCGTGGTGGGTTTAAAGCCCACTTATGGCCGTGTGAGTCGTTATGGGTTGGTGGCCTTTGCCAGCTCGCTGGACCAAGTGGGTCCCTTTGCGACATCCGTCTCGGATGCAGCTGAACTGCTGCAAGCGATCGCTGGGGAAGATCCGCGAGATTCCACCTGCCTCAAGGCTCCTGTGCCCAATTACCGCGATCGTCTCGGACGCTCCGTGAGTGGGCTTCGTATCGGAGTGGTGCGCGAGTGCTTTGACCAGGAAGGACTCGACCCGCAGGTCAAAGCGTCGGTGCTTGCCGCCGCCGATCTCTTGCAGTCTCTAGGGGCCGAGCTCGTGGATGTGAGCTGCCCTCGTTTTAACGACGGCATCGCCACGTATTACGTCATCGCCCCATCCGAAGCCTCAGCCAATTTGGCTCGCTACGACGGCGTGAAATACGGCTTCCGAGCTGAGGATGCCTCCAGCCTTGCTGCGATGACGGCGCAAAGCCGAGCCGAAGGCTTTGGTAGTGAGGTGCAACGGCGCATCTTGATTGGCACCTATGCCCTTTCCGCTGGGTATGTGGACGCTTACTACCGCAAGGCCCAGCAGGTTCGTACCTTGATCCGTCGGGACTTCGAGACGGCCTTTGCCTCCGTGGATGTGTTGTTAACCCCCACGGCTCCGTCCACAGCCTTTGCCGCTGGTGCCCATGCAGACGATCCCTTGGCGATGTACCTGGCGGATCTACTGACGATTCCTGCCAATTTGGCGGGTCTACCGGCCATCAACGTGCCTTGTGGATTCGACAGCGAGGGGCTGCCGATCGGGGTTCAACTGATTGGCAATGTGCTCGAGGAACCTTTGCTTCTCCAAGTGGCCCACCAGTACGAGCAGAGTGCGGATGTGATGGCCCGACGCCCCGAGGGCAGCTTTATCCCTGCTTGATCCGTAGCAAAGGGTCTTAACCCCCTGCATGTGGTGCGTGCAGGGGTTGATACCCCCATATCTTGCGCATGCGTTTACGCTAGGGGTATGGCATTTGTTCCCCTTCACAACCACAGCGATTACAGCCTTTTGGACGGCGCCTCGCAGCTTCCTCAGATGGTTGAACGTGCCAAAGAGTTAGGGATGCCGGCACTGGCACTCACGGATCACGGCGTGATGTACGGAGCCGTAGAGCTTCTCAAGTTGTGCAAAGGAGCAGGCATCAAGCCGATCATCGGCAATGAGATGTATGTCATCAACGGTTCCATTGATGACCCTCAACCTAAGAAGGAGCGCCGATATCACCTCGTGGTGCTGGCGAAGAATGCCACTGGTTACCGCAACTTGGTGAAGCTCACCAGCATCAGCCACCTGCGTGGAATGCGAGGGCGAGGAATTTTTTCCCGTGCCTGTGTTGATAAACAATTGCTGAAGCAATATGGCGAAGGTTTAATCGTTGCCACCGCTTGCCTTGGTGGTGAAATTCCTCAGGCGATTATGCGTGATCGTCTGGATGTAGCCCGTGATGTGGCCCGTTGGTATCAGGACGTCTTTGGCGATGATTTTTACCTGGAAATTCAGGACCACGGCTCACCTGAAGATCGCATTGTCAATGTTGGAATTGTTCAGATTGCCAAGGAACTTGGAATTCGCCTGATCGCTACCAATGATGCTCATTACCTTACGCGTAACGATGTAGAAGCGCATGACGCTTTGCTGTGTGTTCTCACCGGCAAGCTGATTAGCGATGTTAAAAGGTTGCGTTACACCGGCACAGAATATCTTAAAAGTGAAGAGGAGATGTCACGGCTCTTTGCTGACCATCTTGAGCCAGATGTGGTGTTGGAAGCAATTAGTAACACTGTACAAGTTGCAGAGAAAGTTGAGGATTACGACATTCTTGGCCGGTATCAGATGCCGCGTTTCCCAATCCCAGAGCCACACACTCCTGTGAGTTATCTCCAGGAAGTGACGGAGCAGGGTTTACGCAACCGATTGGAGATTGATTCCGAAACAGCCATTGATCCGATCTATGGAGATCGTCTCTCCCATGAATTAAAAATCATGGAACAGATGGGATTCCCTACCTATTTCCTTGTGGTGTGGGATTACATCCGCTTTGCGCGAGAGCAGGGAATTCCCGTTGGACCGGGGCGTGGATCAGCGGCGGGGTCATTGGTGGCCTATGCGCTTGGAATTACCAATATCGATCCCGTGAAGAATGGCCTGTTGTTCGAGCGATTCCTGAATCCAGAACGGAAGTCGATGCCTGATATTGACACCGACTTCTGTATCGAACGCCGGGGTGAAGTGATCGACTATGTCACGCGCCGTTATGGCGAAGACAAGGTGGCTCAGATCATTACTTTTAACCGCATGACGTCCAAGGCGGTTCTAAAAGATGTGGCAAGGGTTCTTGATATTCCCTATGGCGATGCAGATCGACTCGCAAAGTTGATTCCTGTCGTACGCGGCAAGCCAGCGAAATTGGCAGCCATGATCGGTGAGGAATCTCCCAATCCTGAATTTCGCGAAAAGTACAAGAAAGATCCTGTCGTTAAGCGTTGGGTCGACATGGCAATGCGCATGGAAGGGACGAATAAAACCTACGGAGTGCATGCTGCTGGAGTTGTGATTGCAGCGGATCCTCTGGATGAACTTGTTCCCCTGCAGAGAAATAACGATGGACAGGTTATTACTCAATATTTCATGGAAGATGTGGAGTCGATGGGGCTTCTGAAGATGGACTTCCTGGGTCTGAAAAATCTCACGATGATTGATAAAACTCTGGAGCTTGTTGCTACCACGATTGGAGAAAGAGTTGATCCAGATAAGCTTCCGCTTGAAGATCCTGAAACGTATGCCTTGCTTGCTCGTGGCGACTTAGAAGGCATTTTTCAGCTGGAATCAACGGGGATGCGTCAAATCGTTCGCGATCTCAAGCCCTCATCTTTAGAGGATATTTCCTCGATTTTGGCTCTTTATCGTCCTGGTCCTTTAGACGCAGGACTGATTCCAAAATTTATTAACCGCAAGCATGGTCGTGAGGCGATTGATTTCGCGCATCACTCGATTGAGCCGATCCTTCAAGAAACCTACGGGATCATGGTTTATCAAGAGCAAATCATGAAAATTGCTCAGGATATGGCTGGCTATTCATTGGGAGAAGCGGATTTACTTCGTCGCGCCATGGGTAAGAAAAAGGTGTCGGAAATGCAGAAACATCGTGGAATCTTTGTGCAAGGTGCTTCCGATCGTGGTGTGGATAAGAAAATCGCTGACGAACTCTTTGACCAAATGGTTCTCTTTGCTGAATACTGTTTTAACAAAAGCCACTCCACGGCCTACGGAGCTGTTACTTATCAAACTGCGTATCTAAAAGCGCATTATCCGGTGGCTTACATGGCCGCCTTGCTCACAGTGAATGCTGGAGCCAGCGACAAAGTTCAACGCTATATCTCCAATTGCAACGCAATGGGCATCGAAGTGATGCCTCCAGATATCAATGCATCTGGGATTGATTTCACTCCTAAGGGTGATCGCATCCTGTTTGGGTTGTCAGCTGTTCGCAATCTTGGTGATGGCGCGATTCGCGCCGTGATTGGCTCTAGGGAATCAGAGGGGCCATTCCAATCCCTTGCTGATCTCTGTGATCGTCTTCCCTCTGCGGTGCTTAATCGCAGAAGTATGGAGTCGCTGATCCATTGCGGAGCGATGGATGCTCTTGAGCCCGAGGCGAATCGGGCTCAACTGATGGCTGATTTAGACCTTCTTCTTGATTGGGCTACGTCCAGGGCCAAAGATCGCGCCAGCGGACAGGGCAACTTGTTTGATTTGATGGCAGCGTCCAGTGAGGGCGCTGATGAGGCAGGAACTGACCTCAGCTTGGCGCCCAAGGCTCCTCCGGTGAAGGATTACCACCCCACTGAAAAGCTCAGGCTTGAGAAGGACCTTGTTGGTTTCTATCTCTCCGATCACCCGTTAAAACAGCTCACTGCTCCGGCGAAACTTTTGGCCCCTATCGGCCTCGGCAGTTTGGAAGAACAAGCCGACAAAGCCAAGGTCAGTGCGATTGCGATGGTGAGTGAGATGCGTCAGGTCACCACTCGCAAAGGGGATCGAATGGCGGTGTTGACCTTGGAAGACCTCACTGGATCCTGTGAAGCGGTGGTCTTCCCTAAAAGCTATGCCCGTTTGGCTGATCACCTGATGGCGGAGGCTCGTTTGTTGGTTTGGGCCGCCGTGGATCGCCGCGACGAGCGGGTCCAATTGATCGTGGATGACTGTCGAGCGATTGATGATCTGCGTTTACTGATGGTGGAACTTGATCCAGAACAGGCCAGTGATGTGGCTGTACAACACAAATTGCGCGAATGCCTTCAGGCCTACCGCCCAGATCAGGAACAGTTAGGCGTCAGAGTCCCGGTTGTTGCCGCAGTGCGCCAAGGAAATACGGTTCGTTATGTGCGTCTTGGACCACAATTTTGTGTTCGCGATGCCTCTGAAGCCGCTCTTCATCTTCAAGAGAAGTCCTTCAACGTGACATGCAGCGAACCTCTCCTGAATTAAGGCGCTGATTTAGGTCTGCTTTTGAGCACGAATGGATTCGCGCATTCTCTGGATGTTGGGCTTGATGTGCTCGAGTCCCAGCAAGGTCCCTGCATTCTGTTCCCAACTGGCTGATAAAACGCCATAGCTGAGACCCCCTAGTCCCAACAAAAAGAAACCTCCAGAGGCCAGCAAGGTGATCCCAGGGGGAACATCCATGATCTGACGTGAGACCAGGAAATAACTTCCAACGAAAACACCCATTCCCATGATTGAAGGGATGCCTGTGGCGATCGCCACGCGTCGTGCCATTCGGTTGGCAACAGACTTGGGAATGGGTTGACTGCTTCCTGATTGAGAGGCAGATCGTTTGGATTTGGATTGTGCTTTCGATCCTTCTGCTGACCGGCGCGGCTCGAAGGGCAGAGAGTTGCGTCGATCAGCCATGGGGTCCCTGAAATCCTGTGCAGCTTGCTTAGCCGCGGATTCCAAGCTTAGAAATGAGATCGCTGTAGCGCTGCTCACTCTTGCCTCGGACGTAGCCAAGCAGACGCTTGCGACGACCAATCATCTTGAGCAGCCCCTGGCGGGACGAATAATCGTGGATGTTTTGCTGAAGATGACTGCTGAGCTTCGAGATGCGCTCGCTCAGCATGGCGACCTGAACTTCTGCCGATCCGGTGTCGGTGGCGTGGGTTTGGTGGCTGTTGATGAGTTGCTGCTTTTCAGTTGTATCGAGCGACATGCGAAGCGTCCGGCCCTACTTGTGCAAACAACTAATTTACCTCTTCATGGTCACGATTAGGACGAAGGGCGGTTCAACCAACGCAGGCTTGCGCGTAACCACCCATCCCCGTCATCCGATGCCGGGACGTCTTCTCCATTGGTCACAGCGCGCATCGCGCGGCGGATCTCTAAATCCTCATATCCGAGTGTGCTGAGGGTGAGCTGTAAATCCTGCAGGGGGTCGGGATCAATCGGCAGCGATTTGAGATCACTTCTGTCCACAAGGGAGAGGTCGGAACGATCATTGTCTTGATCTGCACTCCATGCACCCAGTCGATCGCGAAGTTCCACCGCAAGGCGTTCTGCTGTGCGTTTGCCTACGCCCTGCGCTTGGGTGAGGCGTCGCAGGTCTCCATCGATGATCGCTTCAATCAACTCGGCAGCGCTGCAGCTCTCCAGCAACGCCAGCCCCACTTGAGGACCGACCCCATTCACGCTGATCAGAACGCGAAACAGATCTCTCTCTCTGCGATCTGGGAAGCCAAACAAACTCGAGCCATCGTCCCTTTGCACCTGATGAATCCAGACGGTGCAAGTTGTCCCTGCGGAGAGAGGTTGTAGGTACCTCGAAGCCAGTTGTACCTCATAGCCCACACCTGCGCAGGCAATAACCAATCCCTGACGTCCGCCCTGACTCCAGTGTTCGATGCGTTCTCCTTGTAGCCAGCCGATCATGCGAGTTCTTTCAATGGCCCCATCGAGGCTTCTGTGGGCATGACCTGGGGACAGTCATCAGATAAGTCAACCACCCGTCTTGAGCTTGAGGAAGCGACCGTGCTTGATCGCGGCGCGCCAATGATGGATTGCAAGAGCACACAGGGGGGTGCTTCGTTGCAATGACGGGCAAAAAAAAGAAGGCGATGAAGCCTTCTTTGGGGGGTGTGAGGAGCCAAATCTTGTGAGGAGATGGCCGCATCCATCCTTATGAAGAATGTCCCACTCAGTCAACTAACTGACACGTAGAGACTTGTTTGTTTCGATGTCTGTGGAGATTTGCTCGCGAAGAGCGCTCTTTTGGAGTTTTCAAGCCATGCAGGCCTACGGCGGCAAGGGCTCATGAGATGGATGGGTCACCGCATAAAAAAAGAAGGTGTTTGATGCCTTCCTTGGGGGGTGTGAGGAGTCAATCCTTTGTCAGGAGTTGACACGTTCTTTATAGGTCAAGGCTCAGGCTTTGTGGCAATCCAACAAGTGACAAGACGTGTCTTGCACGCTGTTCTTCTTCATTCGCAATGCTGATGTGAGGAGGACTTCTTCGCGGAGTGGAAACAAGGCAACACGCCTGTTAAGAAGTCGAGAAACCCTGCCTTTGGCGGGGTTTTCTTTTGGCCAAAGCTTTCTTCGGCTGGCTGATGGGAAGAAGCAACTCACGAATCAGTGTGATCACTGCAATGCCAAGTCTTTGCCTTCCTTAAGCGGTCTGGATCTGTGCGGCATCCATGGTGTAGGGGATCGCCGCCCTTCTTGGCAAATGTAGTGTCCCCCTCCCAATCCTCAATGTCGATTACGGGGCTCCATTTTACGAAGAGATGATGCTAGAAGGTCGGGAAGAAGACGCCTTGAAGATGAACGAGAGTAGCTCCATAACCCTGCTTCAGCTTGTCCAGGAGGTTGCCTACTGTGATGGCTCAATGTCTGAGGAAGAAGAGGAATTGATCCTGTCTCTTATTGATAGCCATGGCCTTCAGGAAGATCGTGATGCCTTGAAAAACCGTTTGGTTGAAGGTTATTCATCGCCGTCACGCAACATCAGCGTGGCAAGGGGAAGCACTCAGCGGATTGAGCATGATGATCTTTTCAAGCGCTTGAGTGCACTGCAGTCAAAGGAAGAACGAGATCTTGCCGTCAAACTGGCCTATCTCACGGCCATGGTCTCCAGAGATCAAGATGATTTGACAGACATCAATGCCCAAGAGCTTGCTCTTTTTCGAAAGATCACTGAGGCCTTTCATTACCCAGAAGAACGGGTTCGGGCTATTCAGTGGGCGGCAGATGAAGAGCTGCAGCAATGGAGCATTCCTTCTCTGAAGCAGGTGCTTTTAAGTTGGCTCGGCTAACGCGACTTAAAAGAAATTTCCGGCATAAAAAAAGATCTCTTTCCAAAGAGATCTTTTTTTATTTATTGGAAGATCGCTCCCTCAAGCGACATACGTTTGCAGATCCCGTCCAAGGAACGCTTTACATGTAATGGCAACCTGGTGAAGCTTTGAAAAGCTCACTGTTGAGGCGCTTGATTCAATTTGTAGATATTGAGAGCGAAGCAGGCGGTCCCGAAGCTCACAAGAAGCACGAGAAGATCTTGAGTGTTCATGGGTTGAACCGGTAAGAGTGTTCTGTAGGGGACTCAGCTTTGAGCTGCTTTTGCTTTCTTCACGACTGGCAGATCGGAAGGCTGGGCAAGGATGTAAACCACGGCAGCGGAAACGATTCCGGTGAAGGCGATCAGGCCAAAGATGGCGGTTGAGTAATCGGTCATCGGATCAGGCTCTTTTCGTTATGCAACAAAGCTTAGGTCATTTGTAACGAAAGGTAAAGCCCGGCCGTTTTGCTTGTGGGTCTCCAGGCAGCAGGCATAAAAAAAGAAGGCGACGAAGCCTTCTTTGGGGGGTGTGAGGAGTCAATCCTTTGTCAGGGTTGACGGGACTATTAAAAACAGAAATCTTGTGACAGTCACCTAAGTGTTGGCAGAAAGTGGCACAGTGCCAATCGCAAAGCACAATTGATTTGTGAGGAGGGCTTCTTCACGGAGTGGAAACAAGGAATCACGCCCGATAAGAAGCCGAGAGACCCCGCCTTTGGCGGGGTTTTCTTTTGCCTGTTTGTTTTGACTGCTGCTTCATCGCCTGGTCGTTGTCTCTGGTTGGGCGTTCACCAGCGCCGGTGTGGTGGGTTCGCTCCGGCAAATCTTTGCCTGCGTTCAGCGTGTCTCGTGAGGGGGTGGCTGTTGCGGACTCCAGCACCACGACTTCCACCCTTTAGGCTAGTACTCCAGTACTAAGGCGAGGGGGTTATGGAGGAGTGGAGCTATGTGGATGATCGGGAGCTGCAGAACTGCCGGTGTTCCAGTGTGTGCGTGGCGTGCCAGCACTTCAGGCATGGTGTTGATCAGCACTGCCACACGCTGGTTGCTTGCAACATCCGGCAGCAGCAGCTGCAGCAGGGTCAGCACCTCACCAAGACTTGCAAGCTATGGGCACCCACCTGGCAGAGCAGCTCAGGCTGGGCACCCGAGATGGGGTGAAACGCTAGGGGGCTGAATCCGTAGCGAGCTGACGGGGAGGCGAAGCTAGAGCTACGTTTTTAAAACAATTGATAGTGGTGTGCCATGTCAAAAGTAATCGCATCTGTTGAAGCTGGTCACCTCCTTGCCTCTGAACTGTTTGATGCGCACGTGCAGGCAGAGCTTGCAGCAGATTTGGATGCCACCATGGAAACCATGGTGGATAGTCCGCATCTCCTTAACCTTGGTTCCGGTTCAGGCGGAGTGGGTCAAGAAGGCGTTCGTCGCTTTTATGCAGAACAGTTAATCGGCCAGTTCTTTCCACCCGATGCAGAATTCGTGCCGGTGTCACGAACCATTGATGGAGAGCGCCTCGTGGATGAGGTTGTGATCAAATTTACCCATACCCAGAAAATCGAACACCTCCTTCCTGCAGTGGAACCCACCGGGCGGAAAGTAACGATCGCTGTTGTTGTCATTGTTGGCCTTCAAGACGAGAAGGTGGCCTACGAGCACATTTATTGGGATCAGGCTGGACTGCTGGTGCAACTCGGGCTTTTAAACCCCAAGGGTCTCCCCATTGATCCGACTGCTCCAGAGCGATTACTTAAGGTCATGAACCATTAATTTCACCGTTCCTTTTTGGTGTGATGTAAAAGGCTTGTCAGTCGTTTAGTTGATGCTTAGAAACCTGTCTCGTCGGCTTCTGTTAGTCAGCCATTTTTATCCTTAAAAAACAGAGCAAAAAAACGAGCGGTTTCTCAGGCCGCTCGTGCTCTCCCTTTTGTCAGCAGCTCGACGCCGCTGCGCAAAGGATCCTGCATGTCCATGGTTTTGTTTGTAGCGATACACACCCTGCTGAAGACTGAGAAAGAACGCAGAGACATTGGCGGAGCGTCCCTGCTTGTCAACGTTGAACGGATGGGATGCGATCTGCATGGCCGCCAGGATTTATCTGCATTGGACCGCCCGCGCCTGGTGCAGGGTGGTTGAATTTGCTGAAGAGTTCGGCATTTCGATCGCCAACAACCCTTTGGTGCTCGGAGAACGAAGGGGGGGATGAGCTGCGCATCAGAGACCTGGATCCAGCTGTTGATCACCACGGCTCATCCATAAAGAGAGGCCGCCCCTCCCGGATAGGAAAGACGGCCTAACTCGCTCGTTTATGCATATCGCAGACCATTAATCAGTGAATCTGTATCGCGGAAGCCTGAACCTCGTATCGAAAACAGTGAACTGAAAGAGTGGTGCGAAGCGACTGTCTGCAGGATCACCTGGGGCCGGGGCTCTAGGTGTGGGGTCGTTTTCTCCTTGGGGCACCTAGGACGGTGCAGTTGGAGCATCGATTGGCGTGGCGCGCAAGGCATTGCCTACCAAAGGAACAACCCACGTCTTGTTGAGACTGTTGGAGCAGGGACCTGAAGTCAGCTTGCTTCTGCTGATAACTCAGGTGGAGTGTCGTCTGTCAAAGCGCCTCCGATCTCGATGCCCATAGTTTGCGGCAGCCGTGCAGCGTTGCCATCGGTGTAAAGGCGCATTGCCTTCACAGCAGAAACCACCGAAATTAGGAATGGCGTGCCTCATCAGCTAGACGATTCAGCGCATGGCTACAGACAAGTGTTGATCGATGTTTTGTTGAAGAAAGGCATCAACACGGCAAAACTGAATCCATTGCGATGATGAAAACCGGTCAAACATGCATCTCTCTTGTGTAGCGGTGGTGTCTTGATTGGTTCCCCTAGAGGCCCTCTGACCATTGCTTTTTTCCTGATTCCAGCCTCCGATCAGCCTTGTCAGAGTGGTCCCGCAACCGCATGGATGGGCGGTTGTACCTATCGCAGCTTGCTCAGCGAGTTTGTAGAACGAATGCAGCCAAACTTTCGCTCATGGAAATCCATACCGCTCATGCTCAACCGATGGGGAGTTTGATTTTTGAAGGTCATCACAAACCGTTTCACGCCTTGGCCTGCCCTCTCAATCCTCAATCTGTACGGATTGCCAAGAAAAAGTAATTGGGTCTTGTCTCAGCAATGATTCAGCATTCGTCCGCCTCGTGCGGATTTTTTATGCTTCGCCACTGCTCTATGGCCATCAATCGTGATCCAATTGGCAACTATCGTGCTCTGTATTAATTGGCAGGACTGCGAAGTTATGCCGTGGTTACGGAACACCCCCAACTGCTCATGCTGCCTGTCCTGCCAAGCCTGAATGTTTGGATGACAGCGCTGAAGCGCTGCACGCAAGGTTTTTTCGTTGTTTGCGTGGTGTTGCTTCTAAACCTTGGATTAACCGGATGCGGACCATCCGACCAACCTCCACGAGGCGTCTTGCTGAAAGCGCTGGGCCTACAAATTCAATTAACTCAAACAGCGATTGCCCGCTCCCTTGAGTTGGAGCCTGTGGGTGTGCCTGAAGTGAGTCGTGTGCGCGTGGAAGAGCAGGAGTCGATTCGCCTCGGTGAGCAACGTGGCATCCATCTCACCGGGCGCTTTGATTGGAGGCTTCCCGCTGATTCAGTGCGTGTTGATAGTCCTTTCGAGCTGTTCTTAGAGCGAGGGGAACGGGGTCAAAGTTGGCGTCTCGCCCAACCGGTTGGTTCGAGCGATGGAACCTCTCAAGACTGGATCACCCATCCCTTGCCCATCGATTCGCCTTGATTGTTCAGGCGGATACATTCAGGTTTCAGCTTTTCGAGCACTCCTGGCACTCAGGCTGATCAGCGTGGCCCCCAAAACGCATAAGGCTCCAAGCACCACGGCGCCCGTAATCGGTTCTGCAAAAAACAGCACGCCCCACAGTGACGCAAACACCACTTGGACGTAATTGATCGAGGTGGCCCGGGCTGCCGGTAGTGCGGATAGGCCTTCGGTTAACCAGATCTGCCCGAGCTGCGTAAACAATCCAACCCCGATCAGCCAGAGCCACTCGGTTGGATTGGGCCAAAGCGCGGCTTGCCCCCAGAGCAAGGGCAGAGTGGCGGGCACCGATACCAAGGGAAAGTAGAAGACGATGACGAGAGGGTGCTCTCGTACCGATAGCTGGCGCACACTCACGTAGGCCAGGGCCGTTAGCAAGGCGCCACCTAGGCCAATCAGTGCTGCCATGGCGGGCAGGCTTCCCATCGGGCTGCCCACCCATTGCGGTTGGACCACCAACATGACCCCCAACAGGCCTAACAACACAGCGATGCCGATCCGGCGCCGGACCGGCTCGCCCAGAAGCAGCCATGCTGCGAGTGCCGTCAGTGTTGGGTAGGTGTATTGCAGCAGGGTTGCTGCCGCGAGTGGTAGCCGAGCCAGGGCCTCAAAGAAGCACAACAAGGCTGCAGTCCCCAATCCCCCACGGACCAACAACAAGCCTCGTTGCTCTCCCCACGGTGAGACCTTGAGACGACGCAACATGGCCAGGGTGATGGCAATGCTGATGAGGGAGCGCACCAGCACCACTTCCGCCACGGGCAGCCGTCCACCCAGGTGTTTCACGCAAACGGTCATCAAACTGAACGCCAAAGCACAGGCGATCAGGGCTCCGCAGGCTCGCCATTCTCGAGCGGATTGGCTGCCTCGTATCGCGCCTAACAGCCCCTGCATGGTGGTTTCGACGACACCTGCCAACCATGGCGCATCGCGCTAAACAGCCATGGCGCATCACGCCGAACAGCCAGAACGGCGTCGGGCCTCGCAGAATGGTGTGATGGCGATGCCCCGTCTTCACCCCCGCACCATCGACGCTGTTAAAGAGCGTGCCGACATCGTTGATGTGGTGGGTGAGCACGTGGTGCTCAAAAAAAAGGGACGCGAATTCGTTGGCGTTTGCCCGTTTCATGACGACAGCAAGCCGTCGATGACGGTATCGCCGCAAAAGCAGTTTTATTACTGCTTCTCCTGCGGAGCGGGCGGCAATTCCATCAAATTTTTGATGGAGTTTCAGCGGCAGAGCTTCAGCGACGTTGTTCTAGATCTGGCGCGTCGTTATCAACTGCCGGTGGAAACGGTGGATGGTCCTCAACAGGAGCGTCTCCGTCAACAACTCTCCAGGCGTGATCATCTCCATCGTGCCTTGGCTCTCGCTTCAGGCTGGTTTCGCAGTCAGCTGAAGAGTGCATCGGGCACGGAGGCCCTGGCTTATCTGCGCGATCAGCGTGGCTTGAGCGACGCCACGATGGAGACCTTCGCGCTCGGCTATGCCCCCGATCAGTGGGACGGATTGCTCAAGCATCTTCAACACGTTGAGGGGTTATCGCCGGAGTTGCTTGAGTCAGCGGGTCTGGTGGTGCCCAGGAAAGGGGGCAACGGGTTTTATGACCGCTTCCGTGGCCGGGTCATCGTTCCGATTCGCGATCGGCAGGGACGGGTGATTGGCTTTGGCGGTCGAAGTCTCGATGGCAGCGATCCGAAGTATCTGAATTCACCTGAAACAGAGGTCTTTGAAAAAGGCAAGCACCTCTTTGGTCTCGATCAGGCGGCCAATGCGATCCGCAAGGACGATCGCGCTGTGGTGGTGGAGGGCTATTTCGATGTCATTGCCTTGCATGCGGCCGGAATCACCAATGCTGTGGCATCGCTGGGCACCGCCCTCAGCGGACAGCAAATCACCCAACTCTGTCGGTGCAGTGACGGCAAACGCATCGTTCTCAACTTTGATGCCGATCGTGCGGGGATCCGAGCTGCCAACCGGGCCATCGGTGAGGTGGAGCAGCTTGCGCTGCAAGGACAATTGGAGTTGCGAGTCCTCCACACCCCCTCGGGGAAGGATCCAGATGAGTACTTAAAGGATCACGGAGCTGGGGACTATCGCGCCCTGCTGGATCAGGCACCGCTTTGGCTTGATTGGCAGATCGAACAGGTGCTGGAAGACCGTGATCTCACCAAGGCTGATCAATTCCAACAAGCTGTTAGCGGGTTGGTGGAGCTGTTAGGCAAGCTGCCTCAATCAGCGATTCGCACGCACTACCTCCAGCAAGTTGCGGAGCGGTTAAGCGGTGGTCAAGGCCGATTGGCGTTGCAGCTGGAGCAGGATTTACGCCAACAGGTGCAAGGTCAGCGCTGGCATGGACGTTCAGCCCGGCATGAAAAGGCTGGTGAAGTCAGCCAACGAGAGCGTTGTGAAGCCGAGATCTTGCGCATCTACTTGCACTGTCCGATGCACCGCTCCCAGGTGCGTTGTGAATTACGCCAACGGGAGTTGGAAGACTTCGCTCTTCAGCACCATCGTCTGTTGTGGTCTGCGATTACCGATCTTGAAGAAGGCAACATCGGCTCCGGTCGGCTGGAGTCGATCAGTCGGGGGAAGGATCCAGGACATGAACTAGCCGATCTTGATCTGCCTCGCTTGCTCACCGATCAGCTGCTGCTGGAAAACAGTGCGTTGGTGGCCAAGTTGACGCCGCTTTTGGAACCCGCGGAGCTGCAGCGTTTGGCGTTGGCGCGTCCCATGGACGTGTTACGCGGTACCGCGGCCATTTTGGAGCGGCAAAAGAGTCATAAACGCTGCCGACACTTGCTGGAGGCTTGGGGGGGGCAACGGCTTGAGACGCTGGAACGTTGCATTGCTTCGCTGATTGCTAACGAACAAGAGCAGACAGCAACGGCAGAGGGAGTGGATATGGAAGGTCGTATTCAGGAGATGTTTGAACAATTGAATGCGGATGCGCTTCGATTGCAAGAGCTTTATTACTCCGAGAGGAAGCATATTCAGCATCTTGATCAACAACGCTGTGCTGGCTATGAGGTGGTTGTTGCTACTCCCCCTGAATCGATACCGCCAGCGGCTTGATGGATGGGTGTATGGGTTGGTAGTCCTTGAATCAATCAAAGGCGATCACCTTCAAAAGGTGTCATTTGATCCGAAGGGATGTTCAAGATGACCATCAGAGAAGCAGATCCGCCTGTGTGGGCTTGTAGAGGCTGCCGTGGTGTGTATTTGCAGCTAGACATTAAGGGTGTTCTTTCAGCCCAATGAAAACTGCGCTCGCCACACTCGTGGTTGCTCTTGCAGCACCCGTTGCTGTCACAGCTTCTCCTGGGGTGCCTGACTCAGTGATGAGCCATATCACTCAGAACTGCAATGCATCTGTTGCTGGAAACAGTGAAGCAACGCAATCCGACGAAAATTGCATCGCTACAGCTGTGGAGGCTTACCAGAAGACCCAGCGATAGGTTTGCGCTCTCTTGCCTTGGATTGAAGCTTTTTCTGCCCTGTGAATAGCAGGGCTTTTGTTTGGTGATAGTGATGTGGTTGGCATTTGATTGCTATTCAGGGTAGACACCATATTTCCGCTTATTTGCAAGATAATGTTTATATTGTGATTTTGGGCGCATCTCGAAGACTGATCGGGCATGAGTTCATTCAGCATTCGATATTTCCATGCGCTTTATTGCAAGGCTAAATTCTAGCTTGATGGCACGATGCTCTTGCCGCAAAGGCAAAGACAAGTTGTCAGTATTGATTCCTTTAATTCAATGCTTTGTTGGCTTGAAGGTCTGGATTAAGCGGTTGATCGAGAGTGGACTGGGTTAGGAATTTGAGCAGTTTGATTGTGTTGGAGGGCAATTGTTTAGCTTCCAATAATTGTTCCAGCTCTTGCGCTCGTGCCAGCACCATTTGGCAGGCTGTAACATGATCGTTGGGCTCTAACTGTTGACATAGACCTGGGCACGTGCATCGTTTTGGATGGTGCCGTCGCAATTGAGGCCCAGGCCTTGTCTGAACAAATCTGCGTGAAAAAGGCCTAGCGCTCTTTTCATGCCCATGGCATCGGCGAGCAGTTCGTCGAAGAGGTTTATTCGCATTTCCCCAACCAGTTTGCGGCAAGCGATATGGGTTAATTCATGTTCCAGTCGCCAGATTTGAGATTGCTTGATCCATTGATCGAGACTGGGGGAGCTGGGAATGCTTGAGGCGGAGAGAGAGCTGTATGGGGCTCGATGCAGAATCAAGATTTGGCATCGAGCTTTCGTATCGATCTCTCTGATCAGTCCCCAATGAATCAAGCCTGCAACCGCTTGTGCATGCACGGCTTCCTGCACTGGCACCGTTTCACAGCGATGGGCGAGGCAGCGCATGATCAGTACAAAGTCATCGTGATCGCTCACCGTTAAAACTGGCACTGCCCCGCAGGCATGGTCTGCGATGGTGATGGAAAACCCACTCGGGTCCTTTAAACGCGGAGCATCCTCAAGATCACTGGGTTGCGGTGATTCACCCCGAAGCACCAAGCGTTGATAGCGATCACTCAGGCGGGCGAATGGTTGTGGGGTCACCAAAAGTTGCGGCAGCTCTGAGCGCAGGGCTGGCCACTGTTCGCCCTGCGGTGTGGCTTGCACCAGACGCCACCACATCTCTATGGCGTCTGGTGCAAGCGGGAGCATGGGCCAGATGGCGTTTGCGTTCGAGAAGGGCTTGCAATAGTCCTGGAGGTCTTGCATTACTGATAATGGGTGAATAGGTCTCCTTAGTGATGTCTGAATTTTTTGAAGCGATCTGGCATGGAGAAGGAATCGGCGATGGTGGCGATCTCGATGAAGCCCTTCAGTCCTTTGTGGTGGTGAAGCCTGAAAATAATGATTGGATCGAGGCATGTGCTGTCGAGGGCGCTAATCCCTGTATTGAGCGTTTCGCCTCCTTCGATTCCTATCTTGATAATCAGGATGCTCTGGAAGTGATTCCTGTGACGCCCCAGATGATTGCAGTCGCGATTGAGCAGTTGCCCGTTTGATGACTGATTCCACGATTGACTTCTCGACCTACACGCCAGTGAATCACCTCTGGCCCGCTTTTGTTGAACGCCTGGGAGCTGAAAAGGCGCAACAAGCAGTGCGTCAAGCGCTTGATCTTCAAGGCATGAGTGGCCATGCCGGCAGTCTTCCCGTTCTTTTCGTTGAAACCTGTGGTTTGGCGCTTGCTCATACAGATCTTGTGCGAGAACAGACAGGCCTTAATAGCCATGGATATCGCATGGTTTTATTGCTGAGTCGACGTGAATTAGAAGTGCAGCTATTGCAAGATGCGTTGTAAGTGTTGGATATTCGTTGGTATGCATTGTAAGAAAGATCATTAGAGTTGCCATTTAGATTATCGTTTTTTGCCAATTGACTCGGTGTGTTTAGCATTATGATCGCCTGATTGGGCAGCGACGTAGGAGGCTTTCCATAGGCACTTTGCTTGAACAGCATCAGGGCAGTCGAAGCTGCTGCTGGTGAAGGTATTAAGTTGTTGTTGCTAATGTTGGTCTTGGATATTTTTATGCTCTAAATTTCTCTTAAATGCTCAGCTTGGCTGGTTTTCCTGCTGGGCCTAGTTCCTGGGATTGATGATGAAGGTATTGATCATAGGCGGAGGGATCGCTGGACTCACGCTTGCCTTAGCTCTTAAGAAGCACGGTATTCCTGTCACTGTTCATGAAAAATATAATCATTTTCAAAATCAGAAAACAGGATTTCTGATTTGGAGTTATGCGATCAAAATCTTGCAAGACTTGGGGGTTCCTGTTGATGAGGCAGGCACTCCCCTCGAAGCATTTCGGATCCATGGTCGAAAGGGAAGATTTGTCTGTGAGATGCCAATCGGTGCGATGTCGCGATTGCAGGGAGCGGATAGTTATGAAATCAATCGATTTCGCCTTTCTGAATTGCTGTCTAGAATGGTCGGTGATGATTTAATTCTTGGCAGTGAATGTGTTTCCATCTCTAGTGTTGAGGATCAGGCGATCGCAACTTTTGCTGATGGTCGCTCGGATCAAGGTGATGTTTTAATTGCTTGCGACGGCTCTAATAGTGTTGTTAGAACGTTTATTCATCCAGGAGTTCAGCTCAGAATGCTTGGTTCTGGTGGTTGGATATCAGTGATTAATCAACGGCCTCCATTGTTACCATTGAACACTCAAATGGAGTTTTGGCAGCCGGGGGTGAAAGCAGGAGTTGCTGATCTCGGGCATGGTGAAATCCGCTGGTATGTGGCTTTTAAAAACTATATCCCTCGTGCAACTGAGTCCAAAAAAGATCAGATTCTTAGGCGTATGAAGCCTCTTCCTGAGCTGATCCAGTCCTGTCTGGAATGGACTGATGAAGACCAAATGGTGCCTACGCAGGCTGGCGATCTTTTGGCCTTATCTCCTTGGTACCGTGATCGTGTCTTGATGATTGGTGATGCTGCCCATGCCACCAGTCCTTATGCCGGAATGGGAGCCTGCTCAGCGATTGCTGATGCTGCATTTCTTGCAGATTTGATGGCTTCTGGTCGGTCAGTTCCTGCCATATTTGAAGAGTTCCAAGCGGTGCGTAAGCATGCAGCAGATTCAGTGATTAAGGAATCACGACGCGGCCTTGATGTATCCACTTGTGGTGACCTTAAAGGCTGGGTTCGTGATTGGATGTTCAAGAACATGCCAGAGAAGAAGTGGAATCAGATCGTGACTGACATGGTGACTGGTCATTGAATCAATCCATTGGCTTCGATCTGTGTTTGTGGTGTTGATGAAAAACGGCGCTCTTTCGGATTTTTTTGAGAGATTCATTGTTTATGCCTGCACCACAGGCACGTCGCTCAGGCGAGTTGTGGCGGCTCGACCCAGGCGTTCGCGTCGCATGGCCCAGCTCGGATCCAGACCGCAGGCGGCCCATTGCACGGTGCCTCGCCCATAGCGGTGATTGAGACGATCGACCGTTGCCATCAAGCTTTCCCGTTTCTGCTGCTCTTCCTCCGTACAGGGCACCCATAGATGCTGTTGCAGTTGATCGATTCCCTGCAGGTGTTGCATCAGAACACCTGCCTTCGCCAGCGGACGGTGCGGTTGAAAAATGCGTTCCACCAGAGGTAAGGCAGCTGCTAACAACACCCGCGTGTCGTTGCTGGGTAGATCGAGGCTGGTGCTGGCAGCTCGGCTGTAAAAAGCTGGAATGAATGGGCTCGTGCGCGTGTAGATCGTGAGAGCCGCTGTGCGTTGATGTTGCTTGCGCAGTTTTTCCGCTGCTCGCACCACATAGGTGGCGATCGCTTCGCGGAGCTCTTCCAGGCTGGTAATGGGATGGCTGAAGCTGCGGCTTACGCAGGTTTCCTGCTTCGGAGAGGGGTCGAGATCAAGCGGTAGGCAGGCATGACCTTGCAGTTCTCTTTGCAGTCGAACTCCCACCACGCCGGCCTTAGCGCGCAGGCAGCCACTGGGCATATCACGGAGCTCCCGTGCGTTGACCACTCCCCGCATTCGGCACCAGAGGGCGAGTTTGCGGCCGATGCCCCAGACGTCTTCAATGGAAATTGTTTCCAGCCAGCGATCGGGATCAGGACACAAGCCAAGATCAAAGAGTCCGGCGTGGGCTGGCACCACTTTCGCCAGGCGGTTGGCCAGCTTGGCCTGTCCCTTGCTGGCCCCGAGACCAATGGCAATGGGTAAACCGAGGTTGCGTCGAGCCAGGGTTCGCAACCGCTGTGCCCATGGATGCAAATTTCCGTTCGAGGGGCGGCTCAGCCGGGCAAAAGCCTCATCAATGGAGTAAATCTCCAAATCCTCAACTTGGCTTTCCAGCAAACTCATTAGCCGCTGACTCATGTCGGCATAGAGCGCGTAATTCGAGCTGCGAATCACAACATTGTGCTGTTCCAGATGGCGCTTCGCTTTGAAATAGGGGGTGCCCATGGCGATGCCAAGAGCGCGTGCTTCCGCGCTACGGGCCACGATGCAGCCATCATTATTTGAGAGCACCACCACTGGCCTGCCGATCAGGGCTGGATCCAGGCTTTGCTCGCACGAGGCGTAGAAATTGTTGGCATCAATCAGAGCCGTGACCTGGTTCATCGCGACGACCTGAGCGCTAAAGAGGATGGATCACGTGAATCGCGACGCCCCAGATCTGCACATCTCCGCAACGATGGAGATCTAAATGGGGATAGTCAGGGTTCGCCGCTTCCAGGCGTAGTTGGCCGCGATAGCGAGCGAGGCGTTTGAGAGTGAAGGCGCCATCCAGGACAGCCACCACCACTCGGCCGGGACGAGGGTCGAGACTGCGATCGACCACCAATAGATCGCCATGGTGAATGCCCGCCCCCGTCATGGAATCGCCGCTGACGCGCAAAAAGAAGGTGCTGCTTGGATGGCGAATGAGTTGTTCATTGAGATCGATCCCCACATCGATGTAGTCATCAGCAGGGGAGGGAAATCCTGCGGCAACCTGATCACTCGCCAGAGGAAGGCTGAGTCCTTTCCGTTGGAGTCGCAAAGGCTGGGGTGGCTGAAGCGATATCCGATCCGAATTCACGGAAGCGCACACTGACGATCGCTTAATGGTACAAGTGTTCTAGTGCTCGTGCTGTGGCTCGGGCCATGCCAGCGGAACAGGGTTCCCCTTATGGAGTTGGATTTTGCAGGTCCTTGCTCTTCTTTTCTGTTTCCCAGACCTCAAGGACATCAGGGAAATGCTCTTCTATGCATGCATCACAGATGCCATGGCTGAAGTTTAAATTCGTGCGTGTCGATAAATACTGATCCAGATGCTGCCAATGCCCTTCAGTATCTTTTGCTTTCCTGCAATAAGAACATGTTGAGATGAAGCTGCCTTCATCAGTATGTGAGCAGAAAGATTCAATTAAATTGATTGATCTCTTCCTCAATTCAAGAAAGGCAACGGCTTGTCTTGACAGAGATTGCATGATGTTGAACTGTGTATCGGACAGGCCATGGGGCTCTCTGTCGATCACGCAAAGCGTGCCAATTCTGAGGTTTTCGTCATTTTGCAGAGGAAAGCCTGCATACAGTCTGATTTTAGGCTCACCTCGCACTAAAGGGTTGTCAAAGAATCGCTCGTCTTTTAATGCGTCTTCAACGATTAAAGGTTCGGAGGAGTGAATCGCATGGGCGCAGAATGACCAATCGCGAACAGTCTCTTCAGCCTCAATGCCAACCTTGGCTTTGAACCATTGACGATTTGAATCAACAAGGCTCAAAAGAGCAATTGGAGTGCCACAAGTTAAAGAAGCTATTTTGGTAATATCGTCATAATTTTCTTCAGGCTTTGTGCCAAGAATTCTATACTCATTCAGCGCTTTAAGCCTTTCTGACTCATTTATGGGAATTTCAGGCTTTTTCAAGTGATGAGCATTGGCTGATTCTATAGTTTTGAGCGTAAATAGCTAGAAGTGCATAAAGCAAAATAAAAGTTTATTTTGTATGGCTGAAGCTTGGCGCTGTTCTCCGTTATTGGCTTGTAAGAATTAACAAAATTGTTAACTTAATCTGACGGTTGTGGCGTCCAGGGCATGAGCCTTGGGATCAGCCGTACTTTGAGCCTGGAGCCGCTAACAGGCCGGTCCAGCGTTCGTAAGCCCAGTTCTGACTCTTCTGTTTGGAGTTGTAAGCGTTTGCTGTGGGCGCAAAGCTGTGGCAGCAGGCGCAAAGCTGGGGCAGCAGGCGAAAGTCGTGGTTCGGAGTTCGAATCGATCAAGATGATCACCTCCGAAGCTGCTGCTGATGGCCGACTCTCCCTACCTCCTTGCCATCGCCTTGTTTGAGCAGAATGGGAAACGGGCGATGCCCCTCGGGGGACGCTCCCTGCCGCGGGATGTGACGCAAGATGAGGCGGGGGTGCCTGTGCAGATCGCCTGTGAGCTGGCTTTGGAACTCCTTCTTCGCGTTTGGCAACGCAGTGATCAAGGGCCCTTGCAACGCGAAGCGGGGCCAGGAAGTTTGCTGATGGCCGAACTGGGCATGGAGCATTTGCCTGAGGATTTACCGCTTCTCAAAGCAACCTGGCTCACCACAGGAGATAGCGCAGCCTTTCAGCGGGGACTGCTAGCGATCAGCTCACGTTGTTGGAGTGTGAGCATCGCCAAATTTGAGCCGATTACGTTCCGCGCCCTGGAGGCGTCATAGACAACGGAGGCTGAACAGGGAGCTCAAACGCCCTCACGATGCAATCGTTGGGATGAGTGCTGCTAATCCAGCAGCAATGGGATCCTGCTGATCGGCACCGAAGTGAACACCGTCTAGAGGAGACGTTTCAGCGACAGTTTGTAAATCGAAAAAACACACCGACTCTTGTTCCGCAAGGTTGCGATACAGAGAGGGAAGTAAACGGGACTTGGCAGTTGCTCCTTTAAATCCCCACGCAAGAGATTGTGGCGTGGTTTGGATGACTCCAGGACTGACTAAAACAATCGCGGGGGGGCGATTGGAGTTATGTGGTCCACATTGATAGGACATGCGCACATCATGAATCAAAATTTTTGCTCCAGATGTGATCTCTTCGGCAGAAAGATTTAGATGACTTTTGCAGTCGTTGCATCCAAGCGCAAGAATGACAACATGCAGAGGCTTGCAGCTGTGAAGAATCATGGGCAAGTCGTGCCTGCCGTTGCAGCTGTAGTCGCCACCATAATTAACGGCACCTAGGGGATCATCCATGACCCAAGTTCTTGAATTCAAGCCTTGTTCAAAAACAGTCCAGGATTGATGATGAGGGTTTTGCTGATTCAGAATCTGTTGGAGTCGATTGGGCCAACGAGTTTCAAAGGGCAAGCGACCACTCCCATCAGGTGCCATTCCCCAGGTGTTGGAGTCTCCAAAACACAAAATACTTTTTGGCTCCATGCTCTCTGCCTCCAAAGATGGGATCGATGCTTGAGCTGAAGACAGCATCACGACAAGCAGGAGGCCAACAATGACATTTCCTGGTTACGCACGGTGATATGGACTGCCTTGCTGGATCGCTTGGGCTCGGAACAGTTGCTCGATCAAGAGGAGTCTTGCAAGCTCATGGGGGAATGTCATCGGTGAAAGGCTCAGTTTCCAGTGGGCCAGGGCCTTGAGCTCTGCTGTTAAGCCATCAGCACCGCCAATCACAAAGGCAAGTCGCTGCGATCCAAGGCTGCGGAGTCGCTCAGACAAGTGGATCGACGTCAGCGTTTCACCCTGTTCCATCAACATCACAGGCCACTCATCGCTTCGCAGGGCCTGGCGAATCGATTCGGCTTCTTTTTCGGGAGTGCCATCACGCAACTCAACGATCGTGAGTCCAGGAAGACGTTTGCGATAGAGCTCGATTCCTTCCTGAACCCAGCTCTTGCGAACTTTCCCGATGGCAATAATCCGGCAGCGAGACGGATTCATCCCTGAGGATCCCAACGCATGCAGGACTCAAACGCAGTCTTCGTCATCTTCCAAAAGAAGCTGGCCAAAGGCCACATACAGCGATTCTTCTTCGCTTCCAGCCGCCACCTTGGGTCGAGAGGGCCTGGTTGTTTTGCCCTGGCCACCGCGAAGCGGTTGTCTGGATAGGGGCTGGGATGACGGGAGCGCCTGGGCCTGCGCCTTTACCTTGGCTTTGTTCTGAGTCGCAACGTGGCGCTCAGCCTCCTTGAGCCTTGCCATCAAATGCTCAGGAACAGTGCCATCACTGCTCGCTTTCATCAGTTCCTGAAACAGGCGTTCAGGGTTGTCTTCGGTTTCAATGCGATGGCGTTTTTCGGTCGCCTTGACGGGCCGATCCTTGTTCTGTTGAGGTGGTGCGATCGGCTCAGGCAACGAACGGCCCAATTCCTTGAGGCGCTCCAGGCTGCGGGGATCAAAGCTCATGAGCAGCCCAGGGTCTCGCTAGTGTCTCGACCGGTGACAGGATTCACGCCTTCAGCGTTGGCACAGAGCACCTTGAGCGCATCAGCTCTGAGGGGCACGTTGGTGAAATCAGCGCCTTCAACGGTGACGTTGATAAAGCGCGTGTTGAAGGCAAAAGCATCCTCCAGCACCGCATTGGTGAGGTTGGTTCCATCAAAGACCGCAGAATCCAGCGTGGCGTCGCGAAGGTTGGTGTTGCTCAGATTGGCGTCTTGAAGTTTGGCCCCATAAAGGCTTGCCCCCTGAAGATCACTTCCGGAAAGATCAGCTTCTCGAAGGTTGGTGAGGTTAAAGGTCACACCTTGCATTTCCCGATTTGAAAAATCGGCACCAATCAACACCTGCTTGGCATAATCCATCGCGGCAAATGCTGGTTGCATCGGCCAGGCCAGTGTGACGCAAAGGACCATCAGCGGAGCCAATAAGCGCAATCGCATCGGGACTGAGACAACTGTTGTTCAGCCTAGGACTTTTAGATCCGTTTGTTCTTTTCGGCTTGAATTGCCTGTTCCAAGCTGTTTAGGCGAGCTTCCCTGGATCCCCAAAGCTCCATCAAGACTGGCGGATTGTTGATGGGCATCACAGAGAAACGATGATCCCTATAAATTTCTTTAAAGATGGAATCAACTTCATCGCGATAGGGGAGATCAATCGGGCGAATTCCGTCATCTTCCATCGCAATTGGCCAATGGTCCGAAATCGGTAAGAAGATGATTAGATCAAGTTGTTGAAGAGAATTTCGCACTCTTGCTGCTAATGATTTAACAAATTCGTCGTCGATGTCAGTGGTTTGATGATTGGCTGTGTACTGGGAATAAGCAATATAATCAACGGGACAGCGATCAAAAATAACGCAGTCACTTTCTTGCTGGTAATTCATAAGCCTGCTGATGTTGTAGTACATCTGAATCCCGTTATGCAGTCTCGTGCTTTCTTGGCGAAAGCGAATGTCATAGCCCTCCTGGTGCAGCGCTCGAAAAGGCTCTTCTTCGCGAATGTAATGATGATGCCGTTGAATCCAATCGTGCACGAAAGTGCTTTTTCCTTGTGAATGTGTGCCGCTAATTGCGATGCGCATACAACGATTCAATCTTTAAGGTTTATAGCCCTCAAGCTGTGCATTGAGCCAGGTTGATTGGGGGAATGGTTGAAAGCATGTCGTCACGCCGTGCCTTCATGCCCAACTCTCAAGCGCAAGGTGCTCAAGCAGAGCGCTATGTCAAACAGATTTTGCTGGCGCATCAATGGTGCTTGTTGGAACAAAACTGGACCTGTCGGTATGGAGAAATTGATCTGCTCCTAACAAAACAGTCTCTGCCAAGCGCTCGAATGCTGGTGGTTGAGGTGAAGGCTCGCCGCCGCTCAGGCTTGGATGGATGGGGGATCGCTGCGTTTGATCAGGCAAAACGCAGGTGTTTGGCCCGAAGTCTGCAGTGTTGGCAAGCCGCCAACCCCTGGAGTGAGGGCTGCTGTTTTGAAGTGGTCTTGGCGCTCGTAGCCCTTCCCGTGCACAGGCATTGGGTGCGCTGGATCCGCATCGAAACGCTTGCGGGCGTGAGCTGGTGATCACTTGTTTGATGCGTTTGCCATCAAGGCACGGATGCACCGCATCGCAGCATGGTGACCCTGGTGAGGGTTGCTGACAACAAGCCCCGAAACCGATCGCAGGGGGCGGATAAAGGCCCGTTCACCAGGAATCATGTGCATCAGCATGTGCTGGATGATCTGAATGGGATTCCTACCGCGCTCTTCGTTATCCCGTTTAAGCCGTCGAATCATGCGCAGCAGTAAGGGAGCTTCGAGATAGAACAACGCTGTGATCGAGCCATCTTTCAGCAGGTCTTGCGGCCCATAGGCCCCTTCGAGCAACACAAGCTGGTAGCTCTGATTCAGGGGTTTGCGTGCAACATCGCGCGTCGACATGTCGTAGGTGCGCAAGCTGCTTGCAGCGTGATGGCTGACCTGATCCAGCTCGGTTCGCAACGCGTCGCTGTCAATGGCCGCCGGGGTGTCAAATCCGAAACGTGGGTGGGGGCGCCAATGGTGCCTGTAGTAGTTGTCGCAGCAGATCACGAGCACTTCAATGTTGATCGCGCCCAGGGCTTGAGCCAGTTTCAGGCTGAAGCTGGTTTTCCCAACCGCGGACGGGCCAGTGATGCAAATCACAGGAACCTTTGCCATCACGCCATCGACCGAGTTCTTCAATCCTGCATAGGGCACAGTGAATCAACGCTGTGAATGTCATGACCTTTTCAGGGCACACGGCCCGCAAGCGTTTTGGCCAGCACTGGCTGATCAATGAGCGAGTGCTGGATCGAATCGTTGAGGCCGCCGAACTCCAAGACGGGGATCGCGTCTTGGAGGTGGGGCCTGGTCGCGGAGCGCTCACCGAACGTCTTCTGGCTTCAGACGCAGCGGCCATTCATGCTGTGGAGCTTGATCGTGATCTCGTGGCTGGGCTTCAGGAGACGTTTGGAGGCCATCCAAAGTTTTCCTTGCAGGAGGGAGATGTTCTCTCGGTTCCCTTGGACCTGTCTGATGGGGAACCGGCCAACAAAGTTGTCGCCAATATTCCGTACAACATCACTGGCCCCCTGCTGGAGCGTTTGATCGGTCGTCTTGATCGTCCCGTCGAACCCTCCTATCAACGGCTGGTTTTGCTTGTTCAACACGAGGTTGCTCAACGCATCCGCGCCCGTCCTGGCCACAGCAATTTCAGTGCCTTGAGTGTGCGCATGCAGTTGTTGGGACAGTGCAGCCACGTCTGTCCTGTGCCCCCGCGCTGCTTTCAACCACCACCGAAAGTGCAGTCCGAGGTGATCTGTATCGATCCCTTCCCTTCCGAACGGCGTCCTATTCCTGCACTGGCCCGTGGAGTGGAACGTCTGCTGAAGATGGCCTTCTTGAGTCGACGCAAAATGCTGCGCAACACCTTGGCGCCGTTGTGTGCTCCGGATCAGTTGCAAGTGGTGGCTGAAGAGGCGGGGATCAGCCTTCAGCAACGACCCCAGGAGGTGGCACCAGAAGCCTGGGTTGCCCTAGCGAAGGGTTTGAATCAGTTCGACTCTGCTGCTTGATCGGATGAGCGCCACCGTTCGCGTCACCGCTCCCGCCAAAATCAATCTCCATCTTGAGGTGCTCGGTCAGCGATCCGATGGGTTTCACGAATTGGCGATGGTGATGCAAAGCATCGACCTCGCTGATCAGCTGGACTGTTCCAATAGCGCTGATGGATTGATTCAGCTGAGCTGTGATCAGCCTGGACTCAGTTGCGGCAGCGACAATCTGGTGATGCGTGCCGCCGAACTGCTCCGGCAGCGCTCTGGTTTTCATGAGCTTGGCGCTCATCTACATCTGCGCAAACGCATTCCCATTGGTGCTGGTCTTGCTGGAGGCTCCAGTGATGGTGCTGCCGCTCTGCTGGCGCTGAATACGCTCTGGGGTCTCGGACACAGCCAGGATCAGTTACTCGCGATGGCTGCGGAACTGGGCTCCGACATGCCGTTTTGTCTTGCCGGTGGGAGTCAGCTCTGCTTCGGCCGAGGCGAATGTTTGGAATCCGTCCCCGCAGCAGCGCAGTCTTTCGGAGTGGTGCTGGTGAAAGATCCCAGCGTGAGTGTTTCGACGCCCTGGGCCTATGGCGAGTGTCGTCGTCTCAAGGGCGACCACTATTTGTGCGATGAAGACGCTTTTGCACAACGGCGGCAGCAATTGCGTGCAGCCTCGTGGTTGCATCCGCTTCGAACGGCTGAGCCGCCTCCGCTGCGCAATGATTTACAGGATGTGGTGGCACCTCAAACAGCCTCTGTGCAAACGGCCCTTCGTTTGCTTCAGGGTCTTCCTGGGCAGCTGCGAACGGCGATGAGTGGTTCAGGGCCGAGTTGCTTCGCCTTGTTTGCCAATCGACTGGATGCTGATCAGGCGTTGAATGCTGCCCGTGATGGGTTCGCGCAAGCCGGTTTGGATGCCTGGAGTTGTTCATTTTTGGCTCATGGCGCCAAGCTGATGCCATGAGCAGGAGTGAGATGAGCAGCAGTGATAAGAGCAGCAGTGATCCGAGCAGCAGTGAAAGCGAGACGCCAGAGGTTCCTCCAAAACGCAAGAAGGGTCCTCTTAGTTTCTTGTCAGGCTCACTCACAAGTTTGCTGATGGGCTGGATCAGCCTCGGATTGAGCAAAGGGATGGTGACCTATTTCGCAAACCGTCCACCCACGTTCAGTTCTGCCACCGCCGTAAGCATTGCCTCAGCGTTGAAAACGTTGTTGATCGGAATGTCTTTCCTCGCCACTTTCAGCTTTTCCTTTGTTGGGATTGGCCTGTTTCTTGTGTTTCTTCGCAGTCTTTTTACAGGCAAAGAAGCCGATGCTGTCTAGCCTCAGATCTCTGTCCTGAACTGCCATAGGCGGTTATTGGTGATGACTCCCCATGATCTTGGTCAGCTGATCCTGCTGCTTTCTCCGGGGTTACTCCTCTCGGTGCTCCTGCTCACAACGTTTGCCGCAGGAGGCTGATTTTTTCGTTGCTGAGATAGCTTGGCCACTCACGCCGGCTTGGCCGGGATTGCAGCAACGCCGTGGCAGGGACCCTTCTCTTCAACGCACTTCGTGAGGCCATCGACGAGGAGATGGCCCGAGATCCCCACGTTTGCGTGATGGGGGAAGACGTCGGTCAATACGGCGGCTCCTACAAGGTCACAAAGGATCTCTACGAGAAATACGGCGAATTGCGTGTGCTCGACACACCGATTGCTGAAAACAGTTTTACGGGCATGGCTGTCGGTGCAGCCATGACAGGCCTGAGGCCCATCGTGGAGGGCATGAACATGGGCTTTCTGCTGCTGGCCTTCAATCAGATCTCCAACAACATGGGGATGCTCCGCTACACCAGTGGGGGAAATTTCACCATTCCCACTGTGGTGCGTGGACCAGGAGGGGTGGGCCGCCAGCTGGGAGCTGAACATAGCCAGCGCCTTGAGGCCTATTTCCATGCCGTGCCTGGCATCAAGATCGTGGCTTGCAGCACGCCCACCAATGCCAAGGGGCTGATGAAGGCTGCGATCCGCGACAACAACCCCGTGCTCTTTTTTGAGCATGTGTTGCTGTACAACCTCACAGAAGAATTGCCTGAAGGTGACTACACCTGTGCTTTGGATCAGGCGGATCTGGTGAAAGAGGGCAGTGACGTCACGATCCTGACGTACTCACGTATGCGCCACCATTGCTTGAAAGCTGTGGAGCAGCTGGAAGCGGATGGCATCAATGCTGAGTTGATCGATCTGATCAGTCTCAAGCCTTTCGATATGGAAACGATCGCTCGCTCCATCCGTAAGACCCATCGGGTGATCGTGGTGGAGGAGTGCATGAAGACCGGTGGCATCGGAGCTGAACTGATTGCCCTGATCACGGAGCATTGCTTCGACGATCTCGATGCCCGGCCCATTCGCTTATCCAGCCAGGACATTCCCACGCCTTACAACGGCAACCTGGAAAATCTGACGATTATTCAGCCCCACCAAATCGTGGAAACGGCCCAGGCCATCGTGCGCACGGGGCTCTGATTCATGGCCCGTCAACAGGGGTGGTTTGCCCTCATCCTCGCTCTGGCCATCGCTGCTGGATCGGTTCTCACAAGCTTTCCTCTTCAGTTGGGGCTGGATTTGCGCGGGGGGAGTCAGCTCACCCTGGAAGTGCAGCCATCGGGTGAGATCACCAAGGTGAACGCCGAACAGCTGGAAGCCGTGAAGGCGGTGCTCGACCGTCGTGTGAATGGTTTGGGAGTTGCCGAATCAACACTCCAAACCGTGGGCGATAACCAACTGGTTTTGCAGCTTCCAGGTGTGACCGATCCATCCAGAGCAGCGCGCGTGCTCGGGAGCACAGCCTTGCTGGAATTTCGGGCGCAGAAGCCTGGCACAGAGGAGGAATTACGGGGCCTGACCCAACTCAGAGCGCAGTTGAAAAGCGTTCTGGCCTTGAACGAAAGCAAGGACGCGTCAGATCAAGCTGATCAAGACGATGAACGCTCCCGTGAGCAGTTGGCGAAGGCGCAAAAAGAGTTGGGTCTTGATGGCACGGCGAATTCTGAGCAAGAGCAGTTGGAACAGCTGCTGGCTCGTGCCAACGAAGAAATTGTGGAACGGTTCGAGCCGGCGGCCCTCACGGGAAAGGATCTCGTCACGGCTGGTCGCCAGCAGCAGCAAAACGGCAGTAGCTGGGAAGTGACGCTCACCTTCAACCGTGAGGGGGGTGACAAATTTGCAGAGCTCACCCGTTCGATTGCAGGGACCGGGCGTCTTCTCGGCATCGTTCTGGATGGTCGACCCATCAGTGAAGCGGGCGTGGGGGATCAGTTCAAAGCCGCGGGTATTACCGGCGGTTCAGCTGTGATCACTGGCAATTTCAGCGCTGAGGAAGCCAGGGACCTCGAGGTGCAGCTGCGCGGTGGCTCCCTGCCTCTGCCGGTTGAAATTCTTGAGGTGCGCACGATCGGCCCCAGTCTTGGCGCTGAAAATGTGCGTCGCAGCTTGATTGCAGCGCTTGCAGGCCTGGTGTTGGTCGCCATTTTCATGCTGCTCGTCTATCGACTGGCAGGTGTGGTGGCTGTGCTGGCCCTCAGTCTGTACGCCCTGTTCAACATGGCGGCCTACGCGCTGATCCCGGTCACCCTCACGTTGCCAGGAACGGCCGGGTTCATTCTCAGTATTGGCATGGCCGTGGACGCGAACGTGTTGATCTTTGAGCGCATCAAAGACGAATTACGTCGAGGCAATACCTTGATCCGCTCCATCGAAACTGGCTTCTCTCAAGCCTTCTCCTCGATCGTTGACGGTCACATCACGACGTTGATTAGTTGCGCTGCGCTGTTTTTCCTTGGAACCGGTCTGGTGAAAGGCTTTGCGGCAACGCTTGGAATCGGCGTTCTGCTCAGCCTGTTCACGGCACTCACCTGCACGCGCACGCTTTTGCGCTTCTTGATGAGCTATCAATCACTGCGCCGTCCCACCAACTTTCTGCCCGCAGGGCAGCTGCCTTCCTCCGCTGCTTGAGCCATGGCTGTGTCCTCCCCAACTGGTCAAGAACGCCCTTTGCGTTTTCCGCTGAGCCGCCAACGCCGAAAGGTTTGGCTGATCTCTGTGATGGTGTTGTTGATCAGCACGCTGGGTTTAGTGCTGAGCTGGACGAATCCTCAGATCGGCTCGCCGTTAAGACCCGGTCTCGACTTCACAGGTGGAACGCAAATCCAGCTTGAACGGTCCTGCACAGATCGTTGCCAAGACGTCAGGGCCATCGACATCCAGCAGAAGCTTGAAGGCCTCACCCTGCCTGCGGAAGGAAGCGATCAAGATTCCGGCAGCCTCCCCAATCTTTCTTCGGCTCGGGTTCAGTTGCTCGATCGAGGGGAATCGGTGGTGGTGCGCATGCCAGCGTTAAGCGCTTCCCAAGGACAAGCGGTGATCGAGGCCCTTGAGCCTATTGCGGGTCCCTTTGAAGTGGGTGGTCAATCTGTTGACACGATTGGCCCCAGCCTTGGTGGTCAGTTGCTGCGCAGCAGTTTGATCTCTTTGCTGGTCGCGTTTGCCGGTATCGCCCTCTACATCAGCATTCGCTACGACGGACGTTATGCCGTTCTGGCACTCGTGGCCTTAGGCCATGACGTGTTGATCGTGTGTGGTGTCTTCGCCTGGCTTGGACTGATCAGTGGTTTGGAAGTCGACAGTTTGTTTGCTGTTTCGCTTCTCACAATCGCTGGCTATTCCGTGAATGACACCGTGGTGGTGTTTGACCGCATCCGCGAACGCCAACGCGAAGATGGTGACCTACCCCTGGATGCTCAGGTGGATCGTGCTGTGTCCGCCACGCTCACCCGCACCCTTTACACCAGTGGCACCACCTTGCTTCCGCTCTTGGGTTTGATTTTGTTTGGCGGTTCCACCTTGTTTTGGTTTGCAGTGGCGCTTGCGATTGGCGTGATTGTGGGCAGCTGGTCCAGCATCGCCCTGGCCCCTTCCCTCCTCAGTATCTGGCCCAGGCAACGCACGGCGGGTGCGTGATTTGGCCATGACACCCAGCTCTCCATCCCAACGCTGGGTTCCCTTGCTCTTGGGCGTGCTGGCTCTGCTGGATTTACGTGTGGAGATTCAGCTCTTGCTTGATCACATCACGCTCACCAGTGTGATCTTTGCGATTCGGCACCATCTCCTGGCGGTGGTGGTTTTGCTTCTCCTCCCTTCGATGTGGCGTCACTACGGACCCGTGCGTCGCTCTGAGCTCTGAGCGCTGACTCCTAAGTTGGAAGTCCGCCTCGAATACACGATGTCGCTTGATCTCGACGCCAAGAAAGTCCTCCTTAGAAAAATCCCCCATGGCTTGTTCATCTGCGGTGTTGCAGAAGGGGATCAAGTCAATGGGTTCACGGCTAGTTGGGTGACACAGGGATCGTTCGATCCCCCTCTTGTGGTGATGGCTGTTCGTGCCGATAGCACTAGCAACGGCATGATTCAGCGCACGCGCCGCTTTTCCCTCAACGTATTGGCTGCCGATCAGAAGGATTTAGCTGCTGTGTTTTTCAAGCCTCAGCAAGCGGTTGGCGGACGCTTTGAGTCCGCACCGTTCACCACGGGCGCGTTGGGTTTGCCGATCCTCAAGGACGGCCTCGGAGCCGTGGAGTGTGAGCTCGTGGGTGAACTCGCCCATGGCGATCACACCGTGTTTCTTGGCGAAGTGAAATCAGCGGTTCTCCACCGTGATGCTGCTGCCCTTGAGCTCAGCAGCACGGGATGGCAATACGGGGGATAACTCCCAGCGGTCCATAATCTGCTTGATCACCACTTGCTGCATGAACACCTGAAGCACCACCACGAGCGGTAATGCAAGCAGCACGCCTGGCAGCCCAAGCAGGGCTCCCAGGCTTAATTGGGCTGTCAATGCCACCGTGGGTAGGAGATTCACTGTGCGACTGAGCAGCACCGGTGTGACCACAAAGGCTTCAAGGTTTTGCAGTGCAAGCCGCAGGACCAGCACCTGCACCATCAGGGTTGGAGAGATCAGAAGCGCAATCCCCATCGGCAAAAGCGTTGCTGCCGTCGGTCCAATCGTGGGGACAAAGGTGAGCAGGCCACAGACCAAGCCGCTGAGCAGTGCCAAAGGGACACCCAGGATGGCCAACCCCGTCCAGGTGAGCACAAACACGGCGGTGGCTGAAATGGTCATGCCAGCGAGCCATCCGCCGAGAGCTTCCCGGCAGCGATCGAGCATTTCCGTGACCTGAGCCCTTGCGGGACGCGGACTCACGGCGATCAGCATCTGCCGATGAGAATGGGGATCCAGGGCGAGCAGGATCGCCAGCAGGCTCATCAACAGCAGCTGAATCAAGCCGTTCGCCGCACCACCGGCGTAACCAAGCAGTTGTGCTCCAACGGGTTGTATCCCTTTCCAGCTCAGCGATTCAGAGGGATTGATGTTGAGGTCCGACAGGCTGGGTTGACTGGCGATGATCGATTTGATTTTGTCGATCAGATTGGGCAGTAACGCGGTGAGTTGTTCGAATTGACCCAGCAGTTCTGGGAGGAGCAGTTTCACCACCAAGGTTCCGCCGACGAACAGGATGACCAGAACCAGCAACAGCGCAACGGGCCGTTTGAGCCTGAAACGTTCCATCAACTTCTGAATCGGTACGTCGAGGGTCACGGCCAACACGACGGCTCCGAACAGAATCAGCAGCACCCAGCGCAACTGCCACAACAACAACGTGAGCAGGATGGATGTGAGGGCAATCAGCAGGGTGCGAGCGTTCATGAGGCCAGTTTCTGCCTCTTCCAAGGGTCGAGAAGATCGTGAACGACGATTTCACGAATGAGCACCTGCAACACAACCGCGAGGGGTAAAGCGAGCAATAGGCCAAGAGGACCGAACAGAACTGTGAATACAAATTGAGCCGCCAGGGTGAGGCCTGGAAGCAAATTGACCTGGCGCTGCATCACTGAAGGCGTGATCACGTAGCTCTCAAGGTTCTGAATCACGATGTAGAGGCCCAGGACCGCCAATGCTTTCCAAGGGGCATCGAGGAGGGCGACGGACATCGGAAAGATCGTGCTGAGCGTGGGACCCACATTCGGAATCACGTTGAGCAAGCCAGCGAGCAAGGCATTGGCCATCACCAGCTTCACTCCCAGGAGTGAGAGTCCGATGCCAGCTAAAACAGCCACGCACACCGAGCTGATCAAAACGCCAATCATCCAGCTGCTGAGGGCATCGCCGCACATGTTGAGGATGACCCGTGCCCGTCGCCGATAGAAGGACGGCACCAGCTGAATGCCAACGTTTTTGTAGGCATGGGGCTGGACTGCCACCATCAAGGTGACGGCGATGACGAAGAGAAGCTGCACGACACCACTGCCGACATTGCCAGCCAAACCAAGCAGTCCCAAAAAGCCTCCTGTCACGCTGGAGGCAATGGCCGGTCCACCTGGGCTGTCCGCCAAGCCTTTGGGGAAGAGCAGTTGGCTCCAATTGCTGGAGCTCTCACTGCCATAAACCAAGGAGCTCACTGACGAAAACGCCTGCAAAAGCAATTCTTTCAGCGCTTTTGCGGCCGATGGCAGCTGAAGAATGAGTTGCTGAAACTGACTCGTAAACGGCGGCACGATCACGGTTAAGGCCACCGCAACCATCACCCCCAAACCCAAAACACAGGCCAACAATGCCAAGGGTCGGGGAAGGTTCCAGCGCTGACGCAGGGCTCCAACGAGGGTGCAAAGAGCCATGGCCAGCACGATGGCTGCAAACAAATGGATCAGGACTTCACGCAGACTCCAGAAAAGGAGGCCTGTTGCCAGAACAGCGCAAAGTCCAAACCAGTGTTGAAGCTTCACCCGTTCGCGTTGTCACTCGCTGCAGCTTCGCCTGAATCCTGGGAATAACCGAGACCTGAGGAATCGGCATATCTCTGGGCGAAGCGCATGAAACGCTCAAAATCCTGCTCGCTTTTCCAGGTGTAAGTAGCTTCCAATGCGCTTGGTTTGCCATTCACAAACTTGCCATTCACCTCACGGGTCACGAGCGTGCCCTCTTCGTCGAGCATGAACATGCCCGTGATCGCTTCCATGACTTCAGGAGCCAGGGCTTCCGGTTGTTCAAACACGAAGATGGCTTGACCCGTGCGTCCGTCACGGCTGCGTGTGACGCGGATGTCGGGAACGACGGGTTCATCCACTCCGCGCAGAAACTGGATCACTGCCTTGCTTCCGTCTGCCATGAATGCTGCTCCAGTACCTACGCGGGATCTTAAGGGGCATCGATCGGTACAACGCGACTGGTGTTCAGCAGTTCGATTGCCGCATCCTTCGGATTGCGCCCACTGAGATCAAGATTGGCTGTGTCGCGGGCTTGTTTGAGCTCGTGGTCGTAGCAGCGGTCGTAATAGTCGAGCATCGCGCTGCAGGCATCGCGCCAGCGCTGATCTCTGATCGCCTCTAAGGCAGCTTGTGTCCTTTGGGGACCAAGTCTGCGCTGGATGCGTTCCGTCGCTTTGCACAGCTCATCGGCGTCTTGGCAGGCGTAGACATCCACGAGCTGATCAATTCGCTCATCGAGACTGCGGCGAATTTCGAGCACCGGTGCCTGTTGCATTTGCTCGAACAGTGCCTTTGGGATGCGACAGCAGCCCACAGAAGAGCTCTCGGCTTCCAGCCAAATTTGAGGGGCGTGTTGTTTCCCGTAGCCATTTAGGGCTTCAGCTAGTTCATTTTCGTAATGCTCAGTGCTGGGCTGATTGGGTTGACCAAGACCACCGAAGCTGCTTCCACGGTGATGAGCCAACCCCTCCAAATCCACCACAGCCACGTTGAGAGATTGCAAGGCGATCAGCAGATCTGTTTTCCCTGTGCCCGTTCTTCCACCAAGCAACCGAATGGGCCAGCGGCGTTCAAATTGTTCGAGCACCCAGCGCCGATACACCTTGTATCCGCCTTTCAGCACAAGGGTGGGATGGTCCTGGAGAGCCGCGAGCCAAGCCATGCTGTTTGAGCGCATCCCTCCCCGCCAGCAGTACAGCCGAAGCGGCTGGTCCGTGCCTCCAGCCGCCCTTGTTAGAGCGTTGGAAAGATCAACAAGGGCTGGGCCAGTGAAGCTCAGGCCGAGCTCGATGGCCTGTTTTCGGCCCTTTTGTTTGTAGGTGCGACCGACGATGGCCCTCTGTTCATCGTCAAACAGAGGGATGTTGATGGCTCCAGGCCAATGGCCCTGCGCAAATTCCGAGGGGGTGCGCACATCAACCAGCGTTCCGCGCGCTTCTCGAAACTGATCGATATTGCTCACGTTTGTGGATCCCATCCCTGACATAGTGGGATAACGCCGAGCCAGTTAGAGCCGGTAGTACGTCATGCTTTCTGGTCTTTCTTCTTCATCCAATCTCAGCGTCGACCAGCTTCTAGAGAAATTCTCCAGTGGCTCATCACGACAAAAACGCTCCTTGATCCCAGCTGTCGAGAAAGCGGCTGATCAGCTGGCTGCCATGGGTGCGGCTGCTCTTGCCTCCTTTGATCGTGAAGGAGACGAGTGGGCTGCTGGTTGGATTTTGCAGACCCTGCATCGTCATCAACCGTCGGCCTTGAGTCCTCTTTTCGGTGCTTCTGGGGGATGGTTTTCCACAGGTTCGGAATCGGACCTGGATTATTCCCCCCTTCAGCAGGCCCTTCTCGAAGAACGGTTCGAAGAGGCTGATCGCCTCACCAGCGTTTTTCTTCGCAAGCTGGCCGGAGAGCAGGCTGAACGGCGGGGATACGTCTATTTCAGCGAAGTCTTGACCATGAGGGGGCTGGACCTTGTCACGATGGATCGTCTTTGGATCGCCTACTCCCAAGGCCGGTTTGGGTTCACAGTGCAGGCCCGTTTGCTGGCCACTCTCGATGGCCGTTACGACAAGCTCTGGCCTCGGATTGGCTGGAAGCAGGAGGGAGTCTGGACGCGTTATCCGAATGCCTTCGATTGGTCATTGAAGGCTCCAGAAGGCCACATGCCGCTGATCAACCAGCTTCGTGGTGTGCGACTGATCGATGCCCTTCTCAACCATCCGTCCCTGGTTGCTCGTCAATGAGTTAATGCTCTGTGGCATGGATCGGATTGAGGGGTATGGTCAAAACAGAATGCTTCGGTCCTGATGTCATCGCGGCTTGGATCGACTTCAGGGTCGTTCAGTTTTAATTTCACCCCCTCGTTTCAACGAACGCGCTGGGCTGATTTCATTCTTCCGTCCACGCTGCAACTCTCTCCCTTGCTGGAGTTGCTTCTCGATCCCGTGGAATGTGATGAGACAACCGGTCGGCTGCAGCTCGGTCTTCAGGAAGCTCTCGTCAATGCTGTGCGTCATGGGAACGCAGGCGATCCCAACAAGTGTTTGCGTGTGCGCCGCATCCTCACGCCTCAATGGATGATTTGGCAGATCCAGGATGAAGGGGAAGGAGTCCCCACCCATGCACGTCTTGGCGAGCTTCCTAAGTGCATCGAAGCCAATCAAGGCCGTGGCTTGTTTTTGATTTATCAGTGTTTTGACGATGTGCGCTGGAGTCGACGCGGGAATCGCGTTCAGTTGGCATGCCGCCGTCCCGTGTCTCGCGTGACCTCCCTCAACGATGCGGACAGCCAGGGTCTTTCAGTTCCCGTCTGATCCAGCGCAGGGCTTGCTCGGTGAGCTCCTCAACATCGTTGCGCTCTCCACCCTGGATGAGTTGAGAGAGAGCAGCAGCCATCAGTTCAGCGCTGCGACGGTCGGCATCGGTCTTTAAACGATGCCAGTCACGGTCGCCAAGACTCAAGCAACGATGAAGCTCCTGCGCCAGTTCAGGGGCGGATTCTGGCCAGCGCGATTCAGCCGTTGACATGGTCTTCTGACGATCGGTTGCCTTTATCCTGATGCTTCACGTCCATGGCTGTGACGTGCACAGTGAACGCTTTCATGGCATCAGGTTCCCGTCGCAAACAGCTACGTCCGTTACACGCCTTGGCCGCTCTGATTCACATTCAGCCAAGGAGTTGGGAAGCCAACGATGTCCGTTCAAGGCGACGATTGCAACGTCGCAACCTGCTGCAACAACTTGTTGAAGGGCAAGATGAATTTGAGTGGATTTTTAAACCAACAACGGCCCCAAAGTTTTGGCGTTCGCTTCGCTGGGGCGGCCCAGGAGTGTTGATTGGATTTGTCTTGGCCAAGCTGTCGTCGGGCAGCTAGAGCGCATCCCTGGGTTTAACCAACGAGGGTTTTGTGATGAACAATCACAAGCGATTCAGGCGCGGTGAGAGGCCCTTCAGAAGAAGAAGGAAGTTCATTGTGGTCGGCAGGAACAGCCTGGCCTTTCAACCAAGCTTGATGGAGTGCGTGGCGCCGCGTGTCTTCTTCGAGAACGAGACGATCAGCAGCATCCTGAGGTGTTTCGCCATGCAAAAGGGAGGTACGAATACGGATTCCAAATCCATGCGCTTCCACTTGCACTTTGCCTTCCATTAGGACCAACTGAAATGTCCAGCCTTGAAGCCAGCGGACATAAAAAGGGTTGATCATCAAGGCCCTCGGCAAGGGTTCCTGCACCTTATGGGGCGTTGGTCGCCCTCAAGAAGGGTGTGTCAGGGAATCACTTCAAGGCTTGTTGGCAGTCCAAACTCTCACCATGAAATGGGATTCAGCTGAGATCCCTGTGAAGCCAGCGTTGCTCAGGCGTGATTCGATGTCATCTGAAATGAAATCTCTGTAGAAAGGCTCGTGAAAGATCCGTCGGAAGTTATCCATCGCCACGCTGTACTGCGGTGAATCTTTGAGCTGAATGGAGTCGGCGAGAACAAGAACTCCACCGGGCTCAAGCAATCGATAGGCATCATTAAGAACCGCCTGCCGCGCTTCAGCAGGAAGCTCATGCATCAGGAAAACGCAGGTCACCGCCTGCATGCTTTCGTCACCAAAGGGCATGGATTCAGCATTGCCTTGAAGCAGCTGCACAAGGCTGTCGCTTCCCTTGTTGAGCCAACGATTGGCCTGACGCAAATAGGACTCAGACAAATCCAGGCCAAAGAGTGAGGCTTTTGGCAGAGCCGCTCGAATCTGGTGAAGCGTCCGACCGGTTCCCGTCGCTACGTCGAGAATGCGCAGACTGGCGTCTGGGCGATCACTAAACCGCTTCAAGCCACGCTTCAAGGGGGCAATCAGCCTGCGGCGCATCGAGTCTGCGGATCCGTTGAACAGGATGTCGACTTGCAAGTCATAGAGTTCAGCGGAATGATCACTGAGATAGCCATCGGTTTGATGATGGAAGTTTTGGAGGTAGTAATCCGGGTAGAGCTCTTTGTCGTGCGTATCGGGAATGTCTTGGACGTTGCGTGATCGTCGCCTGGCCCAATTTGAGGGAAGGTCAAGCCACACGCGGGGATAGCGCTCGGCCCACTCCAGCCAGGGAATATCAAATAGCAAAGATGAGGGATAGAGCCCCTGTTCTGACTCCTGCCAATCGATGTCCTGAAGCGCGCTCAAGGAGCGTCGCAATTCATTCATCAAGGCGTCAGGAACCGGTTCTGTTCTGGGCACGACATCGGGTGCCAACAGCTCCATGGCTTTGGTGCTCAGCTCCTTATGGGCCAGTCCTGCCAGGCTCCGGCCCTGCTGGATGGTGCGGTAGGCGATTTCGGTCAGGCTCGACGCCATTGGGCTGTAGTTGGATCAATACGCCTATTCCAATGGATGAGGCCATCCAACCGAGGATGCAAGTCAGGCCATTCCGGCAAGAATTGTGAAGCTGATGCAAATTCCGTATCAACCGATACAGAATATTTGCATCGAAACGAGGCCTTGCGTCATGAAAGCCGTTCTTCGTTCTCTCCCAGTTGATTACAGCGGCAATGTGTTGGAGCGTCACCAGAAGGCCGCTGTTGAGTTTCTCTCCTGGGCCGATCATCACGCCCATGAGCAAAGGTTGAGCCAATCGAGTCAGGCTCAGCTCGAGGGGCATCCTGATCTTCTTGATTCCAATAGCGCTCAGGCTCAACAGCGCGTTTGGGCGAATCGCCATGCCCATCAAAAGCATCTTCACGACAGCGCCATGGCTCACCTTCGCCACAGCTGAGACATCACCAGTCTCTTTTGGACGTTGATTGAAAGGCTCAAAAGGGACTGGTTAGCATCCCTATATCCCCGCAATCACTTGGCTTCATTATCAGTCAAGATCGATTAAAGCAAGACGATTATGGGCTTTGGCTGCGGGCATGGAGCCGCGACATGTCTGAGCATGGAATGCCTTAAGCTTCGCTACTTCAAGACTTATTGCGTCTTAGGTGTTTAGTAGTCAGTCCTTGCCTAATTCCGTCAAAGTTTTTTATTGGGTGTGGGCATTTTCATTTCCCTATGATTACCGCTATTTACCATTCCCGGAAGAGCCAACGGGTTTGGTCTTTATTGGTTTCTGGATTGTCTGGTTGGGTGTTGGTGGTTTGATCGCGATACCGCTTGGTGACTGGATCGCCAAGAGAAATAGTTCATAGATGGTGTTGCTTTTTAAGCAATATGGTTTCTAGATTCTTGAACTTGCTTGTATTGAGGTTTATTGATGAATACCTGTTTGTGATTGAAACCCCACCGCAAATAGAGTTTATTCGCTTCTCCATCACTGGCCTGCTCGACTCTGAGGGAGCGCAGCCAATCAAAAGTCAGCGCGTGGAGAGCTCTTCAATGGAGAATTCGCTACGCAAAGCTCTGGCATCTTGAATTCTTTGTTGGCTTGCAAGATGTCTCAAGCGCTCGTCAAGCCATTTGCGTAGGCGCGGAGTGAACAGCTGAGATGATTGCTCATCCGATGGTTGGTGCTCGCCAAATGGAATCGTCATCGGATTCACCAGGCAACTCACGTTAACGAGAAGCAGAATGCGATGGGATCTATTTTCTGCCTTGGATGTTGAGTGGGCTCATGCATTCAATTGAATGAAGATCAACATCCCTTGTTGCTCTTTAGAACCTTTTCTCCAAGGCTGATTCTGTAGATGTCGGAACTGTCGAGACGGCATTCTTCCTCATTGTTGGCAATGGGAGCCGTTGCTTCTGTTTTTGCAACTCCCTCGGTGCAATACTTTTGTGCTATCGACGAAGCCCAATTCTTGAAGGAATCTTCATTTGATGTTGTCGCAAAATTCGTGGAATTTGTGCAAATTGTTTCTGCCGATGCTCCTTTTTGGATGTCGGATTCGATCAATTCGGCCCACTTTTTTTTATTGACGCCTTGCCATTGTGCTTGTGCTGATGAAGGAGCCCAGCAGAGTGCTGTGAGCAAGAACAGTGACGTGGCGGAGATTGGGACGAGGGGTTTCATGGGCTGGTGAATGGAGGATATCCCTATGGCCTTTGCCATTATTTTATTGCAATCACAATAACCCAATCATGTTGATGTCTGAGATTATCTAAACAGCAAGCGAACGATTGGTGGGTCTTCTCATTGAAAGTTCAGTTAATCACTAGGCTGCTATAAGGATTTTTTTGAGTTGTTTTATCCTTAGCATTGCTTAGCTCAACAACAAGCGATCCACGAAATCGTGCCAGCTGAGACTTTTCTGCTGGTTTGGGAACACCAACGCTTGTTCCCCGGCGGTTAGGGGCGGTTGGCCGATGCTTTGCAGGAGACGTGTTAATTCCTCTTGATCGAGACGATCGTTGCCATTGGCATCAACGGGCATTAAGTACAGCAGCAGGCGTTCTTCTCCCTGCCGGAGTCGTTGCAAGCGTTGGATGAGCTGGCTGAATTCAGCGGAGTCGATGTGGCCATCACCGTTGAGATCCATCGACGCCATCGTTGCCGTTAATTGATCGTTGAGGGATGAGATTCGGCGCTGATGGCTTTGCTTGCTCGTCCCGCCTGACAACAGCGCATGGCGAAGCTCCTCAAGGCTGAGGTGGCCATCACGGTTCAGGTCGAGCTCATCGAAAAGGGCTTGCATCTCGCTGTTCAGCTCGCTTTGAGGCTGTTCCCCCCCAGCGTTGGGGGCCATGCCGTCCAGTCTCTGTCGCAAGTTGCGGCGGAAGCTTCCTAACAATTCACTCGCTTCCAGAAACCGTTTGCGGTGTTCCTCAGGGCTAACAACGGCATGCAGGGCCACAGGAATCAGTGCCGGCAGGGTTCGGCCAGCCAGACGCTGCAGCATCCAGGTTGTGAGCACGAAGCTCAGAGTGAGCGCTGGCAGGCTGCCCATAAACATCCCCTGTAGACCCTGTAGAAGGCTGGCAAGCCCGGCTCCAATGAGAGCGATGATCAGGGTTCTGCGTCCGGGCACGTGGAAGATACCGCCGAGGGCGATCGCCACCAAAACGCCGTTGTAACCCCATAACCCTTGGGCTAAAGCAGCGTTGTCAGCTCCGCTTGCCAAGGCGGTGATCATTCCCATCAGGGCGCCACACGCTCCGAGCGCGGCGGCGATGGGGCTTGCGACCGCAACCGCCAGGAGAACGAGCCACCCGCTCACCAGGTCGGAGCAGAGAAACACCTGTCCGAAGCTGTGAGGAAGGCCGAAAGCCAACGCCTGAACGAAGCCAGGTGAAGCCGCCGCTTTCACCGTTTCGATGCTGTCTGGTATTTGAGGGCTCACCAAGGCCACCAGTCCCCAGGTGATCAGGCAGAACGGCAGGGTGAGCGCCGGCGGGTCTCCGCGGCGATGAAAGCGGCGTCGCCACAGTTCGAGTATCAGCGTTGTGAGTCCGCCTCCGAACGCCACCAACACTGCGATCAGGCCGGCATCTACCACGGATCTGGAGTCAGCTAGAACTGCCGCAGCACATCCCACAAGGGCACCGTTGAAGCCATGGATTCCCTGATCGCGCAGGCTTTGGCCAAGATTCAGCAGCTTGGAAACGGCGTTTGCTGCAGCCATCCCTAAGACAGCCAAGAGAGCCATCCAAGGTGACTGGATCAGAAAGGCCAGCAGCAGCAGGCCACCACTGAGAGGATGGTTGATAAAAATCACTTGGGAAAAGCTGCGTAGACCGCTTTCCCAGGGACCCGCCTGGAAATGCTGTTCAGCAAACAACCCCTTTCCTCCTACCGGCGCTGGCGGCGGCGGTAGGAGAGCTTGCAGGAGCTGATAGATCGATGCTGGGTCAGCTTGCATGGGATGAAGCTCTCGAGCTGAACCGCTCCTCGAGCACCTCCAGTCCAGCCCGGAAGATCCCCAAAGAGAGCTCGGCCAGGGTGTTTAGCTCATCAAGGTAGGGATTGATTTCACAAATTTCCCAGCAACACACGCGGGGATCTGAGAGAAGCTTGCGCAGCAGGAGAACGGCCTCATGGGCCCAGAGCCCTCCAGGGACTGGGGTGCCTGTGCCCTTGCAGATCGTTGAATCCAACGCATCCACATCGAAGGTCACATAGATCAGGTCCACGTCGGCGAGGTGGGAGAGGCAGCGGTTGGCTGCATTGATGGCTCCATCGCCTCTCACCTCCTCAGTGCTGATCACTGGGATGGAATAACGGGCCAAGGTGGCGTCTTCAGCAGCCTCGGTGTCTCTGACGCCGACATAAATCAGATCACCGAAGTCGATCGCTGCAGATTCGAGACCGTGCAGTTGCTGCAGATCCTTCCAGAGTTGTCGGGTGACAGGGTCTGGATCATTCATCGCCTCGGAAAGGTTGTCGTGCCCGCAGGCGATCGCCAAGGGCATCCCATGCATATTCCCCGAAGGGGTCGTGAACGGAGAATGAATATCAGCGTGGGCATCGATCCAGATCACCCCAAGCCGCGACTGTGGATGGGCACGACGGATCCCTGCAATTGTTGAGGCGGCGGTGGAGTGGTCTCCCGCAAGGACGATTGGGAAGCTCTGCTGCTGAAGCGTGCTGCACACCAAATTCGCTGCGTCCTGCATCACGCCAGCGATGGTTTTGATGTGACGAGCGTGGGGTGTGGTGCTTTTTCCTGTGGTAGCGGCATGGGCCGATGGTGTTTGCCCCTCTCGAATCTCGGCGATTAAGCCTGCGCTCATTTTTTGGAGATCTTGTTGGTGTTTGACAGCACTTTTGAGCATTTCAATGCCTGCACCTGCGCCGGGTTTCCCCGCTCCCAGGTCACAGTCCACCTCCACAAGACTGACTCCACTCAGCCCAGCCGTGCTGCTGATCTGGACCAGGCTTTTCTTTAAACGTTTGAGGTCTGCAAGGGAGCAATTGAGGCGGTTGTGGTCTTCGAGCAGGGTTAAAAACTCATCAACGCTGATCCGTCCGTTCCCATCGCGATCAAGCCTCTCCAGCAACTCCTGGGAATCGATGGATGCTTCTGCTGTGCCCAGTAGCGACACCATCAACGAAAGCTCATCGTGACTGAGACACCCGCTCCCATCTGTATCGACCAGCTGAAACAGATCTCTCAACAACTGATGGGTTCCCAGCCCAGGCTGCTTGCTTGCCCAGCGCAGAAAGTCCTCTCGGCTGACATCAGCTTGGCTATCTATGAACTGGCGAAGGGCCTTGGCTTCCTGTTCAGCGATGATCCCCGACATGGAGTTCAGCACCTGCTCCACTTCGGTTGGCGTGATGGCCCCATCGCCATTGATATCAAAGAGGGCGTAAAGAGAGGAGAGCTCGGTTTCGAGAGGGATTATTGACATGGACGTGCACTCGTGAGGAGCCTTTAAAGGAATTAAAAGACTTTAAGCGTGTCAACTCCAAACAACACGGGCGATGTTGAATGGTTGCCCCTAGATCATGGGCTTCGACGCTTAAAACCTCAAAGTCATTGTCAAATTGGCTACAGAAGTTGAACGGGCGGAATGTTAAAGCATTAAAATTAAGTTTTCCTTATGGATTTTCAAGGGAGTTTGGAGGAGTTGCAGGCGTTGGTCGCGCAATTGGGCGTTCCATGCCATTGGCAACATAAAGGTGCCTATGAGCTCGCTTTCTTCGATGACGGCATCAGTAATCTCAAGCTGAACTGGTGGCCTCTCACTGGAGAATTGAGGTTGGTGGGAGATCCGGAAGTGCGAGACTACATTCTGGAGAAGCTTAAGGTTTTGCTTCAGGACTCCAAGCAGGCATGAATGATCAGGCTGAATCCATTGGCGGTTGAGCCATGGACCATGTCTTGAATCATTAACTGCGATTCAAATTAATAGCAAGGTGTGCGGGGTAGTCATAACTGTGGGGTTTGTTACTGGCATCTTCTTTTTCATTGTTTTGACGCAGGTTTGACTGGCTTACGCCGATCTGTGCCCATAAAAAATGATCCCCATTTTGGGGATCATTAGGAGGCTTGTTTAAGGCCTGAATACTACGGGAGGACCGTTTCGATCAGGCGTCGTAGTACATGGTGAATTCGTGGGGATGGGGGCGCTGACGCAGCTGCTGCACTTCTTCGTACTTCATGTTGATCCAGTTGTCGATGAAGTCTTTGGTGAAAACACCACCCTCTAATAAGTAGTGATGATCAGCGTTCAAAGCTTCTAAAGCTCCGTTTAGAGAAGCAGGAACGGTGGCGATGTCCTTAAGCTGCTCTGCGGGAAGTTCAAACAGGTCACCATCGAAGCCATCACCAGGATCAATCTGGTTTTTGATGCCATCAAGCCCAGCCATCATCATGGCGGCAAAGGCCAAATAGGGATTGGCTAACGCATCCCCTGATCTGAATTCCAAGCGCTTGGCTTTTGGACTCGGGCCGGTGAGGGGGATTCGAACGGCGGCAGATCGATTGCCCTCTGAATACACCAAATTCACCGGTGCTTCAAATCCTGGGACGAGTCGCTTGTAGCTATTGGTGGTGGGATTGGTGAAGGCCAGGAAGCTTGGAGCATGCTTCAAGATTCCGCCGATGTACCAACGGGCTGTTTGAGACAAGTTGGCGTAGGTGCCTTCCCCGAAGAACAAGGGTTGACCACCCTTCCACAGGCTTTGGTGAACGTGCATGCCTGTGCCGTTGTCATTAAAGACAGGCTTCGGCATGAAGGTTGCTGTTTTGCCGTACTTCTTGGCCACGTTGCGGACGACGTACTTGTAAGTCATCACGTTGTCGGCAGCTTGAATGAGTTCGTCGAATTTCATTCCCAATTCGTGCTGACCGGCACCAGCAACTTCATGGTGATGCTTCTCAATTGGGATCCCCAATTGGGCCATCATCAACAACATCTCAGAGCGGATATCTTGCGCTGTGTCGTTTGGTGCTACAGGAAAATAACCTTCCTTCGTTTGGATTTTGTAGGCGAGGTTCCCGCCTTCTTCGACCCGTCCGGAGTTCCAGCCAGCCTCAATGGTGTCAACGCTGTAGAAGCACCCACCTTCGCTTGAGTTGTAGCGAACGTCATCGAAGAGGAAAAATTCAGGCTCTGGACCAAAAAATGCCTTGTCTGCCAGCCCTGTATTGGAGAGATAAGCCAACGCTTTCTGTGCCAAAGCACGGGGACAACGCTCGTAGGGCTCACCCGTTCTTGGGTCCTGAATCGAGCAGATCAGGCTGAGGGTCTTATGGCGATAAAACGGATCCACCCATGCCGTGGCGGGGTCTGGAACCATGGACATGTCGGAAGCGTTGATCGCTTTCCAGCCGCGTATGGAGGATCCGTCAAAGGCCAGGCCTTCCCGAAAAGCATCCTCATCGACCATGTCCGAGCACACGGTGAGGTGTTGCCACTTGCCGTGCAGATCGGAAAATTTGAGGTCGATCAGCTCGATCCCTTCGTCCTTGATCTGACGAAGGACGTCCTGAGCAGTTTTAGCCATGGTTGAGGCTGCAGCCGAGAGTATCTCGCGCAACCGTAGGCATCGATCTGACACTGTTTTGTATCAATGCGCACTTTTTGCCGCCGCCGCCCTCCTGGTCAGGTCTTTGGGTGAGGCTCGGGTCAGCGCTTGGTAACCGTTTCTGTCAAATTCCTTGGATCCCTGGTGATGAAAGCGTTCTGCCCACCTTTGTGGTGTTACCTTCCAGCCAGTGATCCCTAGCGTCCCCCATCATGCGTGATGCCATCACCGGGTTGATCGGCCGTTACGACCAATTGGGTCGCTATTTCGATCGATCGGCCATCGATCGGATCGAGGGTTATTTCGGCCAAGCAGAGCTGCGACTCAAGGCCGTGGAGCTCATCAATCGCGAAGCGACTGAGCTGGTAAGAGAAGCCAGTCAAAGACTGTTTGTAGGCGACCCTGAACTGCTCTTGCCTGGTGGCAACGCCTACACCACTCGGCGGCTTTCAGCTTGCTTGCGCGACATGGATTATTTCCTCCGTTACGCTAGTTACGCCCTGATTGCCGACGACAGCACGATCCTGAATGAACGGGTGCTGAACGGCTTGGACGACACCTACAAGAGCTTGGGTGTTCCCACAGGACCCACGGTTCGCAGCATGATCCTGCTTGCCGATGTTCTCTGCGAGCGCATGGTGGCGGAGGGATCAAGTCCGAGCGATTGCCTGATGCTTCGCAAGCCCTTCGACCATCTGGCCTCAGGTCTTTCCGCAAACGACATCAGCCAGCGTTAAGCGCTCCATCCTTGATCTCGTTACGAGAGGCGTTGCAAAGCAACTGTTTTGCTCCCTTTTTAGGCCTGTCTATGCGTAGGCTGCTGGCCATTAATTGGTGACCCTGGCTTTGGCGACGACGCATTCCCCCCTGTCGGTTGACTCGTCCCACCGAAGGGCCATTGCCCCGATCAGCACTCCCGATCGTTTGCTGCTCGGACCAGGACCTTCGAACGCCGATCCAACGGTGCTCAAGGCTTTGTCTCGGACTCCGATTGGCCACCTCGATCCGCTCTATGTGGAGTTGATGGGCGAAGTGCAGGAGCTTCTTCGCTATGCCTGGCAGACCGACAACCGCTTGACCTTGCCGATGAGCGGCACGGGGAGCGCTGCCATGGAGGCAACGCTTGCCAATACGGTTGAACCCGGCGACACCGTTCTTGTCGCTGTCAAGGGCTACTTCGGGAACCGCCTTGTGGACATGGCCGGTCGTTACCGCGCCAATGTGAAGGTGATCGAAAAGCCTTGGGGTGAGGCATTCACCAAGGAAGAGCTTGAAGCGGCTCTGATTGAGCACAAGCCCACCATCTTGGCGATGGTGCATGCCGAAACCTCCACCGGCGTGTGTCAACCGATGGAAGGAATCGGAGATCTCTGCCGCAAGCACGATTGCTTGCTCCTGCTCGACACCGTGACCTCTCTCGGTGGGGTCCCCCTCTATCTCGATGAATGGAAGGTTGACCTGGCCTATAGCTGTAGTCAGAAGGGACTGAGCTGCCCTCCAGGTCTTGGTCCATTCACCATGGGACCCCGCGCTGAAGCGAAGCTCGCCGCACGAAAAGACAAGGTGCCTAATTGGTATCTCGATGTTTCCCTTCTCAATCAGTACTGGGGCAGTGACCGCGTTTATCACCACACAGCACCGGTCAATATGAATTTCGGCATGCGTGAAGCGCTCAGGCTGTTGGCAGAAGAGGGCTTGGATATGGCTTGGGCCCGTCACCTCAGCAACGCTGAGGCACTTTGGTCCGGTTTGGAAGCGATCGGTCTCGAAATGCATGTGCCCGAGGAGCTTCGGCTGCCCACACTCACCACCGTTCGCATCCCAGATGATGTGGATGGCAAGGCCTTTACGCAACATCTGCTCAACAACCACGGCATTGAAGTGGGTGGCGGCCTTGGTGTTCTTGCTGGAAAAATCTGGCGAATCGGACTGATGGGCTACAACTCCAACCCCGAGAA